>NZ_JANMBF010000093.1:0-16055 GCF_031360265.1 Phenylobacterium sp.
ACGAATACGTGCGCGGCGACGCCTACACGAACACCGTCGAAAGCTACTTTGCGATCCTCAAGCGCGGAATTGTCGGGACCTTCCACCATGTCTCAGCACAGCACTTGAAGCGTTACGTTGGCGAGTTTGACTTTCGCTACAACGAACGCTCCGCGCTTGGCGTCACCGACATCATGCGCTTCGACCGCGCAGTCGGGGGTATCGTGGGCAAGCGCCTCACCTATCAAAGGTCTGGTGGGCTCGCATCGGGTGCGGCGTAAGCGCGGGCGCCAAGGCCCATCGCCAGATTAGCTAGACCGTTCGCGGCGCTTGGCCTTAGCTGGTAGCGAGGGCGGCGGACGCTTTGCATGATCCACCGCGCCCTCAAACCGCTCCCAGGCATCTGGGTCCGGCTGGAATGGCTTGGGTTCGGGGGGCTTAGGCACACCCCGCTTTTACCACAGGACGCACTCATATGCCCACGGCCGACGACAACGCGGCGATGGAAACTTACAAGTCAATAATCGAAGAAGCACTTCTTCGGGTTCACAGCATAGATGCAATGCTGAGAAAGTCTCCCGGCCTTCGCCCAACGTTCATCAGAGAATATTGCTTCTTACAGCTTCGTCTACTTTGCGAATTGATCGCCCTTGGCTGCTTAGTCTGCCACGGGGACATTCCTGCGTCCAAGACGAAGGCCTTCCAAAAAGCATGGGTTCCCGGTGAGATTCTCAAAAAGCTTCAGGATCTTCATCCGGACTTCTATCCCGTCCCGTTCGTCATGGAGGATACCCCCTCCGGGCATCACCTCGGGGATTATAAGGATGAATATCTGACCAAAGATGACCTTCTAGCTCTTTGGTCTCGAAGTGGCGATATCCTACACAGAGGAAACCTTCGAAAGCTGCTAAAAGTAAAAATGTTAGAGACACTTAGAAGTGACGATATTATCAAGTGGAACCAGAAAATTCTTAACCTACTTCAGCATCACCGAGTTTCAAGGTCGGGAAATAATTTTCATTTCCTAGTAAATGTGAACCATCCTGTTCTAACACCTGACACCGCTATGTTTACGGTACAGGTCGCGATTGCGGAATCTCCGAAGAAGTAGTCTCAATAATCTTTAGTGTCGGCTCCGATCCAACCGAACTTGCCACAGTAACGGTCTCGCCCACATTAAAGCGGATCGGTGGCGAACTCGAAAACTTCAGTACCGGCCTGTCACGCTTGCTCATTCTACATCTTGTCCTTGCTACGTCAAAGGGATAATCCCCCGTCGCCATTGGATTCTGCCAAGCTGGCATCGCGTCGATCACTGTCTCGCGCCACCCGTCGCTGAGCGGACGAGGCGTCGCAGCAAGGCCACGCAACTCCAACGACTGAGCCCGCGGCGGTTCGCCCGCCGCGACCATCCGCCTGCCCGGCGGAAGCCCCATCGACATGAGGAGGAGCGTGCGTGCCTGAGAGTTGGATCGACCCCGGAAGCCTGGAAGGTGACGCGCTTACGCGGTGGTATCTGAGATCTCCCGCGTATGTGGAACGGGAGCGCCAGGAAGCGGCATCGCGTCGCTATCAGGACTTCTTCTACGGCGCGGCCGGCGATGACCCTGACCCGCGGTTCGGTCGCGACGTCTCCGCATCAGGGCAAGTCATCGATCCTGGTTTCGCGATGCCTGCGCCCTCCGGAGAGATCGGCCCCGGCTTCGCGATACCGCCGGCCTCCCGCGGCACCGATCCTGGGTTCAATTGGGTCGCCGATGGTCCGAACCGCTTTCGAAGCGTCAGAATAGCGACCGAAGCCCAGCCCACCGATCCATCATCGCTTCGCTCTACGTCGTATGGCGCTCCCTCCCCCGCCGGCCAGAGCGATCCCGCCGGACAATATCCAGATGGCGGCGCCGCGAACCTCACCGCTTCCGAATTCGACCTGACACCCCACTCAGTCGTGCAACCGGTCGGAGAGCTGAGGGGGGCGCCCGCCACGGCGTTTGCGCCGACGCCATCAACGGCCGCCCGCTCAGCGCCGCGGGCACCCCCCTATGGCCGCGTCTGGCCCCAGCCCACACCGACGCGGGCTCCGGCGACCAACCCAGGCCAAGCACCGACGCTACCACCTCAGCCCAAGACCGGTCAGACGATCGCCTACGGCGCATTGCGCGCGCCTGCTCTGTCGGACCAAGAGCTTGCGGACCTTCGAAGGCAGCAAGCTGCCTTCGCAGATACGACTCGCAAGATCGATCTGCAGAACAGCTGGTTCGCCGTGCCGGCGTTGGCGCCTGCGCTTGTGGCTATGGGCCTTGGCGCGGCGGGGGAGTGGGCAACCGGCGAGATCGCGCCGGAGGCAGGACAAGCCGTCGCCAACTTCGTCGAACGCGATCCCTACCTTCGCGTCGGCGACAATTGGGCGACCCGCGCAGGGCGGCGAGGCCACGCCGCGCTGAAAGAACGGTTGGCGCAAAAGCCGGGTTGGGAGTACGAGCCGAAACTCCCGCGAGAGGGTCAGCGACCGCTGAAGCCGGATATGGGGACGCCCAAGCGCGATCCGCAGCTTCCGAACAAGAGAATGTATGGCGAGCTGAAACCCGACTCCCCAAGCGGCAGGGCGGCGGGCGCGCGGGCACTCAAGAAATATCAGGCGGTGACAAACGACCCTGTTCGGCTGCTCTTCTACAATTTGAAGGACTTCATATGACCCGGAAGTCCTATGTCTCCGCCGTCGACAGTGTGCTGAAACCAATGGGCTTCACTCGCGAAGGCAAGGAGTGGTCCCGCCGAATAGGGACTGTGGATGAACATGTAGATCTGCAAGTGAGCTCGATTGCGGGCACAACTGCCAACCTCTGGTCGTACGACACGGCGACGAGCGATCTGCTGAAAAAAGCGATCCCATGGAAGTCAGATGTCGGCATGGTCTTGTCAGCCTGGCGGATCGGCACCTTGATGACCGGCTATGATCGCTGGTGGAAGAATGACCCAAATGGTCCCGCCGAGCTTGCCGAGGCGCTGGGGATTCACATACCCCCCTTCTTCGAAGCGCGTCGCAGTTTGGAAGATCAGGCGCGGTTCTTTGGGCGAGCTGAACCCCGGTGGAAGCCTGGCGGCGCGACAACCCGCATCTATCTCGCCCTGACCCTCTACCGCATGGGTGAGTTGGAGGAGGCGTGCGCGGTATTGCAGAACCCGCCGAAGACCACGCCGGCGTCCTGGTTGGCTCAGGCGGAAAGCGTACGGAAGTGGCTCGGATGTCCGACTGGGCCGTCGGAGTGACGCACTGTGATAGTCACCGCGACCACGAGGCGCGCCGGCCGGTGGTGGTTGCGCCTCTAGCTGACCATCCACACTTCGTGGGCCCGACCGGCTTGCCGCCGAAAACCGCTCATTTTGGTGGTGAGCGCTCCCCTGGGTCCCCGCTTTCGCGGGGATGAGCGGTGTCTAGCGGACCCGGCCGCGGGCGATGCGGTCGACCTCGGCTTCGACGGTCTGCTGGACGATACCGGGCAGGTGCGCGTCCAGCCACTGCTGCAGCAGGGGGCGCAGCAGTTCGCGAACCACGTCTTCCAGCGTGCGCTCGCCCTTGGGCATGGTCACCGCCGCCGACAGCGCGCCGAACGCGGAGGCCGCGGCCGAGGCGATGTGGTCGCTGACCAGGCTTTCGACCTTCGGCGCCGGCGCCGGTTCGGACGCGAAGACATCGAGATCGCCGTGGGTCTCCACCTTTTCGGTCAACTCCAGCGCCTCCTCTTCGATCGGCTGCGGGGCCGCCACGACGGGCGCGGCGGCGGCAATGTGTTCGGGCTCAACCGGCGCCGGCTCGGGCGCCGATTCCGGCGCGGCGTCGGCGACAGGCTCGACATGGGGCGCGGGTTCGGGTGCGGCTTCGGCGACCGCGGGCGGCTCGGCCGGCGCGGCGTCGGCCTCCGCAGGCGTGTCGTCCTCTGAAATGATGCGCCGGATGGAGGCGAGAATCTCCTCCATCGTCGGTTCCTGGGAAGTCTGTTCGGACATGGGTCCCGCCGCCGAGCAATGAATCGATAGGTCGTGTCGCCAGCAGCCTAGACCATTTTCAGCCGATGGGGAGACCGCTTCGCAAAGGTTGTGCGCCGGATCGGCGCTACTTCCGGGGTGACGCCGGCGTCACCGTGGGCGGCGGCTGCAGGCCGGGACCGATCGCCGCCTCGCCCGGCTTGTCCATCGGCCGGGGAATCGGCGGCGCCGACAGAACGCGATCGATGACGGAAATCGGCTCCTCCCACGGCGTCCAGCCCCAGCTGAGCCGCAGCCGGCGGAAGTTGGACTTCGAATCGTACTGGGCCAGGGTGGGCACGAGGTTGCGGGCTTCCAGCCGGCCCATGGCCGAGAGCACCGTGGCGGCCGACAGATATTCGTCGTGCCGCGCCGCGGAGGCCGAAAGCTCGTTGTTGCGCAGTTCCTGTTCGGCGTTCAGCACGTCGAGCGTTGTGCGCAGGCCGACCTGCTGCTCCTGTCTTGTGCCCTCGGCGGCGATCTGGGCGGCGCGCACAGCCTCGCCGGTCGAATCGATGTTGGCGCGCGAAGCGACCAGCTGGTTCCAGGCCTGGGTCACACTCTGCAGCACCGCGCGGCGCTGGGCCTCGATGGTGATGCGATCGACATTGTTGCGCTCCACCGACTGGCGGATCCGCGAGCTCGTGAGCCCGCCGGCGAACAGCGGCACGGTCAGCGTGGCCGCGCCGGTCACGTTGCGCGACCAGCGATCTATATAGGCTGGCGACACCACGCCGGAAAATCCCAGTGTCGCCCGCAGCGAAAGGCTGGGCAGGCGTTCCGCCCGCGCGGCGGACACCCGGGCGCGACTGGCCTGCTCGGCGTACTCCTGCGCCCGCAGCAGGGGATTGAACTTCTCGGCGACGGCGAAGGCATCGTCGGCATTGCCCGGCAGGAGAAAATCCAGCGACGGGACGTCGGCCAGTTCGCCGGGGTTCTGCCCCACCACGGCGGCGTAGTTGGCGCGGCTGATCGCGAACTGAGCCATCGCGCTTTGCAGCAGGGCCTGAGCCGCCGCCAGACGCGACTGCGACTGGGCGACGTCGGTGCGGGTGATCTCGCCCACGTCGAAGCGGGCTTTCGATTCCTCGAGCTGTTTCTGCAGCACCGCGACGTTTCGCTGGCGGATGCGCACGCCGTCCTGGTCGCGGCGGACATCCACATAGGCCTGGACCACATTGAGGATCACCTGGGCTTCCACCCGACGCAGCGACTCGCGACCCGACAGGATGTCCGCCTCGGCGGCGGAGACCGCCGCGGCCGTCCGGCCGCCCGTCCAGATCGGCTGGGTGAGATTGAGCGCGGCGTTTCCGGTGTTCGATTTCAGGCTGCTGTTGAACAGGGTTCGGGCCGCGCGAGGCACCGCGTTGTCCGAATAGGTGGTGGAGTCCGAAAGGCTGACCTGCGGCCGCCAGCCGGAGCGGGCCTGCACATAGGTCTCGTCCAGCGCGCGCTGGCCGGCCCGCTGCGCCTGCAAGGTGGGGTTGGTCTCGTAGGCCAGCGCGATGGCGTCAGCCAGGGTCTCGGCGCCGGCCGGGGCCGCGAAGGCGCCGGCCAGGCCCGTGGTGAAGATCGCGGCCAGCAAAGGTCCGCGAAGGTTCTTCGACATTCCATATCCCCGAACTAGGCGAGCGACTCTAACTATGACGACGCGGTTCATGCCCACCAGTGGCCCGAAGCGCCAGCCCCCGTCACCTTAAGCTTTTTTCACGCCGGCGTTGCCCCAGCGTTGCAGACCTCTACTCCAAGGCGAAACCATGTTGCGCGGCGAAACCCGCCAGCACCGGCGGCGTGGCGTCGAACACATCGCGACGGCCCACGCCGTCCTGCGCCCGCAGATAGACGCAGGCCTTGCCCACCGGGCCGTCCCGCTCGACCACCGCCAGCCGACCCTGCGGGGCCAGCGCGGCCAGCCAGGCCGGCGGCGCGCGCCCGACGGCCCCCTCGCAGACCACGACGTCATAGGTCGCGCCCGCGGGAAGAGCCGACAGGTCGTCGCCGTCCAGGCGGGTCACCGCAAGGCCCATGTGGGTCATCACCGCCGCCGCATAGGGCGCGGCGATCGCCAGGGCGCGCTCGCCGGGCATGGGGCGCACCGCCTGCAGCAGCTTGGCCACGTCGCGCGGCTTCATCAGCGCGCGGCCGGGGCCATAGGCCGCCTCGATGTCGGCATAGGCCAGATAGGCCTTCCCCGCGGGCAGGAAATCCTCGCGGGCCAGGGCGCGCATGGCGTCGTGAATACGCACGTCGGTGACATCGGCGGGCCGCACCTGGCTTTCCACCATGTTCAGCCGGGCGGCGGCGAAATCGGCCATGCGGAGGTCCTTGGGCGGGCGGGGAGTCGTCTGGGAAGTCGTCGGGGGCTTATAGGTCCCGCCCCCCCGCCAAGGCAATCGCGGCGGTGGTGGCTGTGGCTCGCGTGTTGCCCACGGCGCGGCCTTCTGATAGCACCGCGCGCTCTAGACGGCCTGATGGCGGAGTGGTTACGCGCCGGACTGCAAATCCGTTTACCCGGGTTCGATTCCCGGTCAGGCCTCCAACCCCACGCGCCTTTAGGTAATCCTACGGATTGATCCCGCCGCGCAGGGGCGCAGGATGCCGGATGCCCAATGGCCCCGGCGTGATCGTAAGTCGATGATGCGGTCCTGGGACACTGCGGACGCGACCCAGGCCGGCGGCGCGATCTCCATGGGTGACTTCCTGAAAGGACAGGCTCTGGCGCTGGTCGCGGCGCTGACCGCCCTGTCGGCGCACCTGACATTCGGCGGGCTGTTCGGTCACTCGGTCTATCTGTTCTACGCGCCGGCGCTGCTGGTCTGCGCGGCGCTGGGCGGATTGACGTCGGGACTGAGCGTGACGCTGATCCTGGCGTTCGGCGCGTTCACAGCCGACACCGGCGCGCATCTGCCGCCGGCCGAACGCGACGCGCGCCTAGCCTTCTTCCTGCTGCTGGGACTCGCCATAGCCGTCTACGGCGATTGGCTGCGCCGCGCGATGGCCGACCTGCGGCGCCGGCTGGCGGTGCAGGCCGAGCGCGTGGCTATCCTGCGCTCCAGCCTCGAGACGGTGGCGGACGCCACCATCCTGATCGACGATGAGGGCCGGATCCTCAATTTCAGTCCGCCGGCCGAGGCGATGTTCGGCTGGACCGCGGCGACGGCCGTCGGCCGCAGCGTCAACATCCTGATGCCGGCGAACCAGGGCCAGGCGCACGACAGCCATATCGAACGCTACCTCGCCACGGGCGAGCGCCGGGTGATCGGCAGCCAGCGCCAGGTCACCGGCCTGCGCAAGGACGGATCGGAGTTCCCGATGGCGCTGCGGATCGGCGAAGCCCGGATCGGCGATCGGCGGGTGTTCACCGGGGTTGCCCGCGACCTCACCACGATGCAGGACGCGGAGCGCAGGTCCGACGAACTGCACGCCCAGCTGTCACAGATCTGGAGCCTCAACTCGATGGGCGAAATGGCCTCGGTGCTGGCCCACGAACTCAACCAGCCCTTGTCTGCCGTGGCCAACTATCTGCGCGCCGCGCGCACGCTGATCGCCAACCTGGAGCTGGACGACGACGACCTGATCGAAGCCGTATCCCGCGCCGGGGACCAGGCGGTCAGGGCGGGCGAAATCATCCGCACCATGCGCGATCTCGCAACTCGCGGTGGCGCCGAACAGAAACCCGAAAGTCTCTCGGCGATGTTGCGTGAAATCGATTTCATCGTCGGGCTCATGGTCCGCGATGCCGGCGCTCGGGTATTCTACGACCTCTATCGTGGGGTGGATATTGTCATGGCCGACCGAATTCAGATTCAGCAGCTCGCCGTCAACCTGATCCGCAATGCGCTCGACTCGGTCACTAAGTTCCCCGATCGCGAGATCAAAATCACGACCTGCCCGGACGCCGACGGCAACTTTGTCGTCTCGGTCGAGGACAGCGGACCGGGGCTCGACCCCACAATCATGGGGCGCGTCTTTCAGCCGTTGTCCAGCACCAAGCCCTCGGGAATGGGGCTAGGTCTTTCGATTAGTCGCGCTATAGTAGAAAATCATGGCGGACGTATCTGGGTCGAACCCAGCTCACTCGGAGGCGCCGCGTTCCGCTTTGTGCTGATGCGGGCAGGAGAGAATGGCGCCATCAACGGGCGATCGGACCGTGTACGTCGTCGATGACGACGAGGCCGCGCTGGACTCCCTGATCACCCTTCTGAGGTCTGATGGCCTCAACTCCAGCGGGTTCTCGTCCGCGGCGGCCTTTCTCCAGATCCTGACCCCCGCCGACCGCGGTTGCGTGATCAGCGACGTGCGGATGCCCGGCATGGACGGCGTCCAGCTGATTCAGCGGCTGAAGGCGATGAACTCGCGGCTTCCGGTGATCATTGTCACCGGCCACGCCGACGTGACCGTGGCGGTGCAGGCCATGAAGGCCGGCGCGTCCGACTTTATCGAGAAGCCCTACGAGAGCGAGCTGATCCTGCGCCTGGTGCGCGCCTGCCTGGAAGAGAACGATGACGCCGTCGACGCTGACGCCAAGCGCTCGCGGGTGGTGCGCCGCATCGATAGCCTGACCGCCCGCGAACGCCAGGTGCTGGACCTGATCATGCAGGGCGCCAGCAACAAGGCCGTCGCCGCCAGACTCAACATCAGCCCCCGCACGGTGGAGATCTATCGCGCCAATGTGATGAGCAAGATGCGCGCCGACAGCGTGTCGGAACTGGTGCGCATGACCTTGTCCGCCGGCGCCGCATGACCCGCGCCCGGCGCTCCGCGCCCGGGTTGAGGGCAGGGTTTCTACCTAGGTATTGGCGCCGGGATGCACAACCTTCGCGCGCGTGATGTGATTCGCGCACGGCCCGGTTAGCGCCAGGTCGACGATCGAAGCCGGGTTGGGTGCGTAATGATCATCGACAACAGGGCGCCACGCCGCCGTTCCGGCTCACGATCCAAGGCCGCGCGCCTGGAGGCGCTGCAGCTCGAGGCCAGCGCCCTCACCCACGATTTCAACAACCTGCTGGCGGTGGTGATCGGAGCCAACGAACGCCTGGTCGCCGAACTGGACAAGAACAGCGACCAGCATGACCTGGCGCTGGTGGGCCTGCACGCCGCCGAACAGGGCGCGGCCCTGCTGCGCCGCCTGCTCGATATCGCCCAGGACCGGACGCCGCCACGGGAGGCCTGCGATTGCGCCGGCGCGCTGGAGGACCTGGGCCGCATGGCGCGCCTGTCGATGCCCGCCGGCGTGACGCTGAAGGTCTCGGGGCCGGCCGCGCCGCTGCTGTGCGCCGCGGATCGCGCCGGGCTTGAGGGCGCATTGCTCAACCTGTGCCTCAACGCCGGCGAGGCGCGACCCGAAGACGGCCTGGTGTGGTTGAAGGCGCGCGAGGTGTCGGGCGGCGGCGATGTCCATCGGCTCGGTCTGGGTCCGGGGCGCTATGTGGCGTTCTCGATCCGCGACTGCGGCGCCGGATTGTCGCCGGAAGCGCTGGCGCGCGCGATGGAGCCCCTGTTCACCACCAAGCCGCGCGGCACGGGGCTCGGCCGCAGCTCGGTGAAGGCCTTCGCGGACGCCGCGGGCGGCGGCCTGGCGCTGCAGTCGCGCGAGGGCTACGGCGCCACCGCGACGCTCTACGTGCCCGTCGCGTCGGTGTCCGGCACGGGGCGTGCGCACGCCGCGTAGAGCACCGGCCCACCCAGATTGGATCACCTGCGGGGAGGCCATACGCCCATTGCGGCTCTCGGCGAGCCTAGAGCCCTTCCCACTCGGGTTGGATCAACCTGAGTGGAGGAGAAGGGCTCCAGATATAGCGACGACCCTGTTCATTCCCGGCTGACTTGATTCAAGTCAGCCGGGACAGGGTCTGGTGTTCGAGGACCTGGACGCCGCCCCGCGGATGATCGATCGGGGTTGGCGTAGCTCCGGACGCGGTGCGGCGGGGTTCCCGCTCCACCGCGGAGCCTATGGCATTCAGACATCGCGCTGCAGCGGCGTCCTTCTCCCCTTGCGGCGAGAGGTTGGTGTGGGTGTGCAGGCTCGGCGGCGGGCGTTGGCTCACCGGGGTTCAGGGCGACGTCTCCGAGTCGGAGCAGGCACCCCCACACCCAACCCTCTCCCCGCAAGGGGGAGCGGGCTTTTGGCGCCCATAGCTCGCGTCAGGCGGCGATCCCTTCGGGCCGGGCGGGCGCGTCGCGCAGCATATAGCCGCCGCCCCAGACGGTTTCGATCGGGGTGGCGCCGTCGGCGGCCTGGGCGATCTTCTTGCGCAGCTTGCAGATGAACACGTCGATGATCTTCACCTCCGGCTCGCGCAGCCCGTTGTAGAGGTGGTTGAGGCACATCTCCTTGGTGAGCACGGAGTTCTTGCGCAGCGAGAGCAGTTCCAGGACCTTGTACTCACTGGGCGTCAGGCGCACGGGCAAGCCCGCGACCTCGGCGGTGCGTGTGTCCAGGTTCACCGCGATATTGCCGGTGCGGATGATCGAATCGGCGTGGCCGCGCGAGCGGCGCACCACGGCATTGATCCGCGCCACCAGCTCGGCCTTGTGAAACGGCTTGGTGATGTAGTCGTCGGCGCCGGCGCAGAGCGCCTTGACCTTGCTTTCGACCTCAGCGGCGCCGGTGAGCACGATCACCGGGATGCGGATCTTCTTCAGGCGGACAGCCTTCAGCACCTCCAGTCCGGAAATGTCGGGCAGGTCCATATCCAGCAACAGCACATCGTAGTCATACAGGCCGGCCAGTTCGATGGCGTCCTCGCCCAGGTCGGTGGTGTAGAAGTTGTGCCCCTCGGCGCGCAGCTTGAGCTCGATGCTGCGCGACGCGACCTCGTTGTCTTCGACCAAGAGTATGTGCACTACCGGCTCCCCATTTCCATCACGCTGTCGGATTGGTTGCTGATCAGCCGCCTGGACAGGTCGATGAGCTGGGCCATGCGAAAAGGCTTGGCCAACACCTCGTCGGCGCCCAGGTGCCTTGCCCAGGTGAGATAGTCGCCTCGCCCGCCGCGTCCGGCGCCGGAGATGGCGATGACCTTTGGCGGCCGCGGCTTTCGCTTGATCTGCAGGATCGTGCCGATGCCCTCGCTGTCGGGCATGACGATGTCGGTGACCACCAGGTCGAAGGCCTCGGCCTGCAGCAGGGCCAGGGCCTGACGGCCATTGTCCGCGCACCGGGTGACGAACCCGTCGGCGCGGAAGGCCTTGGTCAGCAGATCGAGGAGGATCGGGTCGTCGTCGACGACCAGCACCCGGCCGCCTGCGTGGCTTTCCGGCTCCTCATGTCGCTGTGCGTCGGCGGGCATCACGCGTCCAAATCGACGGGGGTTGACTATGGTTAACGCCATAAATCACGCCGATTCGCGAGCATCACCCTGAGATGAATACCTACGCAATTTCCCGGATAAGTAGAGCTTGGGAACCGGTCGGACCGCCGTCAGGCGCGCTCGCGCCAAATGGCCAGGGCCAGTGCCGGGCGCACCAGGAAGAGGCCGCTCCAGATCAGCAGGACGCCGACGTAGCGCAGGCCCCGGGCTGGCTGACGGCGGCGCGGGCGGATCTCGGTTTCGTAGAGGGTGGCGTAGTCGGCGATGACGCTCATGGCGGTCTCCTCGTGGCGATGAGGAGGGGTTAGGCGCTTGCTACGTCAATTTCGGACGTATGGGCTGCAAGCGCGCGGTCTAGCTCGGCGATCAGGGTGGCCCTGAGGCTCGCCGGGGCCAGCACGCGGACCTTGTCGCCCCAGCTGAACAGGTGCCAGGCGAGCTCCAGCATGCCGCTGGCCCGGAAGCGGACGATCACCGCGCCGTCGGCCTGGCGCTCGACGCTCTGGTTGGCATGGAAGCGCCAGCGCAGGGCGTCCTCGGCGCCGGCCGGGCTCACCCGCAGCACCACGTCCTCGGTATCGTCCTGGAAGATGCCGAAGCTTTCGTCGGCGTAGGCCTGCAGGGAGAAGCCGTCCGGCCGGGCCGCCGGGCGTTCGCTGACGGCGATCTCGCCGATCCGGTCGAGCCGCCAGTTGCGCGGCCCCTGCCCCTCATCGGCGACCAGATAGTTCGACCGGCCGAACAGCACCCCGAACGGCGTCACCTGGCGCACCCGGCCCGGCGTTGTCCCGCCGGCATAGCGGAAGGTCAGCGCGTGCATCGACAGCAGCGCCTGGCGGATCGCGGCCAGCACCGCGGCGTCCTCGAAGGGGCGCGGCCCGGCCTGCACGGCGATGGTCTCGGCCTGCAACAGCGCCTCCAGGTCAGGCGCCAGCCTGCGCCGCGCCGCCGCCCGCGTGGCCGAGAGCACCTTCTGTTCCAGGGACTTCACCGCGCCGGCGCGGGCCGCCGCGCCCTGCTGGGCGAACAGCTCGCCGGCCGCGGCCAGCGCCGCCAGCTCCTCGGCGGTGGGCGCCTGGAAGAGGCCGTCCAGCCCGGCGGGGATGCGAAAACGCCGGGTCGGCGGATCGTCCATCTCCTCCAGTTGCGGGAAGACGTCGCGCACGGCGTCGCGCATCCGCTCAGCGGTGCGCCGCCCGACGCCTAGCCGCTCGGCCATTTCATCGAGGGTCAGACCCTCGGCGGTGGCGGCCAGCATCCGCGCCAGCGCCAGCAGCTGTCCGGCCTTTTCGTGGCGCATGGGGTCCTACGTCCGTTTCTGTCGCACCCAGGGTGCAGAACCGAACCCCAGACATTCCGCAACCGGAGAGTTTCCATGGCTTCGCAATTTTCCCGCCGCCGTTTCGCCCCGCGTCCCGTCGCCCCCGCGCCGCTGCTGGAGCGGCCCGCCCTGCCCGGTTCGGTGGTCGACGCCGTCCTGCGCTTCCATGACGAGGCGCAGGATCAGGGGGCCGGCCGCACCCTGCTGCGGCTGAGCGCCAAGCGCCTGCGCGCTCCGGAAGTGAGGGCCGTGCTGGGCAAGCTCGCCACCCGCGCCGCCAATGTCGCCATCCTGTGGAACGAAGACGAGAGCCAGATCATCCGGGTGCTGGAGGCGGCGTAGTCGCCTGGGCGCCGGACCAGGCCGCGCCGGCCGCCGCGATCATCACCGCGGCGATGCCGCAGACCTGCGTCGGGACCAGCCGCTCGTGCAGCAGCAGGAGCCCGGATGCGGCGCCGAAGGCCGGCTCCAGGCTCATCAGCACCGCGAAGGTGCGCGACGGCATGCGGGCCATGGCATAGAGCTCCAGCGAGAACGGGATGACCGTGGAGAACAGGGCCACGATCGCCGCCAGCGGCAGCAGCGCCGGGTCGAGGATCGCCACCCCCGCGTGGGCGACGCCGACCGGCAGCACGATCGCCGCGGCAATGGTCACCGACAACGGCGCCGCGGCCGGCCCCAGCGCGGTCCCGGCCGCGCGGCCGCAGAGGATATATCCCGCCCAGCCGCAGGCCGCGCCCAGCGCAAAGGCGATTCCCACCGGGTCGAGGCGCGCGCCCGCCACGCCGCGCCCGACCAGGGCCCAGACCCCGACGGCGGCCAGGCCCGCCCAGAGCAGGTCGCGGAGCCGGCGGGAGGCGAGCACGGCCACGCCCAGCGGCCCGAGGAACTGCAGCGCGATGGTCACCCCCTGGGGCAGCCGCGACAGGGCGGCGTAGAACAGCGCCACGGCCGCGGCCACCGAGAGCCCCAGGCCGATCACGGCGGGCCAGGCCGCGCGCGGCGGCCAGGCGCGCCAGGGCCGCGAGATCGCCACCAGCATGGCCGCGCCCAGCGTCAGCCGTAGAGCCGCCGCCCCCTGCGGCCCGACCGCGGGAAACAGCGCCTTGGCGAAGGCGGCGCTGACCTGGAAGGCGACCATGGCGGTGACCACGGCGGCGATCGGCAGCAGGACGCCGGCCAGCCCGGCCGGGCGCGGCGTCAAGGTTGGGATCGTCAAGGCGGGGGCGGAGGCGAGCCCTCCGGCCTGTAGCTCGGCTGGTCGATGGCCAGCTGGTCGCTGGCCATCGTCCGCAGCGCGGCCAGCAGCCCCGGCGTCGCCACCGTCAGCTCGGCCGAGCGGATGCGGGCGCAGAGCTCTTCGGTGAGCTCGGCGTGGGTTCCGGCGCGAGCCAGCACCTGAGCCATCGCCGCCACCGCTGCCGCCTCGGCCGCCGGACCCAGGGTCAGCTCGCGGCCGACGGTGGCCAGGGCATTGGCCGCGACGCGGGCCAGGAAGCCGTTGCGCGGGTCGAGGCCCGGGCGGATCTCGTCGATCCAGGCGGCCACGGCCTGGGCCAGTTCCTCGGTCCTGGGGTGGGTGATCACAGGCCCTGCTCCAGAAGGACCACGAGGTCGGCCTCGGTCTCCGAGACGCGCCGGCCGATCATCGGCCGTTCCACCGAGCGTTCAGTCCCGTTGGCCCAGCTCATATACATGGTCAGGCACATGACCCCCCAGCGCAGCGACCCCAGCATCTGCCAGAAGCGCACGCGC
The DNA here is from genome assembly GCF_031360265.1 of Phenylobacterium sp. Taxonomy (GTDB): domain Bacteria; phylum Pseudomonadota; class Alphaproteobacteria; order Caulobacterales; family Caulobacteraceae; genus Phenylobacterium. The sequence goes on from NZ_JANMBF010000093.1 coordinate 14,392, forward strand.
GACAGCTCGACCGGCCGGCCGCCGGCCGCCGCGTAGCCGGCCAGCAGGTCCGCATAGTCGCCAAAGCCGCCCACCGGCCGGTCGGGGCGGCCAAAGCGCCAGGAATTGGTGCAGATCCAGCCCATGTCCTCGGCCGGATCGCCGATGTGCGACAGCTCCCAGTCCAAGACGGCGACCAGCCCCTTGTCGGGGTCGAACATCAGGTTGCCGTTGCGAAAATCCCCGTGCAGCAGGGTCGGCGGCGCGGGCTGCGGCAGGTGCTGGCGCAGGTACTGAAAGGCCAGTTCCAGGATCGGCCGCCCGGCGCCGGTGGCGCGGTAGACCTCCTCGTAGCGGTCGAGTTCGCCGGCGCCATCGACGGTCTTCAGGCCCAGGTCCGCCGGCGGCGGGGTGGCGTGGATCTGCGCCAGCACCGCGCCGCACTGGCGCGCGAGCGTGCCGCGCACGGCGTCGAAGCGGGCGTCGGAGACGATGCGCTTGCCCAGGGTCTCACCGGCGATCCGGCCCATCACATAGGCCTCGCCCAGGCCGTCGGCGTCGTCGCAGATATGCCGCACCGGCGGGACCGGGGCGCCCCGGGCGCCGGTGGCGCGGATCAACGCCGCCTCGGTGGCCAGCCGGATGGAGCGCGCGTTGCCGGGGTCGAAGGGGGCGCCGCGGCGGCGCAGGATCAGGTCTTCGCGCCCACCGGCGGTCTCGATGGCGAAGGCCCAGGTCTCCATGCTGGCCCCGCCCGACAGCCGCCCGGCCTGGGCCAGCCGCGCCCCCTCGCCCCCCAGGCGCAGGGCCAGCCGCGACAGCGCTTCGGAAACATCCAAACTCATGACCCGACGGAACCTCAAACCTGGTCTAGGCTGGCGATCTGGCGAGCGTTCCCGCGGCTTGTAAATGGCTCCGTAGGGTCAGCCCGCCCAAGAAACCTTGCAGAGGACGCGACCGATGGACTTTGACCTGCCTAAGGACCTTGTGGACTATCTTGCCGAGCTTGACGCCTTCATCGAGGCCAAGATCAAGCCCCTGCAGGCGCAGGACGACAACGAGCGGTTCTTCGACCACCGCCGCGAGCACGCCCGCACCGACTGGGACAACCAGGGCCTGCCGCGCAAGGACTGGGAGGAGCTCTTGGCCAAGGCCCGCAAGCTGGCCGACGACGCCGGGCACCTGCGCTACGCCTGGCCGCCGGAGATGGGCGGCAAGGGCGGCACCCAGCTGGCCATGGCGGTGATCCGCGAGCACCTGGCCGCCAAGGGCCTGGGCCTGTTCAACGACCTGCAGACCGAGCATTCGATCGTCGGCAACAACCCCTTCATCCTGATGTTCAAGGAGTTCGCCACCAACGCCCAGTACGAGCGGGACGGCGAGAAGCTCTTGGGCGGCAAGATGCGCACGGGCTTTGGCCTGACCGAGCCCAACCACGGCTCCGACGCCACCTTTATGGAAACCACCGGGACCCGCCAGGACAAGGACGGCCAGCCCGGCTGGCTGATCCAGGGCGAAAAGATGTGGACCACCGGCATGCACGTGGCGACCCATGTGATGGTCTTCGCGCGCACGTCCGGCAAGGACGGGGACGCCGCCGGCATCACCTGCTTCATCGTGCCGGCCGACACCCCCGGCGTGAAGGTCGAGGAATATATGTGGACCTTCAACATGCCGACCGACCA
>NZ_JANMBF010000142.1:0-87866 GCF_031360265.1 Phenylobacterium sp.
ATACTCGATCACCTGATCCAGCCGGCCCACGTCCTCGCGGAAGCGCCGCTCACGGATGTAGAGCAGGAGCCGACCGCCGGCCGGCGTCGGGCGGTCGAGAACCGGCACGGCGGGATTGGCCGGGCCGGGCCGGCGCATCACCTCGAGCAGCGGCAAGTGAAAAGCGGCCAGCCCGCCAGGACGCAGGTGTCGGGCTGCGGTGGCGAAGGTGTTCTTCCAGGCCGCGCCCCCCGGCACATGAGCCAGGGTGAAATAGGGACAGACGACCAGGTCGAAAACCTGCTTCAGGTCGATCGCCGTCATGTCGCCGCGGCGCAGGACCACCCGGCGGGCGACGTCGTCGGGAACCTCGCCTCGGCGGGCCTCGGCCTGCGCCAGCATGGCCGGGGCGATCTCGACCCCGGTGACCTGGTGACCGAGTGCGGCCAGGGCATAGGCGACGCGACCGGTTCCGGCGCCGAGTTCGAGGATGGCCCCCCCGGCCGGCGCCAGGCCCGCATAGATCTCGATATCGCCGGCCAGACGCTCGTCGGCCCCGGTCACCGTATCGTAGAACGCCGCGCTCAACCCCCTGTCGGCATAGTAGGGTCGCACCTGTCCCATCGAGGAACCTCCGCCGCCTAACAGAACTGTCATGCTGGGCGACATTGCGTTGGATCGACGCCGGGGCCAAATAGCGGCCACACCAAGCTCGACTTCGAGCCCTTGGGGCAGCCAGACTCACGTGACCATCGTCAAGAAGCGCTTCGCGCGCGTCGCCCTGATCCTGCTCGCGCCGCTGATCGTCGCCGGCTGCGGCGTCAACACCATCCCGACTAAGGAAGAAGCCGCCAAGGCCCAGTGGGCGGAGGTGCAGAACCAGTACCAGCGCCGCAGCGACCTGATCCCCAACCTGGTGTCGACCGTAAAGGGCTACGCCGCCCAGGAGAGCAAGGTGCTGATCGGGGTCTCCGAGGCCCGGTCCGGCGCCATGGCGGTGAAGTCGGACGCCTCGATCACCACCGACCCGGCGGCCTTCCAGCGCTACCAGTCGGCGCAGAACGGCGTGACCATGGCGCTGGCCCCGTTCCGGGTGCTGCAGGAAAACTATCCGGAGCTGAAGTCCAATACCAACTTCATGGCGCTGCAAAGCCAGCTCGAAGGCACGGAGAACCGGATCGCCATCGCGCGCCGCGACTACAACCTGAGCGTCCAGGATTTCAACACCACCCTGCGGACCTTCCCGCAGGTCTTCTACGCCAAGACTATGTACGCCAGCTCCAAGCCGATGGTGCTGTTCTCGGCCGCGCCACAGGCCCAGAACGCGCCCACGGTCAGCTTTGACGCGCCCGCCGCCCCGGCCGCGGCCGCCCTGCCGCCGGGCCAGGCGCCGGCGACCAAGTGACCCCTGCAGGCCTCAGCCCGCCCCGCCGTCGGGGAGGGTTCGCGGCGCTGATCGTGGCCTTAGTGGCGCTGGCCGGCGCCGCCCTGGCCGCGCCGAAGTTCCCGGCGCTGAGCGGGCGGGTGGTCGATGACGCTCACCTGCTGTCGCCGGCGACGGTGGAAAAACTGGACGGCGAACTCGCGGCGCTTGAGGCTCGGAGCGGCCATCAGGTCGTGGTCGCCACCGTGCCCGACCTGCAGGGCTATGCGATCGAGGACTACGGCTATCAGCTGGGCCGGGCCTGGGCGCTGGGCCGCAAGGGCGTCAATGACGGCGCGATCCTCCTGGTGGCGCCCAAGGAGCGCAAGGTGCGCATCGAGGTGGGCTACGGGTTGGAGCCGGTGCTGACCGACGCGCTGACCAGCGTCATCCTGCAGGAAAAGGTGCTGCCGAAGTTCAAGCAGGGCCGCATGGAAGACGGCGTCGTGGCTGGCGCGGAGGCGCTGATCGGCCAGCTTGGCCTGCCCGACGATCAGGCCAAGGCCAACGTCGCCCAGGCGGCCGCCCAACCGCAGGCCCACCCTGGCCGCAGCGCAGGTCCGCATGTCCCGGTCTTCCTGATCATCCTGGTGGTTTTTTGGGTCATCTCCGGTCTGCTTCGCGCCGCTGGCGGCGGCGGGCGCGGCCGGGGCCTTGGCGGTCTTTGGTGGCTTCCGTTCCTGTTCCTCGGTGGAGGACGTGGCGGCGGTGGCGGCGGTGGCGGCTGGGGCGGCGGCGGCGGCGGATTCTCCGGCGGCGGCGGCTCGTTCGGCGGCGGCGGATCTTCGGGGAGCTGGTGATGAAAACCCTGTCGCCAGCTGACCTGGCCGCCATCGAGGCCGCGGTGCGCGAGGCCGAGACCCGCACCACCGGTGAGATCTATTGCGTGGTCGCCGAGGCAAGCTCGACCTACGGCGAGACCCCGCTGGCCTGGGCCGCCGGTATCGCCCTGCTGGCGCCGGCGCTGCTGTTGCTCGGCGGCGTGCAGGTGACCATTTCCGACATCTTCTCCAGCTGGAGCGCGGCGCAGGTGGGGGCGGCCGTGGAAGGCTCGGTGCGCCGGGCGCTGGTCGGGACCATCGTCCTGCAAGGCGTTCTGTTCGCCGCCGCCGCGCTGGTCGTGGCGATCCCGGCGGTGCGCCGCGCCCTGACCCCGCGCGGACTGAAGCGCGACCGGGTGCGCAGGCGCGCGGCCGAACAGTTCCTGGGCAAGAACCTGCACCTGACCCGCGAGCGGACCGGGGTGCTGCTCTTCGTCTCTCTGGGCGAGCGTATGGCCGAGCTGATCGCCGACGAGGGGATCGCCGCCCGGGTGGACGCCCACGTCTGGGATCGCGCCATGGGGGCCCTGACAGACGGCCTTAAGCGAGGCGATCCGGGTGTGGGGTTCGCGGACGCGGTCCGGCTCTGCGCGGAGGTTCTGGCGAGAGATTTCCCGCCACGACCCGGAGACAATCCCAACGAATTGCCCGACGCGGTGGTGCTGCTGCCACGACCCTGAATCGCCGCCCGCTCGCGCCTTGAGGCGATTCGCCGCACACGGTACGCGAACTCTTAACGATACATCTTCTGGTATTGCGACGCTTGGCAAGCCGCGACAGATTGCGACCCGGTAGTGGCGGACGTGCGAAACCCGGTGAACCCTTCGGTTGAAATTCCGGGCGCTGAGGACCCCATCGTGCGCCCTTCGGCCGACGCGACGGCGCTGGGGATGGCCTTCGTCAGCGAGAGCCGACCGGACGGTTCGCGACGCTTCATCTTCGCGGGTCCGCGCTGCCTGGGCGTGAACGGCGTCGAGGGCGAGGCGGTGATGCGCGACGCCGCCCTGCTCTACGACATGATCCTGCCGGGACATCGCGCCGCCTTCGCCGCCGCCGAGGCCGATGCGCTGGCGAATATGCGCCCCTTCGACATAGAAGTCGCCATGCGCCGGCCCGACGGCGAGGTGCGCTGGCACCGCTTCGCCTCGCTGCCGCGGCCACAGCCCGACGGCAGCGTGCTGTGGGACGGACTGCAGATCGACGTCACCGACCGCCGGCGCATGGCCGCCGAACTGATTGAGCAGCGACGTCGCCTGGAAGTTGCTGCGGACGCGACGGGCCTGGGCTTCTGGGAGTGGGACGTGGAGGCCGACCGCGTCGTCTGGTCAGACCGTAACAAGCACCTGCACGGCCTGCCGGCCGACGCCGAGGTGACGGTCGAAAGCTATGTCGCGCTGGTCCATCCCGATGACGTCGCCGTCGTGCGGAACGCCTTCGAGGCGGCCCGGGACAGGCCTAGCGGCGGCGACTATTCGATTGAACACCGGATCGTCGCGCCGGACGGCGAGACCCGCTGGCTCTCGTCGCACGCCCGCGTCTCAAACGCCGCGGATGGCCAAGCGCGGCTTGTGGTCGGCACCACCCTGGACATTACCGAACGCAGGGCGGCCGAGGAACGGCGGGTTCTGGTGCTGGGTGAACTGGCGCACCGCGCCCGGAATTTCATGGCCGTGATCATGGCCATCGTCGGTCAGAGCGCCCGCGGCCAGCCCACGGTCGAGAGCTTTCGTCAGGTGCTGACCGCCCGGCTGCAGGCGATGGCTACGTCGCAGGATCTGGTCACCGCTGCCGGCGGCCAACCGGTGGTGCTGGCCGAGGTGATCGCGCGGTCTGTCACGGTCTTCGGCCTTGGCCGCTTCGATCTTGACGGGGCTCTCGCCGAGGTCACGGTGCGGGGCGACATGGCGGTGGGCATGGGCTTGCTGCTGCATGAACTGGGGACCAACGCGGTGAAGTACGGCGCACTCTCCAACGACACGGGTCGCGTGGCGGTGGCTCTGAAGCCGGCGGACGCGGGGCGGGCGGCTTTCGAATGGCGCGAGGCGGGCGGGCCGGCGGTGACGCCCTCGACCCGCCAGGGATTCGGCACGCGACTGTTGCAGCAGGCGCTGCGAAACCAAGGCGGCAAGGTTACGTTCGACTTCTCGCCGCGCGGCTTCAGCGCGCGCGTGGATTTCCCGGTCGCGCCCTGAAGCCTTTCCCTCGGCAGGGGGCGCTTGTGAGAAGGCCGCCGCCGCCTTACCCTTGGCGCACCACGAGGGAGCGGCGCCATGACCTTCAGGCTCAACGTCAACGGCAAGGTCCGCGAGGTGGATGTCGATCCGGACACCCCGCTGCTCTGGACCCTGCGCGATACGCTGGGGATCACCGGTCCCAAGTTCGGCTGCGGCGTGGGGGCCTGCGGGGCCTGCACCGTGCACATCGACGGTCAGGCGCGGCGCAGCTGCACCCTGCCGGTGTCCCGCGTCGGCGACGCCAGGATCACCACCATCGAGGCCATCGCCGGCGATCCCATCGGCAAGCGTGTGCAGGCCGCCTGGATGGAGCTGGACGTGGCCCAGTGCGGCTACTGCCAGCCAGGCCAGATCATGTCGGCCACCGCGCTTCTGGCCAAGACGCCAAAGCCCACCGACGCCGACATCGACGCGGCGATGAGCGGCAACCTCTGCCGCTGCGCCACCTACACGCGCATCCGCGCGGCGATCAAACAAGCCTCCGGCCAGAAGGCGTAGCGCCATGACCCTGCACCTGACCGGCGCTTCGCGCCGCGACCTCCTGAAGGCTTCCGTTGTCGGCGGCGGCCTGGTCCTTTCCTTCCGCATCGCCGCCAAGGCGGAGGCCGCCGAGACGGCCGGCGCTCAGGCGCTGAACGCCTATGTGCGCGTGGCGCCCAGCGGCATCGTCACCATCATGTCCAAGAACCCGGAGATCGGTCAGGGGGTGAAGACCTCGCTGCCGATGATGATCGCCGAAGAGCTGGACGTGGCCTGGGAGAACGTCCGCATCGAGCAGGCGGACAACGATCCCAAGCTCTATTCGCGCCAGTTCGCCGGCGGATCCCTGGCCACGCCGATGAACTACGAAGACCTGCGCCGGGTGGGCGCGGTGGCGCGCGCCATGCTGGTCAACGCCGCGGCTCTGGCCTGGAACTGCACCGCCGGCGACTGCAAGACGACCGAGGGCCAGGTGATCCACGTCGCGACGGGCCGCAAGGCGAGCTACGGCGCCCTGGCCGGCCAATGCGCGGGCCTGCCCACGCCCGACCCGAAGACCATCCCGCTGAAGGACCCCAAGACCTACAGGATCATCGGCCATCCCAAGGCCCAGTACGACGTCGCCAGGATCGTCACGGGCGAGCCGTTGTTCGGCATCGACGTGCGGGTTCCCGGGTTGCTCTATGCGACCTTCGAAAAGGCGCCCGTGTTCGGGGCCAAGGTGGCCAGCGCCGACCTGGACGCCGCCCGCGCCGTCAAGGGCGTCCGGAAGGCGTTTGTCGTCGACGGCGGGAGCGACCTTTCCGGCCTGTTGCCGGGCGTGGCGGTGGTCGCCGACAGCTGGTGGGCGGCGCGCAAGGGCCGCAATGCGCTGAAGACCCAGTGGGCGGACCATCCGACCGCCAGGCAGAGCACAGCCGGATTCGACAGGCGCGCCGCCGAACTGGCCGCCGGGACGCCGATGACCACCCTGCGCAACGACGGCGACGTGGCCGCCGCGCTGAAGGGCTCAGCCCATGTGGTCGAGGCGGCCTATGCCTATCCGTTCCTGGCGCACACGCCGCTGGAGCCGCAGAACACCACCGCCCATTTCAAGGACGGCAAGCTGGAGATCTGGGCGCCCAGCCAGAACCCTGAGCCCGGCCGCCAGCTGGTGGCTAAGACCCTGGGCTTGAAGCCGGACGACATCACCGTGCACATGACCCGCTGCGGCGGCGGGTTCGGGCGCCGGCTGTCCAACGACTACATGGTCGAGGCCGCCTGGATCGCGCGCGAAGCCGGCGTGCCGGTGAAGCTGCTGTGGACGCGCGAAGACGACATGCGTCACGACTTCTACCGCCCCGCCGGCTATCACTATCTGAAGGGCGGGGTGGACGCGGCGGGCAATATCAGCGCCTGGCACGACCACTTCGTGACCTTCGGCGAGGGCGCCCAGGTGGCGTCCAGCGCCGGCATGGGCGGCAACGAATTCCCCAGCCGCTTCCTGGCCAACTTCCGCGCCGACCAGTCGACCATGCCGGCCGGCGTGCCGATGGGGCCGTTGCGGGCGCCGGGCTCGAACGCCCTGGCCTTCGTCAACCAGAGCTTCATCGACGAACTGGCCCACGCGGCCGGCGCCGATCCGCTGGCCTTCCGCATGAAGCTCCTGGGCGACACCCCGGTGGTCGGCGACAAGAGCGCCGGCTACAACGCCGCGCGGATGAAGGGCGTGCTGGCCGCCGTCGAGAAGATGAGCGGCTGGAAGGATCGCGGCAAGCTGCCCAAGGGCTCGGGCCTGGGCGTGGCCTTCCACTACAGCCACATGGGCTATTTCGCCGAGGTGGTGAAGGCCAGCGTCGACGCCATGGGCGCGGTCAAGGTCCACAAGGTGTGGATCGCCGCCGACGTGGGTCGCCAGATCGTCAATCCCCTGGGGGCCATCAACCAGGTCCAGGGGGCGGCGATCGAGGGGCTCAGCCACGCGCTCTATCAGAAGATCACCATCGAGAACGGCGCAACCCGGCAGGGCAACTTCGGTGACTATCCGTTGATCCGCATGAAGGACTCTCCGCCGGTGGAGGTGAAGTTCGTGATCACCGACTATCCGCCGACAGGCCTGGGCGAACCGGCCCTGCCGCCGGTGATCCCGGCGCTGACCAACGCCATCTTCGCGGCGTGCGGAAAACGCGTCCGCGCGCTGCCGATCGATACGAGCCAGCTGAAAACGTGATCCGGAACCCTCCCTCCTTGCGGCGTCGGTGTTCGCCCATCTCGCAAGGACGCCTGGGATCCGCCGGCCGGCGGTAGCCTACCGCTCGATGTCCGCGCCGCGCATTTCCTTCAGGAACAGCAGGCCGACCACGAAGGTCACGGCGGCGACGGTCACCGGATACCAGAGGCCGTAGTAGATGTTGCCCGTGGCGGCGACCATGGCAAAGGCGGTGGTGGGCAGGAAGCCGCCGAACCAGCCGTTGCCCACGTGATAGGGCAGGCTCATCGAGGTGTAGCGGATCCTGGCCGGGAACATCTCCACCAGGGCCGCAGCGATCGGGCCATAGACCATGGTAACATAGACCACCAGCAGCCAGAGCAGGCCCACCAGCAGGGGCTTGTTCATCTTCGCCGCGTCGGCCTTGGCGGGGTAGCCGGCGGCCTTCAGCGCCGCGCCCAGGGTCTTGGTCCAGGCGGCCTTCTTCGCCTTCAGGTCGGCGGCCGCCAGCGCCTCACCCCGGAAGCTCGTGACCTCGACGGCCCCAATGCGCACCACCGCCAAGGCGCCGGCCGGCGCGGCCTGGTTCGCGTAGCTGACGCCGGCGTTGGCCAGCGCCGACTTGGCCAGGTCGCATGACGAAGCAAAAACCTGCTTGCCCACCGGGTCGAACTGGAAATTGCAGCCGGCGGGGTCGGCCACGACGGTCACCGGCGCCGAGGCGCTGGCCGCGGCCAGCTGCGGATTGGCCGCCACGGTGATGCCCTTGAAGATCGGAAAGTAGGTCAGGACCGCCAGCAGGCATCCGGCCAGGATGATCGGTTTGCGCCCGATCTTGTCCGACAGCCAGCCGAACACCACGAAGAACGGCGTCGCCAGCAACAGCGCCACCGCCACCAGCTCGTTGGTCAGGACGCCGTCCACCTTGAGCATCTTTTCGAGGAAGAACAGGCTGTAGAACTGGCCGGTGTACCAGACCACCGCCTGGCCGGCGGTAAGGCCGGCAAGGGCCAGGAGCACCAGTCTCAGGTTCGGCCAGCGCGCGAAGCTCTCGGTGAGCGGCGCCTTGGAGGTCGTGCCCTCGTCGACCATCTTCTGGAACACCGGGCTCTCGTTCAGCCGCAGGCGGATCCACAGCGAGACGATCAGCAGCAGGGCGGAGGCCAGGAATGGGATGCGCCAGCCCCAGGCCTTGAACGCGTCCTCGCCCAGCCGTGTGCGCACGACGATGATCACGATCAGACTGAGGAACAGGCCCAGGGTGGCCGTGGTCTGGATCCAGCTGGTGTAGAGTCCCCGCTTGCCGGGGGGCGCATGTTCGGCGACGTAGGTGGCCGCTCCGCCATATTCGCCGCCCAGCGCCAGGCCCTGGATCAGCCGCATGACGATCAGCGCCACGGGCGCAGCCACCCCGATCCGATCGTAGCCGGGCAGGAGGCCGACGACGAAAGTCGCCAGGCCCATCAGAGTCATGGTGACGAGGAAGGTGTTCTTGCGGCCCCAGAGATCCCCCAGGCGCCCAAAGACGATGGCCCCGAACGGGCGGACCGCGAAGCCCGCGGCGAAGGCCAGGAGCGCGAAAATGTAGCCAGTGGTGGCGTTGACGCCGGAGAAGAAGTGCTCGGTGATGAACCCGGCCAGCGAGCCGTAGAGATAGAAGTCGTACCACTCGAAAACCGTGCCGGCCGAGGCCCCGGCGATCACCCGCCGGTCCGACCCACGCGTCCGCGCCTCAGCGCCCGTCGCCGCCGTCATTGCTTCGCTCCCCGCCCTTGGTCTTGGGACGAGCCTAGGGCCAAGCCCCGCGCGCGCCTAGTGCAGGGACCGGTGGTCGGGATTCTTCCGCCAGAGTTCCTCGGTGAGCACGTTGGCGAAGCCGATCCAGCCCACATACGGCGCAACCATGTTGGCGGCGGGCGGATCGACCCGGCGGGCGCGCCAGACATAGGCGGCCGAGGCGCCGAGCGAGGCGATGGCGGCGGAGAGCTGGCCGCCAAGCCGGTTGGGACCCAGCGCCATCCAGATCGCGTTCAGCGCCTGCACCGCGCCCCACAGGGTCAGGGCCTGGGTGCGTTCAGCGCTTTTTGGCGCGTTCCAGACCCGAAGGCCCGACATGGTCAGCGCCATGAACAGCGGTGGCCAGACCAGGGCGAACACCCTGGGCGGCGGCTTGAAGGGTGGCTGAACCAGCTCCTCATAGTCGGAATAGACTTCCCAGTTGTCCTCCACCGGGGCGTTCATCCGCGCGATCAGGGCCGACAAAGCCACCGCGCCGACGGTCAGGCCGACACCGACGGCGATGTGCTGCGACGTGCGGCCGCGACTGTTGGCCAAGCGATCAATGGCGCCGCGGACGGGGTTTGCTGACATGGACGGGCCTCCCACGATCTGATGCAAATCCACGAAAGCCCGTGCAGGTTCCTGGCTGGGCCCGCGTGACGCTCATGCTCTGTGGCACAGTCGGCGGCCGGGCTGAAGTCTCCCCGAGCGAGATCCCGCTTCCGCGGCCCTTCGTCTTCGTGGCGCGGCGATGTATGAGCCGGCGATGGCCCCGCCGCTCTGCCGCCTCTACCTGATCACCCCGCCACGGCTCGACGACCTGGCGGGCTTTGGCCGCACGCTGGCCGACGCGCTGGACGCCGGTGACGTGGCGGCCCTGCAGGTCCGACTGAAGAATGTCCCCGACGCGGTGATCGCCGCGGCTGTCGATGTTGTGATGCCGATCGCCCAGGCGCGGGGCGTCGCGGTGATCCTCAACGACCGGCCGGACCTGGCGCGGACGCTGGGCTGCGACGGCGCGCATATCGGCCAGGGTGACATGCCGCTGGCCCAGGCGCGGGCGATCCTGGGCCAGGACGCGATGATCGGCGTCACCTGCCACGACAGCCTGCACCTGGCCATGGAAGCGGCCGAGGGCGGAGCCGACTATGTGGCCTTCGGAGCCTTCTTCCCGACCGCCACCAAGGACGCGCCGACGCGCGCAAACCCGGAGATCCTGCGCGGCTGGCAGGCCGACATGGTGATCCCCTGCGTGGCGATCGGCGGGATCACGGTCGAGACGGCGGCCGGCCTCGCCATGGCGGGCGCCGACTTCCTGGCGGTCTCGGCCGGCGTGTGGAGCTACGCCGACGGCGCCCCTGCGGCGGTCGCCGCCCTCGGCGCCGAGATCGCCAAGGGCCTGGCCGCCCGTCACTCCGGCGGAGGTCCCTCGTAGACCGGGATGCCCCGCGGCGAGGTCACGAAGGGGTGGCCGGTCCCGGTGTGCGTCATCCGGTGCGGGCCCGGCAGCGTCGGATCGGCGAAGGCGCCGCCCGCCACGCCAATGATGGGCTCGTCGTCGTCCAGTTCCCACAGCAGGCTGGACCCGCAGCGCGGGCAGAACTGGAAGATGGTCGAACCCGGGCGGTGGAACGTCGAGGCGGCCCCCTCGCGCCGCACCAGCTGCGCCGGCCGGAAATAGACCGTCACCCCGAAGAAGCTCCCCGTCCGCCGCTGACAGCGCGTGCAGCAGCAGGCTGAGACCAGGATCGGCTCGCCTTCCAGCGTCAACCGGAAGTCGCCGCACGCACAAGCCGCCTCTCGCATCGTCATGACCCTCTCCTTGCCTTCAAACCTATGGGCGACTAGGTATCGCGCCCTCTTCCCGCGACCGAGATCTTTCCCACCGTGAGCACCCAATCGGCCCTCCTGAAGGTCATGACCGACGCCGCGCGCAAGGCCGCGCGGGGTCTGAATCGCGACTTCGGCGAGCTCGCTGAGTTGCAGGTGGCCAAGAAGGCGCCGGCCGACTTCGTCTCGGCCGCCGATCTGAGGGCCGAGCAGACCATCTTCGAGATCCTGTCCAAGGCTCGCCCCGGCTACGGCTTTCTCGGCGAAGAGCGCGGGATGATCGAGGGCACCGACAAGACCCACACCTGGATCGTCGATCCCTTGGACGGCACCACCAACTTCCTGCACGCGATCCCGCACTTCGCCATCAACATCGCCCTGCAGCGCGAGGGGGCGGTGGTGGCGGCCCTAACCCTGAATCCCGTCGCCAACGAGCTGTTCTGGGCGGAAAAGGGCAAGGGCGCCTTCGTCAACGACAAGCGCCTGCGGGTGGCGGCGCGGACCAGGCTGGACGAGAGCGTGATCGCCACCGGTATCCCGTTCCTGGGCCACGGCCAGCACGCGACGTTCCTGAAGGAGCTGCATCAGATCAGCCAGCGGGTGGCCGGCGTTCGCCGGTTCGGCGCCGCGGCGCTGGACCTCGCCTGGGTCGCGGCCGGCCGCTACGACGGCTATTGGGAGCGCGACCTGAAGCCCTGGGACCTGGCCGCGGGCCTGCTGCTGGTGACAGAGGCCGGTGGGCGGGCGACCACCGCCGAGGGTGAGGACGACGTGCTGGCGGCGGGCTCGGTCTGCGCCGGCAACCTGGAGATCCAGCCGCAGATCCTCGAACGCCTGCGCCAGGCGGCGAAGTAGGACCTCCATTGGCTTGGTCCGCGAAACGGCGAGTCGGTCTTGGCGGTCAATTTTCACACTGACTGCCGCAGGGCTGTGCGGTTGACCTGCGCTATGACGGGTGACTGACTGTCATCAACGATGGGTAGGGGGAGGATCATGGACATCACACGCCGAACGCTCGCGACCACGGCCGGCGCGGCCGCCGCACTGGCCGCCCTGCCCGCCACCGCCCAGTTCAAGAAAAGACCGCTGATCATCGCCCACCGCGGCGCCAGCGGCGAGCGGCCGGAGAGCACCCTGATGGCCTTCCGTCTGGCCATTGCCGAGGGGGCCGACTTCATCGAGCCGGACCTGGTCTCGACCAAGGACGGCCACTTGGTGGTGCGCCACGAGAACAACGTCACCGAGACCACCGACGTCGCCGCCCGGCCGGAGTTCGCCACGCGCAAGGCCACCAAGGTGATCGACGGCGAGAGTCTCACCGGCTGGTTCAGCGAGGATTTCACCCTGGCCGAAATCAAGACCTTGCGCGCCCGCGAGCGGCTGCCGAGGCTGCGCCCCGGCAGCGCGAAATTCGACGGCCGCGAGGCCATCGCCACCTACCAGGAGGTCATCGACCTGGCCAGGGCCGAGAGTGCGCGCCTGCGGCGCACCATCGGCACCTATCCGGAGATGAAGCACCCGACCTATTTCGCCGGCCTGGGCCTGGCCCCGGAACGCCGGCTGGCCGATATGCTGAAGCGCAATGGCCTGGACAGCCCGACCGCGCCGGTCTTCGTCCAGTGCTTCGAAGTCGGGCCGCTGAAGACCTTCAAGACGCTCAGCCGGGCGCCGCGGATCCAGCTGGTCTCGGCCGAGGGCGGCCCCGCGGATGCAGCCCTGACCTACCGGGACATGGTCTCGGCGTCGGGCCTGAAGGCCGTCGCGGCCTACGCCAACGGGATCGGCCCCGACTGGTCGATGGTGATTCCGACGGTCGATGGGGGCCTGGGCCCTGCCACCCCCCTGGTGGCCGATGCGCACGCGGCGGGTCTGGCTGTGCATCCCTGGACGGTCCGCGCCGAGAACGTTTTCCTGCCGCCGAAGCTGCGCAAGGGGTCCAACCCGGCCGATTTCGGTGACGTGGACGCGGTCTATCGGGCGCTGTTCGCCGCCGGCGTCGATGGCCTGTTCAGCGATTTCCCGGCGCTGGCGGTCAAGGCCAGAGGTTACGCCGCCGCGCCGAACTGCAGAGCCGCCAGGCGGGCGTAAAGGCCATTCCTGGCCACCAGTTCGGGGTGCGTGCCCTGCTCGACCACGCGGCCCTCGTCCATGACCATGATGCGGTCGGCCTTGAGCACGGTGGCCAGGCGGTGGGCGATGACCAGCGTCGTGCGGCCGACCATGGCCGCGTCGAGCGCGCGCTGAACCAGCCGTTCGTTCTCGGCGTCGAGGGCGCTGGTGGCCTCGTCGAGCAGCAGGATCGGCGCGGAACGGACCAGGGCCCGCGCAATCGCCAGCCGCTGGCGCTGGCCGCCGGAGAGGCTGCGGGCGCGTTCGCCGATCTGGGTGTCGAGGCCCTGCGGCAGGGCGGCAAGGAAGCCCTCGGCCTGGGCGGCCCGGACGGCGGCCTGCACGTCCTCGAGGCTGGCGTCCTCGCGACCGAAGCGCACATTGTCCAGCGCCGAGCCGGAGAACAGCGGCGAGTCCTGAGCGACCAGGGCCATGCGGGCGCGAACCTGCACCGGATCTGCGTCCCGCACGTCGATCCCGTCCAGCAGCACCCGGCCCTCCTGTGGATCGTAGAAGCGCAGCAGCAGGCGGAACACCGTGCTCTTGCCGGCGCCTGACGGGCCGACCAGGGCCACCCGCTCGCCTGGCTTCACGCGGAGGGACAGGCCGCGGACCGCCGGCATGTCCGGGCGGCCGGGGTAGGCGAAGGTGACGTTCTCCAGCGACAGCTCGCCGCGCGGCGGCGCGGGCAGCGGACGCGGATGGGCCGGCGCGGCGATGCCGGGCCGGGCGTTGAGGATCTCGGAGACCCGCTCCATGGCGCCGGCGGCCTTCTGCACGTCGCCCCAGGTCTCGCCCAGCGCGCCCACGGAGCCGGCCGACATCACCGCCAGGACGCCGAACTGGATGAAGGTGCCCCAGCTCAGGTGACCGGCCAGGACGGCGTTGACCCCCAGCCACATGATCCAGACCACCCCCCCGAAGATCAGACCGATGGCCGCGCCGGTCATCATCGCCCGCGCGCGCATCCGGCGCAGGGACGTGCGGAAGGCGTTCTCCACCGCCTCGCCGAACCGCCGCGCGCCGGAGGCTTCGCGACCGAACGCCTGGACGATTTCCAGGGCATCCAGGGTCTCGCCGGCGTGGCCGACCGCCGAGGCGAACTGGTCCTGGGTCGAGGTTGTCAGCCTGCGCACCTGGCGGCCGAACAGGAACAGCGGGGCGATCACGAAGGGAAACGTCAGGAGGATCAGGCCGGTGAGCCTGGGGCTGACCACCAGCATGTAGGCCACGCCGCCCACCAGCATCAGCAGGTTGCGCAGCGCCATCGAGATCGAGGTGGTCAGCAGGTTCTCGACGATCTGGATGTCGGTGGTCAGGCGCGACAGCACTTCGCCCGTGCGGGTCATCAGGAAGAACGCCGGGTCCAGCGACAGGATATGGGCGTAGGTCGCCTTGCGAAGGTCGGCGACGATCCGCTCGCCAAGCTTGGTGACGAAGAAATAGCGCAGCGCCGAGGAGGCGGCCAGGGCCAGGGCAACCGCCCCCAGCAGCCGGAACCAGGGCGCGGCGCTGGCCGGGGTGGCGTGGTCGTTCAGGTGATCTGTGAGCAGGCGCAGCGCCCCGGTCAGGGCAAGGCTCGCGCCCGCCGCGGAGATCAGGAAGACGCCTGCCGCCGCGGCGTCCCGCCGGTGGCCGGCAGCGAACGGGATCAGCTGGCCAAGCGCGCGGATGTTGCGGCTCTTGGGGCGGCGTTCGGCGGCCTCGTCGAGGGATTGCGCCAACGCCTGGCCTGCGGTCGGGCGGCCTGCCGCAGCGGCGCCTGCGCCGGAGTCATTCATGGGACGCTCAAACCTTGCTTTTGGAGCGGCGTTTCTCTATACGCCCGGCTTCCTCGAACGGCCCCCGCTCTGGCGGTCGTGTGAAATCTTTCGACGCTCCAATACGTCAGGCGCCCGCGCGATGAAACAAGACACCCATCCGGACTATCACTTCATCACCGTTGTGATGACCGATGGCACCAGCTACCAGACCCGCTCGACCTACCAGAAGGAAGGCGCGACGCTGAACCTGGACATCGATCCGAAGACCCATCCGGCCTGGACCGGCGGCGGCCACCAGATGCTGGATCGCGGCGGCCGGGTGTCGCGATTCAACGCCAAGTTCGGCGGCTTCACCCGCAAGTGAGCGCGTAGCGACTCATCCCCGCGAGGGCGGGGATCCAAGGACCCGCGCAGGCGGGATTCTGGAAAGTTCAGAAAACGCCGCGGGGCGACCCTCCGCGGCGTTTTGCGTTCGCGACGCTCAGCCCCCGAAGGCGGTCTTCAAACGGTCCTGCTGGGAAAGCACCGGGTGAGGCGCCGCATCGGTATCGCCCTCGACATACATGCGCCGGTCGAGATGACGCACGCGCTCATAGAGCCGCTCGGAACGGTCAAGCAGCCCCGCCAGCACGGAGGGTAGACCCGCGGCGCCTTCTCCGGTGGCGCGACAGATGTCCTCGGCGGCCAGGCGGTAGCGATCCTCACAGGCCGCCGATGCGGCCATGTCGCCTTCGCGCACGGCGCGCTGCACCAGCAGCCAAGACGCCACCTGCATCAGGCGCGTGGTCAGGCGCATGCTTTCGGCGGCATAGGCAAGCGCCGCATCGCGAGAGAGCAGCTTGGAGGCCTGGCGACCGGCGCCGTCCAGATAGCCCGCCGTCTCCTCGACCAGGTCCATGCCCTCCTGGAAGGTGCGCTGGAACAGCTCGGACCGCGCGAAGTCCTGAATGACTTCCGCGCGCCAGGGCGTGGCGGGGGCGTTCAGTTCGCTCATCTGATCGTCAACTCTATAACACCGCCAGCCGTCGGCTGCACACTGAAGAACCCGGCCTGCAACCTGCGTGCCACGAAACCTGGCCCATTCTGCGCCGAATTGCCCGAATTCAGCCCGGATCGGTCCCGAAAAGCGCGTCCGCCGCGGCGCGTCCGGCCCGTTTTCGCTCAATCTGGGCCTGACAGCGGGCGATTTCCGTCTGCAAGACATCGATGCGGTCTTCCAGTTCCGCCACTCCGTAGAGTTCCAGGTCCTCGCGGACCGCCTCGACGAGACGCTGGCCACGACCGATCCGAACCTCCGCCGGCTCTTCCATGACTCGCCCTGCCTTTCCCGATTGCCGATGGGGCGCTATCCAACGCCGCGAGGCGCATTCGCGCAAGTTCGCCGCAACCGAGGCTTCCCATGACCGAGATGATGACCGCGATCGCCGTCGACGGCGGCAAGGGTCCCGCCGAGGCGCTGAAGCCCGTTGTGATCCCGCGGCCGATCCCGGCGGACGGCCAGATCCTGATCCGCGTGCGGGCGGCGGGGATAAATCGCCCTGACATCCTGCAGCGGCTGGGCGGCTATCCGCCGCCGCCTGGGGCGCCGGACACCCTGGGCCTGGAGGTCGCCGGCGAGGTGGTCACCGGCGCCGGGCGCTGGAAGGCCGGTGACCGGGTCTGCGCGCTGCTGGGCGGCGGCGGCTATGCCGACTACGCGGTCTGCGACGCGCGCCACGCCCTGCCGATCCCGGGCGGGCTCGACTTTGTCCAGGCCGCGGCCCTGCCCGAGACAGTGTTCACGGTGTTCGCCAACGTGTTCGAGCACGGATCGCTGCGGGCCGGTGAGACCCTGCTGGTGCATGGCGCGACCTCAGGCATCGGCACCACGGCGATCCAGATGGGCAGGGCGGCCGGCGCCCGCGTGATCGCCACGGCCCGGGGCGCCGACAAGGCTGCCGTCGCCCTGGCGCTGGGGGCCGATGTGGCGGTCGACACGACATCGGAGAACTTCGCCGAGGTCGCCCGCCGCGAGGGCGGCTGCGACGTGATCCTCGACATGGTCGGCGGCGACTATTTCGCCAAGGACCTGGACGCGCTGAACACTGGCGGGCGCATCGTGTTCATCGCCGCCCTGGGCGGCGGCGAGGTGAACCTGCCGATCTTCCGGCTCATGCAGAAGCGCGCGGTGGTCACCGGCTCGACGCTGCGCCCCCGCGGCGCCGACGAAAAGGCCCGGCTCGCGAGCGCCGTCGAGCAGCGGGTGTGGCCCTGGGTTGAGGCCGGCGAAATTAAACCCCAGGTTGAAGCGATCTTTCCCCTTGCCGACGCCGCGAGCGCACATGCCCGCCTCGAAGCCGGAGCTCACGTCGGCAAGATAATTTTGATGCCCACGTCAGGATAACGCCGTTATGAATGCTGATAACTGATCGATATTCAGTTAACCCCTGTGGGCTTCGCACCACAACGTCAGAAATCCCATCGCGCTCGGAGCCGCGGCCGGTTGACGGCTACCTAGGGCTGCGTCAATGACCTCCGAAATTCGACGAGTCATGACGGGCCGATAGGGCCTTCGGGAGGTTATTTTGCATACCAGAGTTCGCTTGTTTGCCTCGGGCGCATTGCTGCTCGCAGCCGCGTTCGGAACGGCCGCTCAGGCCCAGACGCGGCCCGCCGCCGCCCCCGCGGCCAGCAACACCATCGAGGAACTGGTGGTCACCGCCGAGAAGCGCGAACAGAGCCTGCAGGACGTGCCGGTGGCGATCACCGCGTTCTCGTCGCAGACCCGCGACCTGCTGGGCATCAACTCCGTCCAGGACATGACCAACTTCACGCCGGGCCTGACCTACAACAACTCCGGCGACCGGATCAGCCTGCGCGGCGTGGGCCGGGTGACCAACGTGCAGGCCGCCGACGGCGCCGTGGCGATCTATTCCGACGGGGTGTTCACCTCTTCGACCTTTGAAGCGTCAAAGCAGCCGCTGTTCATCGACCGGGTGGAAGTGCTGCGCGGCCCGCAGGGCACGCTCTATGGCCGCAACTCGATCGGCGGCGCGATCAATGTGATCTCGAAACGGCCGAGCAATGACTTCTCCGCCGAGGTCCGCGCGACCATCGGCAACTATAACTACAGCGCCCTTCAGGCCACCATCTCTGGCCCGATCACCGAGGGCCTGCGGTTCCGGCTGAACGCCAGCCGCGAGAAGCAGGACAAGGGCTACTACACCAACGTCGTTCCCGGCCAGCCCAGCGCCGGCAATGTGATCGACCAGACCTATTTCGAGCTGCAGGTCGCGGCCGATTTCGGCGAGCACGCCGACGGCTGGATCAAGGTGTCGAATTTCGGCTGGAACAATGGCGACGGCGGCCTCGGCGGCCGCGCCGGCTATACGCCGTTCCCCTACAACACGACCCAGGAGAACAGCACCAACTTCTACCTGAACCAAGGCTTCGGCTGCAGCGGCTTCACCACCAATGTGGTCAACGCCGCCAGCACCGGCTGCGTCAATCCGGCGATCAACGACCCGCGCAAGTTCGCCACCAACACCGCCTCGACCGTCAGCCTCGACGAGACCTACGTTGTCGCCGCGCAGTACAACTATCACTTCGACGGTTTCGACGCCCGCTACATCGGCGGCGGCACCAACTATCACTACACCCTGACCCAGGATAACGACGGCGGCCCGGTCAGCGCCTACACGATCCCGCTGAACGCCTTCAATCCGGCCTTGCCGATCGCCGCCCAGCCCTGCGCGGCGACCAACCTCTTCGGGGGCAACTGCCCGGCGCTGCGGATCTTCCCGACAGCGATCACCACTTACCAGGAGAGAAAGCAGTGGATCAGCCACGAGGTGAACCTCGCCTCGACCGGCGATGGCGCCCTGCAATGGCTGGCCGGCGCCTACTACTACCATGAGGCCTACCGCCAGCCGGTCTCGGTGCAACTGCCGAACCAGCCGCAATTCGCCGCTCCGATCAACGGGCCGCGCAACAGCAACCTCTATTGGTACGATACGCGCCCGCAGTTTCAGGACGAATCCTACGCCGGCTTCGGCCAGATCGACTGGAAGTTCGCCGACGCCTTCAAGCTGACCGTCGGCCTGCGCTATTCGCATGACCACAAGTTCGGCCAGGAAGAGGCGCGGCTGATCTGCTTCGCCCTGATCGGCTGCGGCACCAGTCCCGAAGTGCTGGGCAGCTTCACCCCGGCGGTCGACATCACCTCCGCGGCGGTGGGCTCGGGTATCGACCCGAAGACCGGCAAACTGCTGCGGGGCGTCTCCGCCGCCACGGTGATCGATCCCGCCACCGGCCTAGCCAAGCGTCTGCTCGACGCCAGCTGGGAAGCCACCACCGGCACTGCCGGCCTCGAATGGCAGCCGGATCGCGACACGCTGGCCTTTGTGAAATTCAGCCGCGGCTACAAGGCGGGTGGATTCAACTCCGGCATCACCGCGCCGCTGGTGACCAACCCGTTCACCGACGCCGAGCACAACAACGCCTATGAGATCGGCTTGAAGAGGTCGTTCGGCCGCACCCTGCAGGTCAATCTGGCGGCCTACTACTACGACTATTCGAACTTCCAGGCGCCGGTGACGATCATCCCGACCGGCGGCGGTGTCGCCACCGCCCAGACGGTGTTCTTCAACGTGCCCAAGGCGATCTCCAAGGGTTTCGAGGCGGAAGTCACCTGGGCGCCGATCGACAACCTCCGCCTCCAGGCCAGCTATTCCTACACCGACGCCTACATCGACCAGGCGAGCGGGCTGGTCGACCCCACCGACCCGACCGCGATCAACGCCAAGGCCAGGCCGGTGGGTCTGACCCAGGCTCAGTGCGTCGCCACGCCGGCGGCCTGCAGCCTCGACATCTACACCGGCCAGTACCAGCGCGGGCAGGACCTCAGCGGTAACGCTCTGCCGCAGGCGCCGAAGAACAAGGTGGCGTTCAACGCGCTCTACACCTGGAACTTCACGCCCGGCAGCCTGACCGGGTCGGTCAGCTATTTCTGGCGCGACGAACAGTACGGTTCGATCTTCCAGCGCGACTACAACAAGTCGCCCTCGTGGGATCAGGTGGACCTGCGCCTGACCTGGAAGGACGCCAAGGACCGCTACAGCATCATCGCCTACGGCAAGAACGTCCTGGACAACCTCGGCTACTACGAAGGCGCCACGTCGACCCGCGTGGTTGGCCGCCTGCCCTCGGGCCAGCCGACGGTCCAAGGCATCGCGATCACCTATCCGCTGACCCCGCCCCGCACCTACGGCGTGGAACTGCAGTACCGATTCTAGAAACCCAACCGCGTAACCGGTTCGGAGGGCGCGCCTGCAAGGGCGCGCCCTTTGTTTTTGGCGCGGCGTGCGGCGCCGAACATGCCGCTTTTTCGAAAATGACCAGGCCGCGGGATCAAAACCGTTGACGCCTCTCCGAGCCTCCCGCACGGTCGGCCGATCATGAGCGGGCGACGGCGGCGGCGACGTCCTCGGAACGGCCGACGGGAACGGGACGACGCGGCGGGAGGACATCATGGGCCAGGGCCTTTCCGCGTTCCGGACCGAGCCGGCGTGACCGCGCTCACGCCGCCGCCCCTGGGGTTCCCGCTCAAGCTCACCTACGGACTGGGCTCGGTGGCCAACGGGGTTTCGGCCGCGGTGATGGCGGCCTCCGTCCTTCAGCTCTATTTCAACCAGGTGATCGGCGTCCCCGCCGTCTGGGTGGGCGCGGCGATCATGCTTTCGCTGCTGGCCGATGTGGTGCTCGATCCGCTGATCGGCCGCTGGTCTGACCACCTGCGCTCCGCCTGGGGGCGGCGCCATCCATTCATGTACGCCTCGGCCCTGCCCACGGCGATCTTCTTCTATCTGCTCTGGCATGCGCCCAAGGGGCTCGAGCCCGCCCAGACCATGGGATTGGCCGTGCTGATGATGATCGGCGTGCGGGTGTCGGTGGCCAGCTATGAAATCACCTCGACGGCGCTGTCGCCGGAACTGGCGCCGGACTACGACCAGCGCACCTCGCTGTTGGCTTTCCGCTGGTTCTTCGCCATCGGTGCGCTCGCGCTGATCACCATTGTTCTCTACACCGTCTATCTTCGCCAGGACGCGGCCAACCCGCTGGGCGTGCTCAACCGCGAGCGCTATTCCCAATTCGGGGCCATGGCCGCGGGCGTGATGTTTGTCTGTATCCTGGCCTCCAGCCTGGCCACCCACAGCCGCATCCCCTATCTGCACAAGCCGCCGGTGACCCGGGCGACGCCCATCGAGGTGTTCCGGGAAATCGCCTCTGCGGCCACCCACCCGGGGTTGATGGTGGTGATGGCCGCCAACCTGTTGGGCGGCACCGGGGTTGGCGTGACGTCGGCGCTTTCAAACTATTTCTATCTGCATCTGTGGGGTCTCAAGTCGCAGGCGATCGGGCCGCTGGCGTCCGGCGGCCTGCTCGCTTCGATCATCGGCATCGTGCTGGCCCCGTTGATTTCCCGCAAATTCGGCAAGAAGCGGTCGATGCTGGGCCTGCTCAGCGTCTCGGTGCTGACCTCGATGATCCCCATTGGGGGCTGGCTCATCGGCCTGATTCCCGCCAACGGTTCGCCGCTGATCTACGGCTTGCTGTTCACCGACGTGATGGTGAGCGCCGCGCTGGGGTTGATGGGCGTGGTGATCCTGACCTCAATGGTGGCCGACGTCGCCGACGACCATTCGGCGCGGCGCGGCGCGCGCTCCGAGGCTCTGCTGTTCGCGGCCAACGGGCTGGTTCCCAAGTTCACCCTGGGATTCGGGGCCTTCGTCGGTGGCGCGCTGATCACCTATGTGAAGTTCCCAACCCATGCGCTGCAGGGGACCGTCGATCCGGCCATCGTGCGTCATCTTGCGGAGCTCTATCTGCCGTGCGTGGCGATCTTCAACGGCGGCTCGGTGTTGGCGCTGACCTTCTACAAGCTCGACCGGGCGGCGCAGACGCACAACCTGGAGCGGCTGGCCGAAGCCGCGGCCCTGGCCGAGCAGGCGCAGGTCTCCGTCGGGACGAGCCCCGCGCCGCAACAGCTGAGTTAGACGTCAGGCCGGAGAGACACGATGACCCCGCAGGCCGCGATCCATCCCGGCGTTCGGCGTCTGGGGCTGCCGACCCGGTTCTTCTACGGCTTCGGCTCCGTGGCCTTCGGCGTGAAGGACAATGGCTTCTCCTACTTCCTGGCCTTCTTCTACACCCAGGTGGTCGGCCTGCCCGCGGCCACCGTGGGGCTGGCGATCATGTTCGCCCTGGTGATCGATGCCTTCATCGACCCGGTGATCGGCCAGTTGTCGGACAACACCCGATCGCGTTGGGGGCGGCGCCACCCCTTCATGTATTTCTCCGCCCTGCCGGTGGCGGCCTCCTATCTGTTGCTCTGGAACCCGCCGAAGGGTTGGGAGCGGGGCGCGCTGATCGCCTATCTGGTCTCGACCGCCGTGCTGATCCGCAGCTTCATCAGCTGCTACGAGATCCCCTCGTCGGCGCTCGCCGCCGAGCTCACCACCGACTACGACGAGCGCACCCGGCTCCTGTCATGGCGCTTCCTGTTCGGCTGGGTGGGCGGGCTGGCTATGTACGGCCTGGCGCTGGCCGTCTTCCTGCGGCCCGACGCGGCCCATCCGGTCGGCCAGCTCAACCCGGCCGGCTATGCACACTACGGTCTGTTCGCCGCTGGGCTGATGATGGTGGCCATCCTGACCACCTCGATTGGCACCCACAGGGAGATCCCCAACCTGCGGGCGCCGCCGCACGCCCGGGTGACCCTGGGCCGGCTGGCGGGCGAGATGGTGGCCACCCTGGCCAACCGCCCGTTCCTGATGATCCTGACCTCGAGCTTCTTCTACGCCATGGGCATCGGCCTGGGTTTCTCCATCAACCTCTATTTCTCGACCTATTTCTGGGAATTCTCCTCCGGCCAGATCGCCGGCTTCACCTTCTCCAGCCTGGCCGCCGCGATCCTGGCCTTCTCGATCGCGCCGCGCATCGCCCAGAGGTTCGACAAGAAGCCGGCGGCGATGATCCTGATCCCGGCGGGCCTGGCGATCTCGGTCGCTCCGATCGTCCTGCGCCTGCTGGGGGCTTTCCCCGCGAACGGCGCGGAGGTGCTCTATCCGGCGATCTTCATCACCAACATCTTCGGCGTCGGCCTGGGGATCACGGGCTCGATCCTGTTCACCTCGATGATCGCCGACGTGGTCGAGGATTCCGAGCTGAAGACTGGCCGGCGGCAGGAGGGCCTGTTCTTCGCCGCCGCCGCTTTCATCAACAAGGCGGTCTCGGGGATGGGCATTTTCACCTCCGGCATGATCATCGCCGCCATCCACTTCCCGCATGACATCAAGCCCGGCGACGTTGCGCCCGAGATCGTCCGCAACCTGGGCCTGACCTATGTGCCGGTGCAGATGGCGCTCTATGGGATCGCCGTGCTGCTGCTGGTCGGCTATCGGATCAGTCGCAAGACCCATGCCGAGACCTTGCGCAAACTGGCGGCCGCCGCCGACCTCGTGGCCGAAGGCGAGCCTGCCGCCTCGACAGACCGACTGAGCTAACGCGAGAAGACGCCCATCAGCAGGGGGCGCGCGAACACCGCCGGGGCGGCCTTCTGGCTGACGCCTGGGACCCAGACGCCCAGGTCGGCGCCGGCGTTCAGGGTGGCGTTCAGCATCTGGGCGGCGATGGACGCATCCACCGCGCGAAGCGACCCCTCGGTGATGCCGTCGGAAATCATCGCGGCGAACCGCTCGGAGACACGGTCGGAATGTCGCACCATCTCGCGCCGGATTGGCTCGGGCAGGGCCGCCAGGGCCGAGGTGCGCAGCAACGGGCCGTGCTCGCAGAGCTGGTATTCGGCCAGGGCGGCGGCGGCGCTGGAGAGCCGCGTCCATTGGTCACCCGGCAAGGCCTGGGCCAGGCGCTGGGCCTGGGTCATCACCTCGAAGGTTCGATCGAAGCAGGCCACCACCAGATCGTCCTTGGCCGGGTTGTGGTGATAGAAACTGCCCTTGGTGACGCTCAGCGCGGCGGAAATCTTGGCGACCGAAGCGCCGCGATAGCCGCGTGCGTTGATCAGCCGGGTGGCGGCCAGCAGGAAGGTCTCGCGGCCCAGGTCGGGGCCGTTGCGCGCGGCGAGCCGACCCAGCGGGATCGCCAGCGGGCTCCAGATCGCGCCCGGCGCGGCCAGCCCTGACGCCAGGATGTCATACATGCGTGCGTGGACGCGGCCATAGTCTTCGGGATCGTAGCGCGGCAGCCAGGCCGAGGCCCAGAACAGCTGCTCGAACAGCATCTGGGTGCGCGCCGTGCGCCGGCCGCGCGATAGCCAGGCGAGCTCAGGGGCCTCGAACAGCGTCCGCAGCCTGCGGAACAGTTTCATATAGGCGTCCGACACCTCGCCCCGCCGGGGCATGTTCAAGGCGCGGATGTCGGCCAGCACCGGCAGCGCCGGAGCCTCGCCAAGCACGGCGCGCCGGGTGCGGTCGAGATAGAGTCGCAGCAGGGTGTGCAGCGCCGCCTGGGGCGTGGGCTCCGACAGCGCCAACCCGACGATCTGCGTCAGGCCCTCGATTCCGCGCAGCATGCAGGCGGCGGCGAGGTCGTCCTTGCGGCGGAAATAGTAGGTGACGCTGGTGGTCGACAGGTCGACCGCGGCGGCGGCTACGGCCAGCGTCAGCCCCTTGACGCCTCGGGCGTTGAGGATGTCTGTCGCCGCGTCAAGGATCGCCTCGCGCTTGCGCTCGAACCGGTGCGTCGCCTGAACCGCGGGACGTGGCGCCATCGGTGTGTCCGTCCTGCCTGGGACGCGAAGTTGCGCATGGAACCCGCCGCCGCGCCACCCCGGCTCAACGGTCGGAGAAGCCGAACGGCAGACTCGTGCGGCGGATGTCGTCGGGCAGGATCTGGCGGCCGATCGGCGGCTCTGAGCGCGCGGCGCATTCGGTGCGCTGGCACAGCCGGCAGGTGACACCGATCGGGGTCGGGGACTGGGCGCCCGGATCGGGCTGGGCCTGGGTATAGACCAGGCGTCCAGCATGTTCGGCCGCGCAGCCCAAGGCGATGGCGCGCTCGACCCGCGTCGCGCCGAACGCGCCGCCGCCGGCGGTGACGGTGCGCGCGATCGAGAAGAACCGCTGACCGTCGGGTAGTTCCAGCCACTGGGTGACGATCTCGCGCGGCGTGCGGAAGGCGTGGTGCAGCGACCACAAGGGGCAGCCGCCGCCATGTCGCGCGAAGGGAAAGCCCGCGCCGTCCAGCCGCTTGGAAACATTGCCGGCCGGATCGACGCGGATGAAGAAGAACGGCACCCGCTCCTGGCCGGGTTTCTGCAGGGTTGTCAGGCGGTGGGCGGTCTGTTCGAAGCTGGCGCCGAACTGGCGGGCCAGGGCCTCGACGTCATAGTGGCGCGCCTCGACCGCCCGGGCGAAGGCGGCATAGGGCATCAGCAGCGCGGCGGCCGCATAACTGGCCAGCGCGCGCCGGGTCAGGCGCTCGCCGCTCTCGCTGGCGAAACCGCCATCGCCCAGCACCGCGTCGACCTCGCCGCCCAGTTCCAGATAGGCCAGTTGCAGGGCCAGCTGGAACGCCTGGCTGGCGGCGTCCAGCCCGTCGTCCAGCAGCACCTCGCGGCGGTGCCGGTCCAGCCGGCGGGTGGAGCCGACCATGACGCTCGATGGCAGTCGTCGCACGCGTAGGCCATGACGGACCTTGAGGTAGCCGACCAGATTGTCGTGGCTGGACACCGCCTGAGCCAGGCGTTCGGCAGCGTCGTCCAGGGCCGGGAAACAGTTGCGCCGCGCGGCCAGGAAGCGGCGGGATTCCGCCACCGGGTCGGAGACCTCAGATGCCCCGTCGTCGCCGGCCGCCCGCGATTCCGCGCCCCGGTCGGCCAGCGCCAGCTGCTCTTCCTGGTAGGTGGTGTAGAGCCGCAGCAGGGCCTCCGTGACGCCGGGGAAATTGGCGGCGACCTCGGCGATCTCCAGCGCCGCGCGGTCGATGCCGGCGAACACCGGGTCCTTCAGAACCGTCTGCAGGCGCGCGGCCTCCTCGGCGCCGCCGTCGCCGGCCAGCGCGGCCATGTCGACCTTGTAGGTCTGGGCCAGACGCACCAGCAGGTCGGCGGTGAGCGGGCGGTTGTTGCGTTCGAGCAGCGCAATGTAGGAGGCCGAGACCTCCAGGTCGGCGGCCATGTCGGCCTGGGTGAGGCCAAGGTCGCGGCGAAGCCGCCTTAACCTCGGTCCGATATAGAGGCGGCGATCGCGGGCGCGAAGGTCGGGTGGGCGAAGGTTGGGGGGCATGTCAGGCTCGCGATCGGCGCCGGTATCAACTTTACAACATTACAATCATTCTTTGTAAAGTCTTACAACTGGACCCTGTGGCGACTCCCGTCGGGACGGGATCGCGGGCAAGGCGACGGCACGTTTCGGCGCGCGCGCGCCGGCAGATCGCGGAAGAGACAGATGGCATATCAGGACCACATCATCGAGATGGGCCAGCTCATCAGGAGCAAGGCCGGCGCATGGGACGGCATCGATGCCGAAGCCGTGGCGCGGATGCGGGTGCAGAACCGCTTCAAGACCGGCCTGGAGATCGCCCGCTACACCGCCGACATCATGCGCCGCGACATGGCCGCCTATGACGCCGATCCCGCCAACTACACCCAGTCGCTGGGCTGCTGGCACGGCTTCGTCGCCCAGCAGAAGATGATCTCCATCAAGAAGCATTTCGGAACGACGCAGGGGCGTTACATCTACCTGTCCGGCTGGATGGTGGCGGCGCTGCGTTCCGACTTCGGGCCACTGCCCGACCAGTCGATGCATGAGAAGACCTCGGTTCCGGCGCTGATCGAGGAGATCTATACCTTCCTCAAGCAGGCTGACGCCCGCGAGCTGGGGATGGTGTTCCGCGACCTCGACGCGGCGCGCGCCGTCGGCGACAAGGCCCGCGAACAGACCCTGCTCGACGCCATCGACGGCTTCCAGACCCATGTCGTGCCGATCATCGCCGACATCGACGCGGGATTCGGCAATGCCGAGGCCACCTATCTGCTGGCCAAGAAGATGATCGAGGCCGGGGCCTGCGCCCTGCAGATCGAGAACCAGGTTTCCGACGAAAAGCAGTGCGGCCACCAGGACGGCAAGGTCACGGTGCCGCACGAGGACTTCCTGGCCAAGGTCCGCGCCTGCCGCTACGCCTTCCTGGAGCTGGGCATCGACAACGGTATCATCGTCACCCGCACCGACAGCCTGGGCGCGGGCCTGACCAAGCAGATCGCCGTCAGCAACGCTCCAGGCGATCTGGGCGACCAGTACAATTCCTTCCTCGACTGCGAGGAAATCTCGCAGGCCGACATGAAGAACGGCGATGTGGTGCTGAACCGCGGCGGCAAACTGCTGCGGCCCAAGCGCCTGCCGTCCAACCTGTTCCAGTTCCGCGCCGGCACCGGCGAGGACCGCTGCGTTCTGGACTCCATCACCTCGCTGCAGAACGGCGCGGACCTTCTGTGGATCGAGACCGAGAAGCCGCACATCGCCCAGATCGCCGGCATGGTCGATCGCATCCGCGAAGTCGTTCCCAACGCCAAGCTCGCCTACAACAACTCGCCGTCGTTCAACTGGACGCTGAATTTCCGCCAGCAGGTGTTCGACGCCATGCTGGCGGCGGGCAAGGACGTCGCCGCCTACGATCGCGAGAAGCTGATGAGCGTCGACTACGACAGCACAGCGCTGGCCATCGAGGCCGACGAGAAGATCCGCACCTTCCAGGCGGACGCCGCCAAGCGGGCCGGCATCTTCCACCACTTGATCACCTTGCCGACCTACCACACCGCGGCGCTCAGCACCGACAATCTGGCCCGCGACTATTTCGGCAGCCAGGGCATGCTGGGCTACGTCGCCGGCGTGCAGCGCAAGGAGATCCGGGAGGGCATCGCCTGCGTCCGGCACCAGAACATGTCGGGTTCCGACATCGGCGACGACCACAAGGAGTATTTCGCCGGCGAAGCCGCCCTGAAGGCTGGCGGCGTGCACAACACCATGGGCCAGTTCGCCTAGGGGCGAGACGTCCCAGAGAGACTCCAGGCTCCCGCCCTGTGGCGGGGGCCTTTCTTTTTCCGGGTCACCCCGCATCCTGCCCGACGGGACACCCCCCAACGCCCGGTCACGCCCATGGAAATCACCCGCAGTCTTTCCGTTGACCCTCGCCTGCACGCCTTCGTCGAGGACGAACTGTTGCCCGGCGCAGGGGTCGCCGCCAAGGCGTTCTGGGCGGCGCTGGAGACCATCCTGGCCGACTTCACGCCACGCAACGCCGCCCTGCTGGCCCGCCGCGACGACCTCCAGGCGCGGATCGATAGCTGGTGGCTGGCGCGTCGCGGCAGGGTCTTCGACGTGGCCCAGGAAACTGAATTTCTGCGTGAGATCGGCTATCTGCTCCCCGAGCCCGCGCCCTTCGAGATCGCCACCCGCAACGTCGATCCGGAGATCGCCAGCCTGGCCGGGCCTCAGCTGGTGGTCCCGGTGTCTAACGGCCGTTTCGCGCTGAACGCCGCCAACGCCCGCTGGGGCAGCCTCTATGACGCGCTCTACGGCGCCGACGTCCTGGAGCCCCCGACCGGCGCAAAGGGCTACGACCCGGTGCGCGGCGGCAAGGTCGTGGCCTATGCCCGCCAACTTCTTGATCGCATCGCGCCGCTGTCGACCGGTTCGCACGCCGACGCCGTGGGCTATTTCGTCGGCCAGGGCGGCCTCATCGTGCGCCTGAGCGGCGGCCAGGAGAGCGTACTGGCGAATCCGCACGAGTTCGTCGGGTGGCGCGGCGAGCCCGGCGTCCCGCAGGCCGTGCTGCTGGTCCACAACAGCCTGCACCTGGAGATCCAGATCGACCGCGACCATCCGATCGGCAAGGACGACCCGGCCGGGGTCGCCGATGTGCTGGTGGAGGCCGCGCTGACCACCATCCAGGACTGCGAGGACTCCGTCGCCGCCGTGGACGCCGAGGACAAGGTCGGCGTCTACCGCAACTGGCTGGGCCTGATGCGCGGCGATCTGTCGGCCAGCTTCGCCAAGGGCGGACGCTCCGAGACCCGGCGGCTGGACGACGACCGGCGCTACGCCACCACCCACGGTGGCGGGGTGACGCTGCGCGGGCGCAGCCTGATGCTGGTGCGCAACGTCGGCCACCACATGACCACCGAGGCGGTCCGCTACGCCGGCCAACCGGTGTTCGAGACCGTCCTCGACGCCCTGATCACCGTCACCGCCGCCCTGCACGACCTGAACGGCGCGCGCCGCAACAGTCCGGCGGGGTCGGTCTATGTGGTCAAGCCAAAGCTGCACGGATCCGAGGAGGTTGCGCTGGCCGTACGCCTGTTCGACCTCGTCGAGGACGCCCTGGGTCTGGCGCGCAACACCGTCAAGCTCGGCATCATGGACGAGGAGCGACGCACCAGCGCCAACCTGGCGGCCTGCATCCATGCCGCCCGCGACCGCGTGGTGTTCATCAACACCGGCTTCCTCGATCGCACCGGCGATGAGATCCACACCGCCATGGAGGCCGGGCCGGTGGTGCGCAAGGACGCCATCAAGGCCGAACCCTGGCTGCCGGCCTATGAGCAGCGCAACGTGGAGATCGGCCTGGCCGCGGGCTTCCCGGGTCGCGCCCAGATCGGCAAGGGCATGTGGGCCGCGCCGGACATGATGCGGGCGATGCTGGCCGCTAAGATCGGCCACCCAAGGGCCGGGGCCAGCACCGCCTGGGTGCCGTCCCCCATGGCCGCCGTACTGCACGCCCTGCACTATCACGAGGTCGATGTGCCGGCGGTGCAGGCGACGATGCAGGCCGCCGCCCAGACCACAGGACTCGACGACCTGCTGACGCCGCCCTTGGCTCACTCCAACTGGAACGCCGCCGACGTGGCCGAGGAACTGGACAACAACGTCCAGGGCATCCTGGGCTATGTGGTGCGCTGGATCGACCAGGGCATCGGCTGCTCCAAGGTGCCCGACATCCATGACGTGGGACTGATGGAGGACCGCGCGACCCTGCGCATCTCCAGCCAGCACATCGCCAACTGGCTGCATCACGGCGTCTGCACGCAGGCCCAGGTGCGCGAGACCCTGGCGCGGATGGCCAAGGTGGTCGACGCCCAGAACGCCGGCGATCCGCTCTACCGGCCGATGAGTCCCGATCCGGCGGCCAGTATCGCCTTCCAGGCGGCTGTCGACCTGATCTTCCAAGGCCGCCGCCAGCCCAATGGCTACACCGAACACATCCTCCATGCCCGTCGCCGCGAGCGGAAGGCGCAGATCGCCGGGTAGCCGGCTGGATTGTGGTCTACAGCGCCTCGCCCTTCAGCAGTCTCGGCAGGTCCCCCACCGCGCCGCCGGCTTCGGTCATGAAGAACCGGCGGGCCGGACCGATGCGGTTGACCGCGGCCATGCCGACGCCGCGCGCCAGGCGCAGCAGCGGATTGTCGTTGGAGAACAGGCGGACGAACAGGTCCGTCCCGGCCGCCAGCGTGGCGGTGTCGAAGCGCCGCCAGGCCGCGTAGCGCTCCAGCACCACCGGCGAGCCGATGTCTTCGCCCAGACGGGCCGCCTCGACCAGGATCTGCGCCAGGGCCGCGACGCTCTTGAGGCCCAGGTTGAGGCCCTGGCCGGCGATCGGGTGAATGCCATGGGCGGCGTCGCCCAGCAGGGCCGCGCGGGGCGCGACCAGCCGCTCGGCGAGATTCAGGCTCAGCGGATAGGTGAACACCGGGCCCTCGACGGTCACCTCGCCCAGGAAGTCGCCGAAGCGGCGTTGCAGATGGGTGTGGAAGATCTCTGGTTGCGCCGTCTTCAGCGCCGCGCCGCGCGCGGTGGTCTCGGTCCAGACCAGGCTCGCCCGGTCGCCGGTCAGCGGCAGGATGGCGAAGGGGCCGCCGGGCAGGAAGTACTCGTGCGCCACGCCCTCGTGCGGGCGTTCCAGGCGCACCGTCGCCACGACGCCGGTCTGGGGATAGTCCCAGCCCACTGCGCCGATCCCGGCCTCGGTGCGAATCACCGAGCCCTTGCCGTCCGCGCCGACCGCCAGGGGCGCGCGTCGGGTCCGTCCGTCGGTCAGGGTTATCATCGCCGCGCGGGGCCCGAACCGGGCGGCGGCGACGCGGGCCGGGGCCAGCACCTCGATGCCGGCGTCGAGGACCGCCTGGGCCAGGGCGGCGCGGATGTGGCGGTTCTCGATCAGATAGCCCAGCGGCTCGCCGTCGGAGCGGTCGGCGATCTCGGCGGAGTCGAAGCGCAGGAAGAAGGGCTGGGGTCCGCCGGTCGCCGCGCCCGGGGTCTGGCCGTCGGTGACCAGGATCTGCTCGATGCGCTGGGCGTGCGGCGCCAAGGCCGAGCCGACGCCGAGCACGCGCCACTGGCGGAAAGCGGCATAGGCGATGGCCGAGGCGCGGCCGTCGAAGGTGGGTGCGACCTGGGCGTCGAAGACCACCGGGTCGATCAGCACCGGCGTCAGTCCGGCCTGGTTCAGCGCCAGGGCCAGGGTCGCCCCGGCGATGCCGGCGCCGGCGATGATCACGTCTGTTTCGGTCTCGCTCATCGGCGGCGATACGCCCACGAAGCGGCCCGTCCGTCCAGTATCTCTGGGAGCGGGCGGAGGTTTCTTGGACGCGAGGGTCCATTTTTGCCTTGCCGGGCCGGCCGCCCGAGCCTACATCCGTTGCTGGATGGACCGGCGGGTCCAAGTTTGGTTTTTGCGCGTTGCGGGATGACAGGCATGGCGGGGTTGCCCAAGGTGGGTCTGGTTCCGGCGCTGGTCAGCGGCGCGGTCGCCATGGCGCTGATCGCCGGCGGGGCGCTGTGGTGGAGCAACAAGCAGCACTACGAGGCCACCGACAACGCCTTTATCGCCGCCGACAAGGTCTCCATCGCCCCGCTGGTCGATGGCTATGTGAGTGAAGTGCTGGTCGACGACAACCAGCCGGTGCAGCCCGGCCAGTTGCTGGTCAGGATCGACCCGGTCAGCATCAAGGCTCGCCTGGCCCAGGCGCAGGCCAACGCCCAGGCGCTGGACGCCGGCGTCCGCGCGGTGGACGACAAGGCCAAGCTGGAGCAGGCGATGATCGCCCAGAAGTCCGCCGGCGTCGCCAGCGCCCGGGCCCAGGCGGACCTGGCCGGCGCGGAGCTCAGCCGCTATGGCCAGCTTGCCTCGGCCGGCTGGTCCTCCACGCAACGCGTGCAGACCGCGCGCGCGGCCCAGTCGCAGGCGTCCGCCGCGGTCGATCAGGCGCAGGCGACGCTCGCCGCCGAACGCCAGGCCGCGGCTTCCCTGGGCTCCGCCCGCGACCAGACCCAGGCCCAGGCCGCCGCCGCCCGCGCAGCCGTGGACTCCGCCCGCATCGACCTGTCGCGCACCGAGATCCGCAGCCCCACGGCCGGCGTCGTCGGCGCCAAGGGCGTGCGGCCCGGCCAGTACGTCCGTCCCGGCGGGACGTTGATGACCATCGTGCCGC
This sequence comes from Phenylobacterium sp., assembly GCF_031360265.1. Classification (GTDB taxonomy): domain Bacteria; phylum Pseudomonadota; class Alphaproteobacteria; order Caulobacterales; family Caulobacteraceae; genus Phenylobacterium. The sequence goes on from NZ_JANMBF010000142.1 coordinate 32,092, forward strand.
TGGCCGAGGCCTATGTGGTGGCCAACTTCAAGGAGACCCAGGTCTCGCGCCTGCGTATAGGACAGTCGGTGGAGATCCGCGCCGACGCCTTCGGCAAGCAGACGATCAGGGGCCGGATCGACAGCTTCGCGCCGGCCACCGGCGCCGAGTTCGCGCTGATCCCGGTGGAGAACGCCGTCGGCAACTTCACCAAGATCGCCCAGCGCCTGCCGGTGAAGATCGCCGTCGATCCCGGCCAGCGGCTGGCCGGCGCGCTTCGGCCCGGCCTGTCGGTCGAGGTCAAGGTCGACGTGACCCAGCAGACCGGCGCCAGCTTCGCCGACGCCGCGGCGCCGGCCGCCCAGTATGCCCGCCGCGGCCTGGCGCGCTGACCGGTGACCGACAACGCGGTCAAGCTGGAGGGTCTGGCCCCCGTCCGCGCGGCTCCCTCGCCGGCGCCGCCTTCGCCGAGTCCGTCGACGGTGCTGGGCGCCGACGGCCAGGCGGTCAACTGGACCAAGGTGTTCCTGGGTTTCGGCGGGATGATCGTCGGCCAGTTCATGGCCATGCTCGACATCCAGATCGTCGCCTCCTCGCTGGTGCAGATCCAGGCCGGCATCGGCGCCACCGCCGACGAGATCAGCTGGGTGCAGACCATCTATCTGCTGGCCGAGGTGGTGATCATGCCGCTCACCGCCTACCTGACCAAAATGTGGGGCACCCAGCGGTTCTATGTCATCGCCTCCATCGCCTTCATCCTGACCTCGATCGCCACCGGCCTGGCCTCCAGCGTCGACATGATGATCCTGACGCGGGCGCTGCAGGGGCTGGCCGCCGGCGCGATGATCCCGCCGATCTTCGCCACAGCCATGACCATCTTCCCGCCTGAGCGGCGGACCACGGCCAACGTCCTGGTGGGCCTGATCGTGACGCTTGCGCCGACCATCGGGCCGACCCTGGGCGGCCACATTACCGAGGCGCTCAGCTGGCGCTGGCTGTTCTTCATCAATGTGCCGGTGGGTGCGCTGGTGGTCTTCCTGGTGAGCCGCTACGGCGATTTCGACAAGCCGGATCCCAGGCTGGCCAAGGGTATCGACTGGTGGGGCCTGGGCCTGATGACCGTCTTCCTGCTGGCCATGCAGTATGTGCTTGAGGAGGGCGCCAAGAACAGCTGGCTGCAGGACGACGCGATCCTGTGGCTGACCGTCCTGGCGGCGGTGACCGGCGCGGCCTTTATCTGGCGGCAGCTGACCTATCGCCAGCCGATCGTCTCGCTGAAGCCGTTCGGCGACCGCAACTTCACGCTGGGAATCGTGATGACGTTTGTCACCGGCATGAGCCTGTTCGGCGGCACCTTCATCCTGCCGCTCTACCTTGGCCAGGTGCGCGGCTACTCCTCCGCCGAGGTCGGGACCACCATGCTGGTCTCCGGCCTGACGATGTTCCTGAGCGCCCCCATCGCCGGCCGCGTGGTCAGCCGGATCGACGCCCGGGTGGCCATGGTGATCGGCTTTTCGCTCACCGCCTGGGCCATTGGCCTGGGCGCGCGGATTACCGACGACTGGGGGTTCAAGGAGTTCCTGACCCTGCAGGTGGTCCGCGGGCTGGGCTCGATGATCGCCATGATCGCGGCCCAGATGATGACCATCTCGACCCTGCCGGTGACCCTGATGAAGGACGCCTCGGGATTGATCAACCTGATCCGCAATGTCGCCGGCGCTATCGGCCTGGCGGTGATCGCCACCATCCTGACCCACCAGACGGTGGCCCACTACACCGACATCGCCGCGGCGGTCTCCACCGCCAACGCCGTCAGCCAGGAGATGCTGAGCGGGCTTACCGCGATGATGAGCGGGGCGGGCATGGCCGACCCGGACGGCGGGGCGCACAAGGCGTTCTCGATGCTGATCCGCCGCCAGGCCGCGGTGCTGAGCTTTGGCGACGCTTTCATGTTCCTGTCGCTCGGCTGCTGGATGGCCGCCTTCCTGGCGCTGTTCGCCAGGCCCGGCGCGGCGACGGCCAACCTCGCCGCGGCCCGGGCCGGAGGCGCGCACTGATGTCGCGGGTGGCCGGCCAGATCGACGTCGCCAAGAACGAGGCGATCCTCGACGCCGCGGTCGACGTATGGGCCGAGCGCGGCATCCAGGCGCCGATGGAGGAGATCGCCCGGCGGGCCGGGGTCTCCAAACAGACCATCTACAATCACTACGGTTGCAAGGCCGACCTGGTGCAGGCGTTGTGCGCGCGACGGGTCCACGAGATCGTCGCGCCCCTGGAGGCGCCCGGCGCCATCGAGCAGCCGGCCCAGGCGCTGGCGGCGTTTGGCCGGGTGTTGCTGACGGCCCTGCTGACGCCGCGCTATACGACCCTGATGCGCACCGCCATGGCCAATGTGGCGACCTTGCCGGAGGTGGCGCGCGCGCTCTATGAGGCCGGTCCGCGCGCCAGCCGCCGGGGGCTGGCGGATTTCCTGGAAACCGAGACCGCCGCGGGCCGCCTGGCCTGTCCGGACCCCGTCGAAGCCGCGGAGTTCTTCGCCGGCATGGTCATCTCCAGCCGCCAGACCGCCTATCTGCTGGGCGTGCCGCTCGGCCTGACCGACGCCAACATCGACAGGATCGCCCGCGAGGCGGCGACCCGGTTCATGCGCGCCTACGCGGTTTAGCCGGCCTCCGCCGCATCCTCCGCGAAGCCCATGATATGGAAGCCGGCGTCGACGTGGACAACTTCGCCGGTGGTGGACATGCCGAGGTCGGAGAGCAACCACAGGGAACAGCCCGCAACGCCTTCCATCGAGGCGTTCTGCTTCATGGCCGACAGCGAGCGTCCTTTGGCCAGCATGCCGCGACCGCCCGTGATGCCCGCGAGCGAAAGGGTTCTCACGGCGCCCGGCGATACGGCGTTCACCCGGATGCCGCGAGGGCCGAGGTCACGCGCGGCATAGCGCACCGCCGCCTCGAGCGCCGCCTTGGCGACCCCCATCGTGTTGTAGTTCGGGAACGCGCGCTCCGAGCCCATGAAGGTCATCGTGATGATCGAGCCGCCCGTCTCCGGCATCAGAGCCGCGGCCCGGCGCGCGCAATCCACGAAGCTGAAGGCTGAGATGTCCATGGCCCGTAGGAACCCCTCGCGGGTGGTGTTGTCGACGAAGGAACCCTTGAGCTCATCCTTGTTGGCGAAGGCGATCGAGTGGACGAAGAAGTCGATCTGGCCAAACGCGCGTTTCACCGTCTCGAAGGCGGCGTCCATGGAGGCGTCGTCCGTGACGTCGGCGGGCGCCAGGACCTTGACGCCCAGGCTCTCGGCCAACGGCTCGACGCGGCGTTCCATGCCCGGCAGGTGCAGGAAGGCCATCTCCGCGCCCTGGGCGGCCAGCTGGCTGGCGATGCCCCAGGCGATGGACTGGTGGTTGGCCACCCCGGTGACGATCCCGCGCTTGCCGGCCATGAGCGCGCCCTTGGGCATCTGAAAGTCTTCGGCCACCTGGCGTCTCCCTCTGGTCTGGCAAGGGTTGTGGCGGGGCCGGCGGCGCAGGGCAAGACCTGCTGAAGCGTCCCGGTATCAGCGCTTCAACGCCATGAGCTGAATGGACCCTGGGGTCGAGGACCGCAGCGTGATCACGGACCCTGGACCCTATCGACCCAGGTGTCTCCCACGGTCATCCGCATCGGCCTGCCGGCGACTTCCGCAAAACTGACAATCTCACCGATCGCGCTGCCGCCTGTCGGCGCCCCGTAGCGAAAGCGGCCTTCGCCCACCGGATCGAGCGTCACCGGATTGTCCAGATTGGGGGCGTTCGGCGCGATGATCGCCAGCCGGTCGTTCAACAGGACGACCTGCTGATCTCCCCAACGGCCGCGATAGAGTCCGGCAAACCGCGCCCACGCCGGGTTCCAGGCCACCGGGGCGGTCTTGGGCTTGGACGCGGTCGCAACCACCTGGCCAACGGTTGCCATCAACTGGTTGGCGATATCGCTTGGATTTGAGTCGTTCGTGTTCGTCAGCACGATCACGCCTACCTTGTCATCGAGCTGAATGAGCGTCTGGGTCGTGTTCCCCAGGTAGCCGCCCCCATGACCAATGTACGTCCGATCCTTGACCCGCTTGACGTCGAACCCGAGCCCAGAGCCGCTCGTCCAGGTCTCATCGACGGACCGAACGCGCAGCATCTCGCGCCAGGACCCGCTGCTGACGATCTGCGATCCGCCCCGTGGGCCCCGCCGGAATTGCGCCGACATGAACTTGGCCATGTCGTTCACATCCGATGTCAGACCCGTAGCCGCGGCCATCCCACGGGAGTCGATAAAGGGGAGAATCTCGCGGGTCCCGTCCGGCATGCGGCGGCCGTAAGGCGCCGTCAGCTCCGGGACGTTCTTATCCACGCTGGACTCAGTCATGCCGAGCGGATCGAAGATATGCTTCTGAAGATAGTCCGCCCAGGTCTCCCCGCTGACCGTCTCCACCACACGCCCGGCGACGGTGAACGCAAGGTTGGAGTATTTCCAGCGCGTGGCCGGGGCGAAGGCCGCCTGCCGTTCCGGGTAGAGATGCTCAACTTCCGAGGCTGTCGGGAAACTAAGGGACTCCCAGTGGTCGCCGGCTTCACGTTGAAGCCCGGAGCTGTGGGACAGCAGTTGTTCAATCGTAATCGGGCCGTCGTCGCTCCCTGCGGTCCTGGCCTTGAACCAGGGCAAGTACTTCACAACCGGGTCGTCGAGCCGGAGTTTTCCGTCTTCCCTAAGCTGCATGATGGCAATGGCCGTGAACAGCTTGCTGTTGGACGCCATGCGAAAGCGGGTCGAGGCCGTCACCGGTCGATTGGCCTTGATGTCGGCGTAGCCAAAGCCCTTGAACCAGACCAGTTGCTGGTCGCTTACGACGCCGACCGCCACGCCGGGAAGGCCCCGGTACGCGATCTGACCCTCCATCCAGGCTGAAAACAGGCGTTCGGCCGCCAGCACGTCCGGAGCGGCGGCGATGCTTGTGGGTCCGACCGCCGGCGCGACTGGCTGGGCGCGCAACGGGAACCCCGCGAAAGCCAGGAAGATCGCCCCGGCGCCACATGCCAAAAGATATGCGCCCCTTGACATTCGCCCGCCCCCTGCCCGCAACACCGGACATCATGTGATGGGATCGCAGCCTGGGCGTCAACGCCCGTCCCGCGAACGCTCGCGGGGGCGGGAGTCGATGTTCGCATTGCGGCGAATGGCCGACAGCTGCCTCGGTCCGTCAGCCCACGCGCAACGCCGAGGCTTCGCGCGCCAGGGCGGTGATGCGGCCCCAGTCGCCGGCGCGGACGGCCTCGGCGGGGGCGACCCAGCTGCCGCCGACGCAGACCACATTGGCCAGCGCCAGGTAGTCGGCGGCGTTGTGGACGCTGATCCCGCCGGTCGGGCAGAACCTGGCCTGGGGAAAGGGGCTGGCGAAGGCTTTCAGCGCGTCGATCCCGCCGACGATATTGGCCGGGAACAGCTTGAAGCGCGTGAAGCCGGCGGCCAGGCCGGCCATCAGTTCGGTGGCGGTGGCGACGCCGGGCAGCAGCGGGATCGGGCCCTCCGGCCCCTCGCCCTCGATCAGGCCCGGGCTGACGGCGAACCGCGCGCCGATGTCGGCCACGGCCTGGCGCTGGGACGGCGTCAGCACGGTGCCCGCGCCCACCACCGCGCCCTCGATCTCGCCGGCCATGCGTTCGATACAGGCGAGCGCGACAGGGGTCCGAAGGGTGATCTCCAGCACCGGCAGGCCGCCTAAGACCAGGGCGCGGCCGAGCGGAACGGCGTGGGCCAGGTCCTCGATGACCAGCACGGGGATCACCGGGGCCAGCTGGAGGATGTTCTCCAAAATCATAGCCGCTCCAGCATCTCCAGCTGGCGCGCGGCGCCGATGATCGCCGGGTAGGGATGCACCACCAGCGAGGTGGGGATCTCGGCGACATAGGCCGACAGCCGGCCCTTGTCCTCGAACCGTGCGCGGAAGGCGCCCGCGGCCAGCCGCTCGGCCATCCTGGGCGCGATGCCGCCGGAGATGAACACCCCGCCCCGGGCGCCGAAGCTCAGCGCCAGGTCGCCGGCGACGGCGCCCAGGATCGCGCAGAAGCGGTCGAGGGTCTCCCCGGCCAGGGCGTCGCCTGTGGCGGCGGCGTCCATCACCGCCTTCTCGTCGACCAGCGCCGCCTCGACCTGCCGCAGGCCTGCCAGCACGCCGTAGAGTTCGAAGAGGCCGCGGCCGGACATCAGCCGCTCGATGGAGACCCGGCCGTGGCGGGCGCGGAACTGGCTCCAGATCTCGACCTCGACATCGTCGCTGGGGGCGAAGGCCGCGTGCCCGCCCTCGGTAGCGACCGCGATGTCGCCGCGCTCGCTGCGCGCCAGACCCGCCACACCAAAGCCGGTGCCCGCGCCCATCACCACCATTGGGCAATCGGCGGCGCCGCGCAGGGCGGGTCCCAGGGTCCTGAGGTCGGCCGGCGCCAGCAGCGGGCAGGCCAGGGCCTGGGCCGCGAAATCGTTGATCAGCTCGACGGCCTCGAAGGCGAACTGCGCCAGAAGGTCGCCCTCGGAGATCTGCCAGTCGAGGTTGGTGAACTCGATCTGGCCGTCGAGCACCGGACCGGCGACGGCCACCACCGCGCGCGGCGGCTGCTTGTGGTTGAGGGTGCGGCCCAGATAGTCGGCGATCACCTCGGCCAGCGAGCCATAGTTGGCGGCGGTATAGACGTGCAGGTTGCGCACGTGGCCTTGCGTATCCACCAGAGCGAAGCGGGCATTGGTGCCGCCGACATCGCCCACCAGACCGGCGTATTGCGGCTTCATCGGGCGACCTCGAACAGGGCGCAGGCGCCGGCGTCGGCGGGGCCGGCTGCGCGGCGCATCCAGCCGAACAGCTCGCGGCCATAGCCTGAGCCGCCGGGTGGACAGGCGGCGGGGCCGCGGGACTACAGCTCGGCGGGGTCCAGCTTGATCTCCAGCGTTCAGGCGTGCGCATCGACCCGGATCAGGTCGCCGGTCCGCACATAGGCCAGCGGCCCGCCGTTGGCGGCCTCCGGCGTCACATGGATGGCGGCGGGAACCTTGCCCGAGGCGCCCGACATCCGTCCGTCGGTGACCAGCGCCACCTTGAAGCCCTTGTCCAGCAGGACGCCCAGTGGCGGGGTCAGGTTGTGCAGTTCCGGCATGCCGTTGGCGCGCGGACCCTGGAAACGCACCACGGCGACGAAGTCCCGGTTGAGCTCGCCGCGCTGATAGGCCGCCAGCAGGGCGTCTTGGTCCTCGAAGACAATCGCGGGCGCCTCGATCACCAGATGCTCGGGCTTCACCGCCGAGGTCTTCATCACCGCGCGGCCCAGCGGACCTTTCATCAGCCGCAGCCCGCCGTGCGCCTCGAACGGGTCGGAGACCGGCCGCAGGATGTCGAGGTTGAGCGACGTCGCCGTCCCCTCGCGCCAGACCAGCTTGCCGTCGTCGAGGACCGGCTCGGTCTGGTAGCGGCGCAGGCCCGGGCCGGCGACGGTCATCACCTCGTCGTGGGCCAGGCCGGCGTCGAGCAGCTGGCGGATCACAAAGCCCATGCCGCCGGCGGCCTGAAAGGCGTTCACGTCCTGGCTGCCGTTCGGATAGACGCGCGCGATCAGCGGGGTGACGGCCGACAGGTCGTCGAAGTCCTCCCAGGTTATCCGGACGCCGGCGGCGCGGCCCATGGCGATCAGGTGCAGGGTGTGATTGGTCGATCCGCCGGTGGCTAGCAGGCCCGCCAGAGCGTTCACCAGGCTGCGCGCGTCCACCACCGCCGACATCGGCGTATAGGCGTTGGCGCCGTCGCGGATTTCCACCGCCCGCTTCGGGGCCGCGGCCACCAGGGCGTCACGGAGCGGCGTGTTGGGATGCACGAAGGCCGAGCCCGGCAGGTGCAGGCCGGTCATCTCCATCATCATCTGGTTGGAGTTGGCGGTGCCATAGAAGGTGCAGGTGCCAGGGCCGTGGTAGGCGGCCATCTCGGAGTCGAGCAACTCCTCACGGGTCACCTTGCCTTGCGCGTAAAGGGCGCGGACGCGGGCCTTCTCGACGTTGGAGATCCCGGAGGTCATCGGCCCGCCGGGCACGAAAATCACCGGCAGGTGGCCGAAGCTGAGCGCGCCGATGGTCAGGCCGGGCACGATCTTGTCGCAGACGCCCAGCATCAGGGCCGCGTCGAAGGCGTCGTGGGTCAGGGCCACGGCCGTCGACATGGCGATCACATCGCGGGAAAACAGCGACAGCTCCATCCCCGGCCGGCCTTGCGTCACCCCGTCGCACATGGCCGGCACGCCGCCGGCGAACTGGGCCGTCGCGCCGACCTCGCGCGCGGCGTGCTTGATGATCGCCGGGAACCGCTCCAGCGGCTGATGGGCCGAAAGCATGTCGTTGTAGGCGCTGACGATGGCGATGTTGGGGGCGGAGGGGTCGCGCATCCGCAGCTTGTCGCCAGCGCTTTCGGCGGCGAAGGCATGGGCCCAGTTGGCGCAGGACAGCTTGGCGCGGCCAGGGCCGGCATGGCGGGCGGCCTGCATGCGGGCCAGGTAGTCGGCGCGGCTGTCGCGGCTGCGCGCGACGATCCGTTCGGTGACGGCCGCGGTGACCGGATGCATGGGGTCGGTCCTCTCAGTTCAGGGTCCAGAAGATCCTCACCGGGGCGACACCCTGGTCGAGGAGCGCGCGCACCGGCAGATCGGCTCCGGCCTGGGCGTCGGCGATCACCTGCCGCTTAGCCTCCCCGGCGATCAAGAGGAAGAGGGCGCGCGATTGTAACAACGCCGCCAGCGTCAGGGTGATCCGCGCCACCGGCGGCGATCCCCAGCCGGCCGGAGACTCCGCCAGCAGCCGTTCGCCGGCCGGGTCCATGGCCTCGTCGAGCACCGGGCTGCCGGGGATCAGGGAGGCGACGTGGCCGTCTTCCCCCATGCCCAGGATCACGGCGTCGAACGGCAGGAGCTGTCTGAGCGCCGGCTCGGCATAGTCGGTGAGCGGCAGGAAACGGGCCATTGCGGCGCGGCCGACCAGAAGCCGCTCGCGCAGCAGCCGGGCGTTCGAGGCCGGCGAGGCGGCGTCCACCTGCCGCTCGTCGGAAAGGGTGACGGCGACCTTACGCCAGTTGAGGTCGGCGCGGCTCAGGCGGTCGTAGACCGGCCCCGGCGATCGCCCTCCCGTGGCGACAAGGCTGGCGCGTCCGCGGGCGTCCAACGCGCCTTGCAGCGCCGCTTCGATCGCATCGGCCGCCGCGTCGGCGAGGTTGGCGCTCGAGGCGTAGGTCTCGATCATCGCATCGCTAACGCCGCGGCGGCATATGGGCCAGGCGCAGGATGTTGGCGGCCCCGGGGGAGCCCATCGGCAGGCCGGCGAGGATCAGCACCCGCTGGCCGGGCTCGGCGAGGCCGCTCAGGCCCGCCTGTTCCAGGGCGATGCGGGCCAGGTCCTCGGGGTCGAACAGTTCCGACGCCACGCGGGCCTCCGCGCCCCACAGGATCGCCAGCTTGCGCGCGGTGTTGAGCGAGGGGGTCAACGCCAGGGTCGGCTGCAAGGGGCGTTCGCGGGCCAGCCGCAGCGCCGTCTGGCCGGTGGTGGTGAAGGTGACCAGGCAGGCGGTGGAGGCGGCCTCGGCGGCGCGGCGGGCGGCGGCCACCAGGGCGTCGGCGTCGGCGTCCTCGACCGGATATTCGGCGCGCATCAGCTCGGGCCAGCGCGGGTCCTGTTCCACCCGGGTGATGATTCGATCCATGGTGGTGACGGCTTCAACAGGATAGTCGCCGACCGCACTTTCGGCCGAGAGCATCAGGGCGTCGGCGCCCTCATAGACCGCCCCGGCCACGTCGGAGGCCTCGGCCCGGGTGGGGGTCGGCGAATGGGTCATGCTTTCCAGCATCTGAGTCGCCACCACCACGGGGATGCCGCGCAGGCGGGCGGCGCGGATCAGCTGCTTCTGGACGACGGGCACTTCCTCGGGCGCGAGCTCGACGCCGAGATCGCCGCGCGCCACCATGATCGCCTGGGACAGATCGAGGATCTCGTCCAGCGCCTCCAGCGCCGAGGGCTTTTCGATCTTGGCGAGCACGCTGGCGCGGCCCTGCACCAGACTGCGCAGTTCGGCCATGTCGGAGCCGCGCTGGACAAACGACAGGGCCACCCAGTCGACGCCTTCCTGCAGAGCGAACGCCAGGTCGGCGCGATCCTTGACCGTCAGCGCGGGGATGGGGATCGCCAGGCCCGGCAGGTTCAGGCCCTTGTGATCGGAGAGCGCCTCGCCGGCCTCGACCACCGTCTCGGCGAAGTCGGGACCGTGGCGGATCACCCGCAGCCGCACCTTGCCGTCGTCCAGCAGCACCAGGGCGCCGGTGCGCAGCGCGGCGAACACCTCGGGATGGGGGACCCCGATGCGGGCCGTGTCGCCGGGCTGCGCACTGAGATCCAGCCGCAGCGCCTGGCCGGCCCGAAGGCGGATCGCACCGCCGGCGAACGCGCCCAGCCGCAGTTTCGGCCCTTGCAGATCGGCCAGCACCGCCAGGGGCCGACCGACGGCCGCCTCGGCCTGGCGCACCGCGCGAATGGCGCGCGCGTGCTCGGCGTGGGCGCCGTGGCTGAAGTTGACCCGGAAGACGTCGGCGCCGGCGATGGCAAGTTCGCGGATCTTCTCCACGCCGCGGCTGGCGGGGCCGAGCGTGGCCACGATGCGGGCTCTGCGGGCGCGGATCATGTCTTGGCTCATCTCGCGGGGTTTCGGAGCCAAGCTTATCGGAGCACGTCCGGTCCGCGTCGAGCGGAAACCGGGCGCCGTCGTGGCGGTCTGCCCCCTCGATCCCGGCGCCCGCGACCGTGGCGCTCGGCGCGTGCGATGGATTGTGGCCTTGACCGCATCGGCAGGGCCGCCGCCTACTGGCGGTCCGGGGGTGCTGGGATGAGACGGCGACGGCTCTGGATAGCGATGTGGCTGGGCCTGGCCTGCGCAACCGGCGTGCGGGCGATGGACATTGTCGGCGTCGACAAGGCCCGGCTGCATGTCACGCCGCCGGAGGGCTATTGCCTGATCGGTCCGTCGGACGTTCGCTACGCGCGGCTGCGCGACGGCTACGATCAGGTGACGGACTGGGGCCAGTTGCAGGCGATCTTCGCGGCCTGCACGCCGCCTGGGCGCGTCCGGCCGGTAAAGCCCGACCGCGCGGGCTTCATCAGCACCCTGCCGCAAAACCCCGCCCTTCGCGCGTCGGACTTGCGCCGGTCCGAGTGGCTGAAACAGGTTGCCCTGCCCCGCGTCACGCCGCTGACCGAGGTTGGCGAAGACCTCAGCGACGGCGCGGCGCGCTACTTCCATGTGATCCGCACGCCGCGCGACAACGCCTCGGCCGACACCCGGATCGAGGCGACCGCGGACACCATCATCAAGAACACGCCCGTGGAGATCACCGTCGTCAGGTATGTCGCCTACGACGACGTGGCGGGCGGCGCCACGGCGCTGGAGGAGGCGCGCGCGCTGCTGCGCGCCACGATGACCCGGTTCGGCGGGCAAAACGGCGTGGATTTCGAACATGTGGTCACCGACGCGCAGGCGCGATCGGCCCTGGCGCTGGAAGTCGCCGCGTTCGTGGATGTGGCCGGCGCGATCCTGATGATCACCCTGGCGGTGCGGAGCCTCTGGATCCAGGTTGCGGTTGGCCCCGCGCTGGCGATCGCCGGCGTGCTGATCTATCGCGCCGCGCCGGGGGCCGGAACCCTGTTCAAGGCGCCCGCCCTGGACCTGGCCCTGTGGGCCGGGGCGGCGGTGCTGTTTGTCGGGCTGGCCAACGGGGTCTGGCTGATCCTCGACCTGATTCCGATCCGCGGCGTCGGCCTGACCCGCAGGCTGAGAGCCGCCATCTCCGCCCGGAGCTGGGGCGGCGCGGAGGACGCCACGGCGGATTTCACCAAGCGCTGGTTCGTCTGCGTGGCGGCCGCGACCGGCGGCGTGGTCTTCGCCATGCTTGGCCGGGAGGGCTTCCTCGAGGAACTTGGCGCGGCCTTCGGTCCGAGCCGGATCGTCTTCACGCTGCTGATCACCGTCGTCTCGGTGACCCTGATCGGGCCGGTGGAGGATTTCATCTTCGGCTCGAGGATCGCCACGCGCCGAGCTGCGGCGACACCGGCCCCGGCCGCCCATGCTGAGGAGGCAAGCCGCTTCGAGCAGCTGTTGGGGCTGGCCTCGCCCCGCGCGCTGGGGCGCTTCGCCCTGGTGATGGCGTTCATGCTGATGATCACCGTCATGCACGGGGCCATCGAGGCGCGGGTTCACGACAGCAAGGGCGAGGATATCACCACCATGCTGGTCGCCAGCGTCGGCCCGGCGATCATCACCTACTACTGGTGCGCGGCCCTGCAGCATGGCGTGGCGTCGGTGGCCCGCCGCGCGGGCGTCGCCGCCGCCCTGGCCGGCGTCCTGACCCTGGGCATCCCCGGCGCGATGGTCACCATCGCCGACGCCGCGAGCCTGATGATGGCGCCGATGAGCTGGTGGGAGGGAAACCACACGGTCCAGGCGTGGGGCATGCTGCTTGTGGGGGCGCCGCTGGACCTGGCGATCGGTCTTGTCAGCTTCGGGGTGCTGGCCTTCGGCGGCGGCGCGGTCATCGACGTCGCCCGGCGCCGCCATCTATCGCCCATGGTGACGGTCGCGGTGATTGGCGCGGCGTTGATCGGGCTGGTGGCGCTTTTCCAACTGATCGCCGTCGGCGTTGTCGCGGCCCTGGGCGAGGGGGTTGGAGCGGAGCGATATGCCGCCGCGAAAAGTGAGCTGCTGGGGGTCGCGGGCTGGGTGGTCGGGCTGATCGTCAGCGGTTTTCCGACCGTTCTGCGGTCCGGCGCACAGCATGCGCGCGGCGTGGCGCAAGCCCCGGCGGCGGATCGATCCGGGGGCGGCTGACGCCGCCCTACGCCCCCCAGGGCCGACTCAGCCAGGCCTGCAAGTCGCGCAGGGTCGCCGGGCCGCATCCGCGCAGCTCCAGGGCGCGCCCTCGCAGGCCCGGGTCGCCGGGCCGGTCGTCCCAGCGCGCGCCGAACAGCTCGACCGGCGACAGATAGCCCAGCGCCTGCAGCACCCGGGTCCCGCGCGCCGAAAGACCCTGGGCTCGGTACGCCGCCCGGCCGTCGAGAACCCGCGCAGCAAGCTCAAGAAACGCCGGCGAGGTCACGCGCGGCGGCGCGGCGTCGGCAGCCTGGGGCGAAGCGCCGGGCTTGCGGGGGGTCATGAAGGGCTCGCGTAGGACAGGCCGGTCACATGGGGTCTCGCCTCGCCCGGCATTAGTCCAGCCAGGCCCGGCCGGAGCGTTCGATCAGCGCGAAGGCGCCGGCGGGGCCCCAGCTGCCGGCGGGGTAGGGCTTGGGCTTCATGCCGGCTTCGGCCCACGCATCGGCGACGCCGTCGATCCAACGCCAGGCCTCCTCCACCTCGTCGCGCCGGACGAAGAGCGTCGAATCGCCGTGCATGACGTCCAGCAACAGCCGCTCATAAGCGATCCGTCGGCGCGACCCCGGCCCCTCGTAGGAGCGCAGCAGCGACAGCGACAGCGGCAGGGACTGCAGGCGCATGCCGCCCTGGCTGAGACCGGGCGACTTGTTCATCAGCAAAAGTTCGATGTCCTCGTCCGGCTGCAGGTCGATGACCAGCCGGTTGGCGATCAGGTCATCATTGGCCGCGGCGCCGAAGATCGAGTGCGGCACCGGCTTGAACTGGATGGCGATCTGGGTGCGCCGCTCGGGCAGCCGCTTGCCGGTGCGCAGGAAGAACGGCACGCCGGCCCAGCGCCAGTTGTCAATGTCGACGCGCAGCGCGACGAAGGTCTCGGTCCCGGTGGGCTGGCCGCGCTCGGCCTCGTAGCCCGTCGCTTCCTTGCCGCCGACCACGCCCTTTGTGTACTGCCCGCGGATCGAGGCGGCCTGGACGTCGGCGCGGGTGAAGCGGCGGAGCGAGCGCAGCACCTTGACCTTCTCGTTCCGGACCGAGCGCGGGTCCATGTCGGCCGGCGGCTCCATCGCCACGAAGCAGAGCAGCTGCAGCATGTGGTTCTGCAGCATGTCGCGCAGCGCGCCGTACTCGTCGTAGTAGGGCCAGCGGTCGCCCACACCCTCGGTCTCGGCCACGGTGATCTGCACGTGGTCGATGGTCAGGTTGTTCCACAGCGGCTCGAACAAGGTGTTGGCGAAGCGCAGGGCGATCAGGTTCTGCACCGTCTCCTTGCCGAGGTAGTGGTCGATGCGGAAGGTCCGCTCCTCGCTGAAGGCCGCGCCCACGGCGGCGTTGACCTCGCGCGAGGTCTCCAGGTCGCGGCCGACGGGTTTTTCCAGCACGATGCGGCTGTCGCCGGTGGCCAGGCCGGCGGCGGCCAGCGCCGCGCAGACCCCGCCATAGAGGCTGGGCGAGATCGCCAGGAAGAATATCGGCCGCACGCAGCCCGCCAGGTGCGGCGCGAGCTTCGCTGCGCCCTCCGCGCGGGTGGCGTCGCAGGCCACATAGTCGAGACGGTCGGCAAATCGCGTCCAGATCGCCGCGTCGAGGGCCTCGGGGCGGGCCTCGAGGATCGCGCGGACCTGCTCGACGAAGGCCTCGCGGGTGAGCTGGGCGCGGGCGGTGGCCAGGACCTTGAAGCCCGTCGCCAGCAGGCCGTCGGCGTCGAGGTGATAGAGCGACGGCAGCAGCATGCGCCGCGAAAGGTCGCCGGTGGCGCCGAACAGCACGATCGCGTCGGCCAGCAGCGTCTGGTCGCGTGGCGTTTTGGCCATCGGGCGTCACCTTGCCTTCTGTTGGTCGGGGCTGATGCGGATCGTCTGCATAGCGCGGAGTGCGGGGTGAATCGTCAAGCCGTCGGATGGCGATTCCGCCGCCGGTCACGCCCGCCCCCGGGGATCGAATGGCCCCGCTCGCGCGTTGAGGCCCGAGTTGCAAGGGGCGTGGAGGTATGGATGTCGACCAAGGATCTTGCCGTCGCGCTGCCCCCGCCAAGGCCCCTGGTGCTGTCGGCGACCGCCCTGTTCCTCGCCCTGGACGGCGCCTTGGCGCCGATCGTCGGGCGGATGGTCAATCCTAACAGTCCCGAGGAGATCGCCGACGCCCTGAAACGAGCGCTGGCCATGGACAGGACCGAGCGCGTCCACCGCTGGCAGGCGCTGTTCGAAGGGGTGTCGCGTCATGACGTCACCGCCTGGCGCGCCGCCTTCGTCGGGACGCTGGAGGGGGTGGGCGAACGCGCCGTCGCCCTGGCCAGCTGAGGCGCCGCGTCGATGGCCGACAGCAAGCTCACCCGCTATCGCGCGATGCGCGACTTCAGCAAGACCGCCGAGCCGAGCGGTGCGGAGGCGGCCACGCCGTCCGAGCGCTATCGTTTCGTGATCCAGAAGCACGCGGCGACCCGGCTGCACTACGACTTTCGCCTGGAGCTGGACGGGACGTTCAAGTCCTGGGCTGTGACCCGGGGGCCGTCGATGGACCCGGCCCAGCGCCGGCTGGCGGTGGAGGTCGAGGACCATCCGCTGGACTACGGCGACTTCGAAGGGACCATCCCCAGGGGCCAGTATGGCGGCGGGACGGTGATGTTGTGGGATCGCGGGTACTGGGAGCCGGAACCCGGGACCGATCCGCGCGAGGGCCTGAAGACCGGCGACCTGAAGATCGTCATGGACGGCGAGCGGCTGAAGGGCGGGTTCGTCCTGGTGCGGATGAAGCGCCGCGCGAAGGAGCGCCACGACAATTGGCTGCTGATCAAGCATCGCGACGCGTACGCGGTTGAGGGCGACGGCGCGGCGCTGGTGGAGCAGGCGACAACCTCGGTCGCATCCGGACGTAGCCTGGACGAGATCGCCGCCGGCATGGGCAAGGGGCCGACGCGGTTCATGACCGGCAAGGCCCGCGCGGCGGCCAAGCGCGTCTGGCAGTCCCAGGGCGGCGAAGCCGAGACCGCCGCCCTGGGGCGCTCCGCCGCGCCCACACTGCCGGGTTTCGTGCCGCCACAGCTGGCCAGGTCGGTGGACCGGCCGCCGTCGGGCGCTGGCTGGGCGCATGAGATCAAGTTCGACGGCTACCGGCTGCAGCTGCGGGTGCAGGCCGGCAAGGCGACGCTGAAGACCCGCGCCGGGCTCGACTGGACGGCGAGGTTCGCGGTGATCGGCAAGGCCGCGCGGTCGCTGCCCAACAGCCTGATCGACGGCGAGGCCTGCGCGCTGGATGACAGCGGATCGCCCGACTTCGCGGCGCTGCAGACGGCGCTGTCGGATGGAAAGACGGGGGATCTGATCTTCTTTGCGTTCGACCTCCTGTTCGCCGATGGCGCTGACCTGCGGAGCCTGCCGCTGAGTGCGCGCAAGGCCCGGCTGAAGGAGCTTGTGGACGGATTGCCGGCGCCGCATCCGCGCATCCGCTACGTCGACCACTTCGAGACCGGCGGCGAGGCCGTGCTGCAATCGGCCTGCCGGATGTCGTTTGAAGGGATCGTCTCCAAGCGCCTGGACGCTCCCTATCGCTCCGACCGGTCGGAGACCTGGCTGAAATCCAAATGCCGCGCCGGCCACGAGGTGGTGATCGGTGGCTGGACCGGCGAGGCGGGGCAGCTTCGTTCGCTGTTGGTCGGGGTCAACCGCGGCGACCGGCTGGTCTATGTCGGCCGCGTCGGCACGGGATTCGGCCGCGACAAGGTCGCCCGCGTGCTGCCCCGGCTGGCGGCGCTGGAGGCCGAGAGCAGCCCCTTCTCCGGCGCCGGCGCGCCGCGCAAGGCGGCCGGCGTCCATTGGGCGAGGCCGGAGCTGGTGGCGGAGATCGAGTTCGCCGGGTTCACCGGCGCGGGCAGGGTGCGGCAGGGGGCGTTCAAAGCCTTGCGCGACGACAAGCCCGCCCGCGAGGTCGAGGCCGAGACGCCGGCGCCGGTGGACGCTGCCGCCCTTGCCGAGCCGGCGCCGACGACCAAGGCTGAGCCGGCGAAGAAGGCCGGATCCCCCGTGGTCATGGGGGTGACGCTCTCCAGTCCGGACAAGGCGCTGTGGCCGGACGGCGGCGATGGCGATCCGGTGACCAAGCTCGATCTCGCGCGCTATCTGGAGGCTGTCGGCCCCTGGATGATGCCGCACCTGAAGGGGCGGCCCTGCTCGGTCGTCCGCACGCCGGACGGGATCTTCGGCGACCAGCGGTTCTTCCAGCGCCACCTGGGCAAGGGGGCCTCCGCTCTGATTTCCGAAGTGGCGGTGTCGGGTGACGCCAAGCCCTATATGCAGATCGACCGTATCGAGGCGCTGGCGGCGCTGGCGCAGAGCGGGGCTGTGGAATTCCATCCCTGGAACTGCCAGCCCTTCGCCCCGGAGACGCCGGGGCGGCTGGTCTTCGATCTCGATCCCGACGAGGATCTGCCGTTCGCCCGGGTGATCGAGGCGGCGCTGGAGGTTAAGGTCCGGCTGGAAACCCTGGGCCTGGCCGCTTTCTGCAAGACCACCGGCGGCAAGGGACTCCATGTGGTGACCCCGCTGAAGGACGAGGCGGGCAAGATCGACTGGCCGATGGCGAAGCAGTTCGCCCGCGACGTCTGCCTGGCGATCGCCGGCGACCAGCCCGACCGCTATGTGGTCAACATGGCCAAGGCCCGTCGCAAGGGGCGGATCTTCCTCGACTACCTGCGCAACGACCGGATGGCCACGGCGGCGGCGGTTCTGTCACCCCGCGCACGGCCCGGCGCCCCGGTGTCGTTTCCGCTGACCTGGCGCGAGGTCAAACCTGGGCTCGACCCCAAGGTCTTCACGATCCGCACCGCGCCGGCGCTGTTGAAGAAGACCAAGGCCTGGGGGGACTATGACGATGCCGAGGCCCCGCTGGCCGAGGCGATCAGGCGGTTGAGAGGACTTCGGTAGCCTCAAATAGGGCGCCCGTCAGGCGCGTCGTTTCGCCGGTTTCCGCCTGAGCGCCGACGCCTTGGCGTTCGCAGCCGCCGGCGTGGCCTTGCGCCGCTCGCCGGAGGCGCCCAGGCTGCGCTTGAGCGCCTCCATCAGGTCGATGACCTCGGCTTCTTTCGGCTCCTCGGCGACCTTCACCGTGTGGCCCTTCTGTTTTTCCGCGATCAGGGCCCGCAGCGCGTCTTCGTAGCGGTCGGTGAACTGGGTGGGGTCGAAGGGGCCCTCCTGCTGTTCGATGATCCGGGCGGCGATGGCGACCATCTCGGGCGGGGGCTTGACCGCCTTGATGTGGCCGAACACCTCCTCGGCCTGGCGCACCTCGCCGCGGGTGCGCAGGGTGTAGGCGACGATCCCCTTGCCATGCACCTCCAGCGCCATCAGCCGCTCGCGCTGGTGCATGACCAGTCGCCCCAGCGCCACCTTGCCGGCCTTTTTCATGGCCTCGCGGATGACGCTGAAGGCTTCCACGGCGATGTCGCCATCGGGGGCCAGGAAATAGGGGTCGTTCCAATAGAGTCGGTCGATGTCGGCGTCGTCGACGAAGCGTTCGATGTCCAGCGTCCGGGTGGTCTCCAGCCGGACATTGTCCAGCTCCTCGCCGGTGATGACCACATACTGGCCCTTCTCGATCTCATAGCCCTTGACGATGTCGGCGCGGTCGACGGGGCCCGTCTCGGGATCGGTGGGGATCATCCGGATGCGGTTGTGGGTGTCCTTCGACAGCATGTTGAAGTGCACCTCGCCGCCGCGCGAGGTGGCGGTGTAGAGCGACACCGGGCAGCTCACGAGCGAAAGCCGCAGGTAGCCCTGCCAGGTGGGACGCGCGGCCATGAGTGTCGGATCCCCGTTGTTGCGACTCCTGAAACGCCGCTAAGAGGATTCCGTTCGGCTACTTCGCGCCCAGCATGAGGGTGGGCAGGACCTGGGCCTCCTGGGCGTCCAGCTGCGCCTTGCGGAAGTGGGCGCGCACCCCGCTCGACACGCCGAACTCCATCAGCTGGTCATTGGCCGGGGTGTAGGCAGGCCAGGAAGAGGTTCCGCAGTTCGGCGTCCCGGACTTGGCGAAGCTGACCCAGCAGGCGTGCATCAGCATCGCCATCGCCTTGTCTTCATCGGTGACCTCGCTCATCGGCGTGCGGCGGCCCCAGTATTCCCAGACGTACTGGATTTCCGCGGCATGGCCCGCCCGGGTCATCGCCGGGCGGAAGCGCGACCCGACGTAGGAGAAATAATAGAGCCACGCGGGCTGGCCGCCGGACGCCTTGGCCGCCACCCAGCGGGCGGGGCCGCCCATCACCCGGTCGGTGAACACCGCGCGCGCCAACGCGTCGTCGCCGGCGGCGGCCTCGGCTGCGTAGGCCGGCTTCACGGCGGCGGGGATCCTGGCGACGGCCGCCGCGCCCAGGGTCATCGGACCCATCAGCGAATCCTCGCCGGAATTCGAGCCGATGATCAGCGGCACGTCGGGGACGTGACCTCGGGCCAGAGCCTGGGAGGCGGTCTCGGTCATCAGCCGCCCGTCGATGAAGGGGCCATAGTTGCCGTCGATTCCGGCCAGCTTGTCGGCCGAAAGCGCACGCAGGTCGGCGGCCGTGGCGGCGGCCGGGACGCCGATCTTCAGCAGGGCCGCCGCGCCGGCTTTTTCCGCGTCGGCGAGCGTCCTTGGCTCGAACCAGCCCAGGCCGGATTCGACGATGGCCTTCTGATAGAGCCCCGTGGCCGAGGGCGTGGCCAACAGGGCCAGGGTGCTCATGCCCCCGGCGCTTTCGCCGAACACGGTGACGTTCTTGGGGTCTCCGCCGAAGGCCGAGATGTTGCGCCGCACCCACTTGAGCGCGGCGATCTTGTCCATCAGGCCGTAGTTGCCGAGCGGCTCGCCGGTCCTGGCCGCCTTGGTCAGGGCGGGGTGGGCGAAATAGCCGAGCGCGCCCAGGCGGTAGTTGATGCTGACCACCACCACCCCGTCGCGGGCGAAGTTCTGGCCATCATAGATCCAGCCGGCGCCGGTGCGATGGCCGCCGCCGTGGATCCAGACCATCACCGGCGCGCCCTTGGCGGGGGCGCCCGCGTCTCTGGGGGCGAAGACGTTGAGCTGCAGGCAGTCTTCCGAGGTCGGGCCGTTGGCGCCGCCGGAGTTGGGGGCGCCGCTGGCGGTCATCGGCTGCGGGCAGGAGGGTCCGGCCAGGGCGGCGGCGCGCGGCGCGGTCCAGGCTTTCACCGGTTGCGGCGGCGCCCAGCGCAGGGCGCCCACGGGGGCCGCGGCGAAGGGAATGTCGCGGAAGACGCTGGCCTTGCCCTCGACCACGCCGGCCACGGGGCCGGAGTCGATCCGCACGATGACCGGGGCCGCCGGCTGAGCCTGGGCGGCGCCCGTCGCCATCACGATGGCGAGCAGAAGGGTCGAAACGCGGATCATGGAAAACCTCCCCGCCGGCGTGACGCCGGTCTTGGGCGGGACCATCCGGCGGCGGACCGGCCGGGTCAAGACGGCCGGCGCCGACGGCTTGACTCCCAATCCCCGAGGACTAGAACAAAAATAGAACGAAAGGAGTCCGCAAGGTCATGTCCGATTTCCGCGCAAGGCAACTTGACGCCATGCGGGCGAAGATCGCGGCGATCGAGGCCGGCGGACGGGCGCAGGCTGAATCCCTGCCGTTTGGCGACCCGCGGATCGACGACCAGCTGCCCGGCGGCGGCCTGCCGCTGGGGCGCTGGCATGAGGTCGTCGGGACGGGCATGGAGATCGAGACGGCCGCCGCGGCCGCGGCCTTCACCGCCCTGCTGACCGCGCCGCTGACCAGGCGCGGCGAGGTGGTCTGGGTGCTGCGGCGCGACGATCTCTGCGCGCCGGGCCTGCTCGGTCTGGGCTTTCCGCCGGAAAAGCTGATCCAGGTCTGCGCCCGCGACGAAGCCGAGGCGCTTTCGGTGATGGAGGACGCGCTGGCCACCGTCGGCGTCGCCGCCGTGGTGGGCGAGGTCGAGGCCTGTGACCTCACGGCCGGACGGCGCCTGCAGTTGGCCTGCGAGAAGCGCGGCGCCACCGGTTTTCTGATCCGCCGCCGGCCCTATGGCGGCCAGGCGCGGCGCGATGCGGGCGGTTCGGCCGCGGCCACCCGCTGGACGGTGGCCTCGGCGCCGTCCGAACCCGAAGCCGGCGCGTTCGGGCTGGGCGCGCCCAGGTTCCGGGCGGAGCTCGCGCGCTGCCGGGGCGGACGCACCGGAGCGTGGCTGTTGGAGGCGACCGGGGCCTATAGCTGGGAGACAACCGATGTCGCGCATCCTCTGCGCCTGGTCGCCGAGCTGGGCGATTTGCAACTGGCGCCGGCGCAACCCTTCAAGCTCGCCAGCTAGCCCCTTCGCCCTGCTGGAGACGGTGCGCGCCGTTCGCCGCCTGTCCGCCGTCAACGTCGAGGCGGCCAGACTCGGGCTCCATCCCGGCCAGAAGGCCGCCGACGCCTTTGCCCTGGTCCCCGAACTGGCTGCCGCCGAGGCCGAGCCTGGGGCCGACGCGGCGGCGCTGACCGCGCTGGCGGACTGGTGCGTGCGGTTCTCGCCCGCCGTGGCGCCCGATACGCCGGACGGCCTGTTCCTGGATGTCAGCGGGGTCGATCACCTGTGGGGCGGGGAGGCCGCGATGCTGGCCGATTTCCAGATGCGGCTGTTCGCCAATGGCCTGGCCTTCCGCTGCGCTATCGCCGACACGCCGGGCGCGGCCTGGGCGCTGGCGCGGTTCGGCCAGGACGGCGCCATCGCTCCGCCGGGCGGGCAGGCCGCGCTGCTGGCCCCCCTGCCGCCGGCGGCCCTGCGGCTGGAGACGCAGACCTGGACGCAGGTCGAACGGCTGGGCCTGCGCCGGGTCGGCCAGCTGCTGGAGATTCCCCGCGCGCCCTTCGCCCGACGCTTCGGCCAGGCCGCGCTGACCCGCCTGGACCAGGCGCTGGGGCGTGCGGAGGAGGCGCTCACCTTCCGCCGCCCGCCCACCCCCTGGTTCGCCCGTCTGGCCTTCGCCGAGCCGATCAGCGCGCCCGAAGACCTGGCCCGGGTCACCTTCGACGTGTGCGCCCGGCTCTGCGCCCGGCTGGAGGCGCAGGGGTTCGGCGCGCGACAGTTCGAGATCTGCTTCCACCGGCTGGACGGCAAGGCCCTGCCGCTCGCCATCGGCCTGGCGCTGCCGGGCCGTGACGCCGCGCGGATCGCCAAGCTGTTCGCCCCCCGGCTGGACACCGTCGACCCGGGCTTCGGCATCGAGGTGGTGACCCTGACGGCGCAGGCCGCGGAGGCGACGTCGGGGCGGCAGGCGCGGCTGGATTCCGGTCGCGAGACCACGGTCGAGGAGGGCCTCGCGCCGCTGATCGACCGGCTGACCAACCGCCTGGGCGAGGATCGCGTCTGGCGCGCCGCCCCGGTGGAAAGCCATGTCCCGGAGCTGGCGGTCGGTCGCATCGCGCCGCTGGCCAGGCCACCGCCCGCGCGGGCCTGGAACCGCGAGGCCCCGCGCCCGACCCGGCTGTTCCGCCGGCCCGAGCCGGTGGAGGCGGTGCTGGCGCTGACCCCCGATGACCCGCCGACCCAGTTCCGCTGGCGCGGCCAGCTGCATCGCGTGCGCCGCGCCGAAGGTCCGGAGCGGATCGGCGAGGAATGGTGGAAGGCCGCCATCGACGACGTCCGCGTGGGCCATGTGCGCGATTATTACCGTGTCGAGGACGAGGCCGGGGCCCGCTTCTGGCTGTTCCGCGCCGGTCTCTATGGCGACCCTGAAATTCCGCCGAAGTGGTGGCTGCACGGACTGTTCGGATGACCCGCTACGCCGAGCTGCAGGCGGCCAGCAACTTCTCCTTCCTGCGCGGGGCGTCGCACCCGGGCGAGCTGGTGACCGGCGCCGCGGCGCTGGGTCTGGAGGCCATCGGGGTGTGTGACCGCAATTCGCTGGCCGGCGTGGTGCGCGCCTGGTCGGCGATGCGGACGCTGCGGGACGGCGGGGGGAGGGTCCGCGCGCTGACCGGCTGCCGCCTGGACTTCGCCGACGGGACGCCGAGCCTGCTGGTCTATCCCTCCGATCGCGAGGCCTATGGCCGGCTGACCCGCCTGCTGACCGTGGGCCAGCGTCGTGAGAAGAAGGGCGGCTGCGATCTGCGCTGGGCGGACTTCGCCGACCATGCGCAGGGCCAGCTTGTGCTGGTCGTGCCGCCGGACCGGCTGGACGAGGTCTTCGAGCGCGACCTGGGCCGCATCGCCGGCGCCCTGTCCGGCGCCGTCTGGCTGGCGGCCTCGCGGCGCTATGGGGGGCGCGACCTGGACCGGCTGTCGCGGCTGGCGGCCCTGGCTCAAGCGAGCGGCGCTGCGATGGTCGCCACCAACGACGTGCTCTACCACGGCCCCGAACGCCGGCCCCTGCAGGACGTGCTGACCTGCATCCGCGAGGGCTGCACGATCCACCAGGCGGGACTGCGGCTGGCCGCCAACGCCGAGCGCCACCTGAAATCGCCTGACGAGATGGCGCGGCTGTTCGCCCGGTTTCCCGGCGCGGTGGAGCGCAGTGTCGAGATCGCCGGGCGGGTCGGCTTCGACCTGTCGGATTTATCCTATGAATATCCCGACGAGCCGGTGCCGCGCGGCAAGACCGCCATCCAGCATCTGCACGACCTGAGCTGGGAAGGCGCCCGATGGCGCTATCCGGACGGCGTGCCGGAGAAGGTCTCCAAGCTGGTCGCCCACGAACTGGCCCTGATCGAGAAACTGAAGTTCCCGAACTATTTCCTGACGGTCCACGACATCGTGCGCTGGGCGCGGGAGGAACGGGGGATTCTCTGCCAGGGCCGGGGATCGGCGGCCAATTCCTGCGTCTGTTTCTGCCTGGGGATCACCGCGGTCGATCCCACCAAGGAAGACCAGGACCTGCTGTTTTCCCGCTTCATCTCCGAGAACCGGGGAGAGCCCCCGGACATCGACGTCGACTTCGAGCACGAGCGGCGCGAGGAGGTGATGCAGTACGTCTACGCCCGCTATGGACGCGACCGCGCAGCTATCGTCGCCACCGTCATCCACTACCGTCCGCGCATGGCGATCCGTCAGGTGGGCAAGGCGCTGGGGCTGACCGAGGACATCACCGCGGCGCTGGCGGGCACCGTCTGGGGCAGCTGGGGCGACAGCGTGCCGGACGACCACATCCGCCAGGCGGGGCTGGATCCGCAAGCGCCGGAAATCCGCCGGGCGGTGAGCCTGGCCCAGGACCTGTTGGGCTTCCCGCGCCACCTGTCGCAGCACGTCGGCGGCTATGTGCTGACGCAACGCCGGCTGGACGAGACCGTGCCGATCGGCAACGCGGCCATGAAGGACCGGACCTTCATCGAGTGGGACAAGGACGACATCGACGCGCTGGGCCTGATGAAGGTCGATGTGCTGGCGCTGGGCATGCTGACCGCGCTGAAGCGCAGTTTCGACATGCTGCCGCCGCTGCCGGACGGCCGCCGGATCACCGACATCGCCCACATTCCGCAGGAGGATCCGGCGGTCTACGACATGCTGTGCAAAGCCGATTCCGTCGGCGTCTTCCAGGTCGAGAGCCGGGCGCAGATGTCGATGCTGCCCCGGCTGAAGCCGCGCAGGTTCTACGACCTGGTGATCGAGGTGGCGATCGTCCGGCCGGGGCCGATCCAGGGCGACATGGTGCATCCCTATCTCAAGCGACGGGCCAACCCCGCGGCGGTCACCTATCCAAGGCCCGGTCCGGAGCACCCGCAGGACGAGCTGGAAGGCATATTGAAGAAGACGCTCGGCGTGCCGCTGTTCCAGGAACAGGCGATGCGCATCGCCATCGACGCAGCCAAGTTCACGCCCGACGAGTCCGACGGTCTGCGCCGCTCGATGGCGACCTTCCGGCACTATGGCTCGGTGGGCGAGTTCGGGGTGAAGTTCGTCGAGGGGATGGTCGGCCGGGGCTACGATCCCGAATTCGCCCAGCGCTGCTTCAAGCAGATCGAGGGCTTCGGCTCCTACGGCTTTCCAGAGAGCCACGCGATCAGCTTCGCGCTGCTGGTCTACGCCTCGGCATGGGTGAAGCGCCATCACCCCGAGGCGTTCTGCGCCAGCCTGCTGAACAGCCAGCCCATGGGCTTCTACCAGCCGGCGCAGCTGGTCCGCGACGCCCGCGAGCACGGCGTGGAGGTGCGGCCCCCCGACATCCGCGACAGCGACTGGGACTGCACGCTGGAGCCGCCCGACGATCCTCGCGCGCCTCATCGCGCGCTGCGCCTGGGCCTGCGCCAGGTGCGCGGCCTCAAGGGCGAGGAGGTCAGGGCCTTCGTGGCGGCCCGGGCGCGGGGTTTGTCCACCCTGGAGGACTATGTGCTGCGCGGCGGCCTGTCGCGGCGCGGGCTTGAGCTGCTGGCCGAGGCCGACGCCTTCGGTTCCCTGGGGCTGAACCGGCGCCAGGCGCTGTGGGCGGTGAAAGGTCTGGCCGGCGATCTCAACGCCGAACGCGACGCGCCCCTGCTGGCCCGCCAGAGCCTGAAGGAGGCGCAGGTTCTTCTGCCCTTCATGAGCCCGCCGAAGGAGGTCGCCGAGGATTACCGCACCACCAGCCTGTCGCTGAAGGCCCACCCGGTGAGCTTCTTCTGCGCGGACCTGGCGCGCATGCAGGCGGTCGCCTGCGCCGCGCTGGCGACGATGGGCGACGGCCGGCGGGTCTGCGTCGCCGGCCTGGTGCTGGTGCGCCAGCGGCCCGGCACCGCCAAGGGCGTGGTGTTCCTGACCCTGGAGGACGAAACCGGCATCGCCAACATCGTCTGCTGGAAGGACGCCTTCGACGCCAACCGCCGGCTGGTGATGAGCTCGGCCTTCCTGATGGTGCAGGGCCGTGTGCAGTCGGCCGATGGGGTGATCCATGTGGTCGCCGAACGCTTCACCGACCTCTCGGCCAAGCTCGGCGAGATGCGCGACCGCGAGGACGCCCCCGGCGCCGCCCCGCCGCCGCCTCACGCCCGCGCCTCCAGCCAGCTGGTCCGCAGCCGTGATTTCCACTGAGGCGAGCGCCGGCCGCCTTCCATAGAGACTTGCCGAGCGGTGTCGGATTGGCGTGATATGGCGCGTCCTCAGGTCAGGGAGAGGCCGATGACCGACGCGATCCAACTGCTGGTGGGCACCCGCAAGGGCGCCTGGATCTATCGCAGCGACGCCCGACGCGAGAGCTGGCGCGTCCAGGGGCCGATCTTCCTGGGCAGTATCGTCAACCATCTGGTGCTCGATCCGCGCGACGGGACGACGATGCTGATGGCGGCCTCGACCGGCCACCTGGGCCCGACGATCTTTCGCTCGAGCGACGACGGCGAGACCTGGGCGGAGGCCAAGTCGCCGCCGGCGTTCCCGAAATCCGACGACCCCCGCGCGCGCTCCGTCGATCACAGCTTCTGGCTTGAGCCCGGCCATCCCAGCGAGCCGGGCGTCTGGTGGGCGGGGGTCTCGCCTCCCGGTCTGTTCCGCAGCGCCGACGGCGGGGTGACCTGGGCGGGCGTCGCCGGCTTCAACGACCATCCCCGCTACTGGGACTGGTGCCCGCCCGAGGCCGGCACCCCTGACGGATCGTTGCTGAACCAGGTGGTCATCGATCCCCGCGACGCGCGGCGGATGTATCTGGCGACCTCCAGCGGCGGGGTGTTCGAAACCGCCGACCAGGGCGCGACCTGGAGCCCGCTGAATGAGAACGTCGCCTGCGATTTCCAGCCCGACCGCTATCCCGAGTTCGGCCAGGACGCCCATTTCATCGCGCTGGCGCCGACCGACCCTGACCGGCTGTGGCAGCAGAACCATTGCGGGATCTATCGCCTCGACCGCCCGGCGACCCGCTGGGAACGGGTCGGCGACGCCATGCCGCGCGAGATCGGCGACATAGGCTTCACCATCGTGCCGCACGCGCGCGACCGCGACACCGCCTGGGTCTGGCCGATGGATGGCACGGACGTCTGGCCGCGCACCAGCCCGGGCGGGCGGCCCGCCGCCTATCGCACCCGCGACGCCGGCAAGAACTGGGAACGCCAGGACAGGGGCTTCCCCGCCGAACAGGCGTGGATCACCGTCAAGCGCCAGGCCTTCTGCGGCGACGCCTGCGACCCCATGGGCCTCTACATCGGCACCACGGGGGGTGAGCTCTGGATGAGCCAGGAGGGCGAGATTTGGCGCCAGATCGCCGCCCACCTGCCGGAGATCTATTCGGTGGTGGCGGCGCCGCTGGGCGCATGACCCCAAGACCATGACCCCAAGACCGTGACCCACGTGCTGATCCCCTCGCAGCTGACGTCCTACACCGCAGGCGCGACCCGCCTGGAGGCCGACGGCGCGACGGTGGGCGCGGTGCTCGACGACCTCGACGCCCGCTATCCGGGCCTGAAATTCCGGGTGATCGACGAGCAGGACCGGGTCCGTCGGCACATGCGCCTGTTCATCGGCTGCGACGAGACCCGCAGCGTCGCGGCCCCCTTGCGCGCGGCCGACGAGCTGCTGATCTTCGGAGCGCTCTCCGGCGGTTAGAACCGGAGCGCGCGCGCCTCCTTGACGTGCGGTAGGGCCTGGATCCTGGCCAGCAGGGTCTCGCTGGGCGCCTGGTCGACGCCGACCAGGGCGATGGCGTCGTCGCCGGCGGAGACGCGGCCCAGGTTGAAGGTGGCGATATTGACGCCCGCTTCCCCCAGCAGGGCGCCCAGGTTGCCGATGAAGCCCGGCTTATCGAGGTTGTTGACGTAGAGCATGGTCGGCATGAACGGGGCGTCGAGGTCCATGCCCTTGACCTCGATCACCCGCGGTGTGCCCGCCAGCACCGAGCCGGCGAAGGAGCGCTTGCCCTTCTCGGTGGTGACGGTGATGCGGATCAGGCTCTCGTAGATCGGCGAGTCCTCCTGGCGGCTCTCCGAGACGATGATGCCGCGGTCCTTGGCCACCGCGGGCGCGGAGACCATGTTCACCTCGGCCAGCATCGGGCGCATGACACCTGCCAGGGCCGCGGCGGTCAGCGGCTTGGCGTTCAGCTTGGCCACCTCGCCCTCGTAGGCGATGTCGATCGCCTTGATCCCGAAGTCGACCATCTGGCCGGCCATCAGACCGAGCTTTTCGGCCAGAGCGATGAAGGGCTTCAGGCGCGGCGCCTCTTCCGCCGTGACGGAGGGGCTGTTCAGCGCATTGGTGACGGCCCCGGTCAGCAGGTAGTCGCTGATCTGCTCGGCCACCTGCAGGGCGACATTCTCCTGCGCCTCGTTGGTGGAGGCGCCCAGGTGCGGCGTGGCCACGAAGTTCGGAGCGCCGAACAGCACGTTTTCGCGGGCCGGCTCCTGCATGAACACGTCGAAGCCCGCGCCGCCGATGTGGCCTGAGTCGAGGCCGGCCCGCAGCGCGACCTCGTCCACCAGGCCGCCGCGGGCGCAGTTGACGATCATCACGCCCTTCCGGGTCTTGGCGAGGTTCTCGGCCGACAGGATGTTGCGGGTTTTTTCGGTGAGCGGGGTGTGCAGGGTGATGATGTCTGCCCGGGCCAGCAGCTCATCGAGCTCGACCTTCTCGACGCCCATTTCAACCGCGCGCTCTGGCGACAGGAAGGGGTCGTAGGCCACCACCTTCATCTTCAGGCCCCGCGCCCGGTCGGCGACGATGCCGCCGATGTTGCCCGCGCCGATCAGGCCGAGGGTCTTGGCGTAGAGCTCGACGCCCATAAAGCGGCTCTTTTCCCATTTTCCCGCCTGGGTGGAAACGTCGGCGGCGGGCATCTGGCGGGCGAGCGCGAACATCATGGCGATGGCGTGCTCGGCAGTGGTGATCGAGTTGCCGAAGGGGGTGTTCATCACCACGATCCCGGCGGCGGTGGCGGCGGGAATGTCGATGTTGTCGACGCCGATGCCGGCGCGGCCAATGACCTTGAGGTGGGTCGCCGCGGCGATGACCTCCTTGTTGGGCTTGGTGTCGGAGCGAACGACGAGCCCGTCATAGTCGCCAATGATCTTGATCAGGTCTTCCTTGGAAAGACCGGTCTTCACGTCGGCGTCGACGCCGCGCTGCTTGAAGATGTCGATGGCGGCGGGGCTCAGGCTGTCGGCGATGAGAACGCGGGGCATTTTGAAATCTCTGTGCTTGAGCCCCTCCCCCTTGCGGGGAGGGGTTGGGGTGGGGGTGCGAGCGGGGCGGAGGCGGTGTTTCACCCCCATCCCCGGCCCTTCCCCGCAAGGGGGAAGGGAGGCCTGGATCACGCCGCTGTGAGTTCCGAGGCGACGCTGGCGAAGGCCCAGTCGAGCCAGGGGGTCAGGGCGTCGATGTCGGAGGTTTCCACTGTGGCGCCGCACCAGATCCGCAGACCCGGCGGGGCGTCGCGGTAGCCGCCGACGTCCAGCGCCACGGCCTCCTTCTCCAGCAGGGCGGCGAGCTTCTTGGCGAACTCGGCCTGGGCGTCCGGCGACAGCGAGGTGATGGCCGGGTCGATGACCTTCAGGCAGACTGAGGTGTTGGAGCGGATGGCCGGGTCCTCGGCGAGGAAGGCGACCCAGGGGGTCTTCTGGGCCCAGGCCTCGAGCACGCCGAGATTGGCGTCGGCGCGGCGTTTCATTTCCGCCAGGCCGCCGATCGAGGCGGCCCATTTCAGGGCGTCGATGGCGTCTTCCACCGCCAGCATGGACGGCGTGTTGATGGTCGCGCCTTCGAAGAGATCGAGGGTAACCTTGCCGCCTTTCGTCATCCGGAACAGCTTCGGCATCGGCCAGGCCGGCGTGTAGCTCTCAAGGCGCGCGACGGCGCGGGGCGACAGGATCAGCACGCCGTGCGCGGCTTCGCCGCCCAGCGCCTTCTGCCAGGAGAAGGTCACCACATCGAGCTTGTCCCAGGCCAGATCCTGAGCGAAGGCCGCCGAGGTGGCGTCGCAGATGGTGATGCCCTCGCGGTCGGCGGCGATGAAGTCACCGTTCGGGACCCGGACGCCGGAGGTGGTGCCGTTCCAGGTGAACACCAGGTCGGCGTCGGGCCGCACCCGGGTCAGGTCCGGCAGCTGGCCGTAGGGCGCGTCGAGCACCTCGGCGTCGAGCTTCAGCTGTTTGGTGACGTCGGTGACCCAGTCCTTGCCGAAGCTTTCAAAGGCCAGCAGCTGCACGGGCCGGGCGCCCAGCATCGACCACATGGCCATCTCCACCGCCCCGGTGTCGGAGCCGGGGACAATGCCGATCAGGAAGTCGTCGGGAACCTCCAGCACCGCGCGGGTGCGGTCGATGGCGTCCTTCAGCCGGGCCTTGCCGAGCTTGGAGCGGTGCGAGCGCCCAAGCACCGCATTCTGGAGATTTTCGGGGGTCCATCCCGGGCGCTTGGCGCAGGGGCCGGACGAAAACTCGGGACGCGCGGGGCGCATCGCCGGCTTGGCGAGGGTGGTCATGGCAGTGTCTCCCATCCTTACAGATGGACTGCGCCCCGTTGGGAGGGCGTGGCCCGCGCGCCAGAAGCCCGGGTTTGTGCTGCGCTGCAAGAGAAAGTTTTCTGCGGGGTCGGTGAGCCCGCGTGGTGACGCGGACTATTCGCGACGGGCCGCCTGTCGCCGCCGGATCGACATCGCGGTCCCGACACCGAGGCAAATGACCACGCCGACGAAAATGGCGTTGTTCACGATGGCGTGGAATGCATCGGGCTGCCGCTCGGTGACGAAATAGAACGAGTGGAGGGTGAACTGCGCGGCGTAGAGCAGCATCGCCCCGCCGAGCCACAGGCTGCCGAACCTCAGCGTAACGAACAGCAAGCCCATGGCAGTGACCGCGTCATCGACCAGTAGCAGGACAGGCATCATCGATGGCGGTGCGATATAGCCGACGCCGATGAAGAAGAAGATGTTGATGAAGAAGAGCGCTGCGCCGAAGCGTTCGGCGGCGCCGCCTTTCCACCACGCAAGCACGCAGACTCCAACCACCAGGGCGAGTGCGAGCTGTGCGATCGGTGAACCTGGCATGACAATGCGCCCCTAATCCCAATTAGAGGCGCATCACCAGTTAAACCTTTGCAACATTGGGTCGAAAATCCGCCCCAATGGCGAATCTAGCCGACGTCGCGCATCTTCGTCTGGACGATCTCGGCCGCGAAGTGCGGCTTGTCTTCGATCGCCATCTTCGCGCGGATGCCCAGGCGAAGCTTGGCTTCGTTGAGCTCATTGTGCACGCCGACCATGGCGGTGCGGGCTTCGCTGAGCGCGCGGATGGCCTCGACCATCTTCACGGCGGCTTCGTCGGCGAACACCATCGAGACGTTCACGTCCTTACGCGCGCGGAGCATTTCGCTCATCAGTTCAGAGGCTTCCGCCAGCGCGCCATCAACGGCGGCCTCAGTGACGAACAGCTTCTTGGCCACCCGTTGCGCGACAAACGCCTTTTCCATGAAATGCCCTCGATTAAGATTAACGACCACAATTTAAGGTAAATGCAGCCTTAAGCTTCGCGCAATCGATTCATCGGTTGTTCAGTACGATTTCTACCCCAGGGGGTTGCATTGTGGCGCCAAAGGCACAGTTTGCCGCCTGGCCGGCGCCCAGCGTCGGAAATCCGCCCCATTTGCCGCGATCTCCAGGGGCGGAGGGTCCCGCGAAGCGAAGCGTTAGGATTGTTGGGCTAGAGCCAAGGTGCGTGCGTCTCCTTGCGAAAGCCATGACCGAACCCACCAGCACTTCCGGCCCCGACGCCCCCGGCTCCGCCCCGACCGCGACGTTCCACGCGCGCGTGGCCGGCGTCGGCCTGGTGACCACCCTGGTGGTGCTGGTCGCCGCGTGCCTGACCTTCATGCTGCAGCAGTGGGCGGTGGCCCGCACCCAGTCGCACCAGAGCTACGTCGGGCTGGCCGCAATCATCGCCGCCACCGAGGCCGCCGAGATGGTCGGTGGCGCGCCGGGCGCGATGCAGGCGCCGCTCAACGCCCTGGCCGACAGCCGCAGTGTCCTGTCCGCGCGCCTGACCGATCCCGCCGGCGCGGTCCTGGCGCGTTTCGACCGCGCGCCGGAGCGCGACCTGTCCTTGGGGCCGACGGAAACCGTCCAGGCCGAGGTGAGGTCGCAGGGGCGGACGCTGGGCCGGCTGGTCCTGGTGGTCGGTCAGCCCCGGTTCGCCGCGATGCTGCCGAAGTTCGTGGCGCTCACCGCGGCCCTGCTGTTCGGCGGCATCGGCGTGGCGCTGTTCCTGGCGCGCGGAATGGCCCACCGGGTGATCGCGCCGGTGCTGCGGCTGTCCGAGGCCATGCACGAGGTGGCCGGCGGCGGCAGCTTCGAGCCGGTGGAAGTCCGGGCGCAGGACCAGCTGTTCCGCGGCCTGACCAACAGCTTCAACCACCTGCTCGGCAAGCTCGGCGAGCGCGAGGCCGAGCTCAAGCGCGCCATGCGCGAGCTGGAGGACGCCCGCGACGCGGCCAATGCCGCCAACGTCCTGAAGACCCAGTTCCTGGCCAATATGAGCCACGAGATCCGCACCCCGCTGAACGGCGTCCTGGCCATGGCCGAGGTGATGTCCATGGGCGACCTGGGACCGGTGCAGCGCGAGCGCCTTGGCATCATCCGCCAGTCCGGCAGCCTGTTGCTGGCGGTGCTGAACGATGTGCTGGACCTGTCGAAGATCGAGGCCGGAAAGCTCAGTCTGGTGACCGAGGACTTCGATCTCGACTCGACCCTGGCGCCTTCGGTGGAGACCTTCCGGGTGCTGGCCGACGGCAAGGGCCTGGCGTTCAACCTGTCGCTGGCCGACGAGGTCAGAGGGTGGTGGCGCGGCGACCCCGACCGCCTTCGCCAGATCGTCGGCAACCTGCTCTCCAACGCGGTCAAGTTCACCCCGCGCGGCGCGGTCGAGGTTCGCGTCGACCTCAATCCGGGCAGCGGCGCCCTGCGCCTGGTGGTCGGCGATTCCGGCGTCGGCATCGCGCCGGAAAAGCTGCCGGCGTTGTTCGAGAAATTCACCCAGGCCGACAACTCCGCCACGCGCCGGTTCGGCGGCACGGGGCTGGGCCTGGCGATCTGTCGCGAGCTGACGCAGATGATGGGCGGCACGATCGCGGTGGAGAGCCGCGAGGGCCAGGGCTCGACGTTCACCGTCGAACTGCCGCTTGACCGCGGCCAGGTCGCCGCGGCGGGCGAGGTCCAGGACGCCCCGGACTCCGACGCCCGCGACCTGCGGCTGCTGGCGGCCGAGGACAACCCCACCAACCGCCAGGTGCTGGCTGCGGTGATGGACTCGCTCGGCATCGACATCGACATCGTCGCCGACGGCCAGCAGGCGGTAGATGCCTGGCGGGCGGGCGGCTACGACCTGGTGCTGATGGATATCCAGATGCCGGTGATGGACGGCATCGACGCCGCGCGCGAGATCCGCGCGGCGGAAGCCCGCGACAACCGCAAGCGCACCCCGATCGTCGCCCTGACCGCCAACGCCCTGAGCCATCAGGTCGATGAGTACCTGGCCGCTGGCATGGACGGGCACGTCGCCAAGCCGATCGAGATCGCCAAGCTCTATGAAGCGATCTCCAATGCGCTCACCGCCGCGGCGACCGGGGCGAGCCCCCGACGGACCGACGCCCGGACCAGCTGAACACCGAATAACGGGAGCCTCAGGCCCGCGTCATGCGTTGCGTGGTCCGATGACAACCTTGAGGCCGGAATTTCCGGCGCCTCAAGGTTCACGGAGGATCCCGCCATGAAGACCATCCTGCTGTCGCTGACGGCCGCCGCCACCCTGGCCGCCGCCGCCGCACCGGTCGCCGCCCAACCCTGGCGCGGCCAGGACCACGCCGCCTACGACCAGCCCCAGAATCTGGGCGATGAACAGCATCGCCACGATGGCGCTGACTCGCGACCCGCCTATGGCCAGGATCCGCGCCACACCCAGGGCTATGACCAGCCGGCCCGCATCCAGCCCGAGGACCGGCAGATCATGCACCGCCTCTACGGTCTGGACTGGAAG
Source organism: Phenylobacterium sp. (assembly GCF_031360265.1). GTDB lineage: Bacteria > Pseudomonadota > Alphaproteobacteria > Caulobacterales > Caulobacteraceae > Phenylobacterium. Next base: position 65,927 of record NZ_JANMBF010000142.1, read on the forward strand.
GTCGACAACGCCGCGCGCCAGCACCGCATCTCGTGGCGCGACGGGCGGGATCTGCGCGCGGCCCTGCTGGCGGTCAAGCCCGCCGCTCTGCGCGTTCAGGCCGGTCGAGCCGACGGCTCGGAGCGTCAGCGCGTCGAGCAGACCATGGCCCGCGTCGAGGCGACGCTGAACAGCTACGCCCAGAACGATCGCCACGACGGACGGCGCTAGACCCTGTCCCGGCTGACTTGAATCAAGTCAGCCGGGAATGAACAGGGTCGTCGCTATATCTGGAGCCCTTCTCCTCCACTCAGGTTGATCCAACCCGAGTGGGAAGGGCTCTGGCCGCTGTCCCGGCTGACGTGGCGCGCGTCAGCCGGGAAGGAACCGGGTCGGCGCATCTTGCCAGCGGACTAATCCAGCACCCGCAGCTCGGGCCAGCGCGCCAGGGCCGAGGCCGAGGTGCGGGCAAAGCCGTTGGTGGGCCGCGACGGGTTGGGCCGCAGCGTCAGGCTGAACAGGTCCTCCAGCCCGAACGGCGCCACCACGGTCAGCCGGCCATCGGTCTCCAGGCGCGCGCCCACCGAGAACAGCGGGCTGACGAACCTGTCGAGAGCCTGGGCGGTGCGAGCGAGCGGGGCGTAGGGTTCGGCGAACTTGGCCTCGAACCACAGGTGCACGCGGGCCTGATTGCGCACCTCGACCAGCTCGCGCAGCGGCGGGGCGAAGCGCTGGGCGACGCGGCGGATCACCGCGTCCTCGGCCTCATAGGAGGTGTCGGGGTCAAAATAGCCCAGGTCGTAGTCCTTGATCCCATAGTCCGCCTCGCGTCCGGTCAGCGCGTTCAGCACCCGCTGGTAGATCGCGCCGGAGAAGATCAGCCAGTCCGGCAGGTCCAGGTCGCGGGCCGTGGTCATCACCTGCATCAGGCTTGGACAGGCCCGCACAATCGCCTCCAGTCGGGCTTCCAGACCCGGCCTCACAGCCGCCCCCGCAGGGGCCATCCGTGGTCGATGGGGCCGTTGCCGCCGCCGAGGCCGGGCGCCTGGAGGATCGCCTGGTGAACATAGTCCCAGGCGCGCGCCACAGCCGCCTCGAGGGACATGCGCTGCGCCAGGCCCACCGCGCAGGCCGACGCCAGCGTGCAGCCGGTCCCGTGGGTGTGGCGGGTGTCGATCCGCTCTCCCTCGAAGGCGGTCTCGCCATAGGGGGTGATCAGCAGGTCGACCACGCGCGGGCCGGGCAGGTGGCCGCCCTTCATCAAGACGGCGCCGGCGCCGGCCGCCAGCAGGATCTCGCCGGCCCGCCGCAGGTCGTCGGCGGACTCTACCGTAACGCCGGTGAGCGCCTCGGCCTCAGGCGCGTTGGGGGTCAGCAGGGCCGCGCGCGGAACCAGCAGGCTGAGCACGGATGAGAGGGCCTCGTCGGCCAGCAGCCGCGCGCCCCCCTTGGCGATCATCACCGGGTCGATCACCACCGGCCGGGCGGCCTCGTCGAGCAGCCGGGCGACCTGCTCGACCACCTCCACATCGCCCAGCATGCCGGTCTTGATGACGTCGGCGCCGATATCCTCCAGCACCGCGCGCGCCTGGGCGGCGATCAGGTCGGTGGGCAGGGGATAGGCGGCGCTGACGCCGCGGGTGTTCTGCACGGTGATCGCGGTGATCGCCGTGGCCGCATAGCCGCCCAGCGCCGTCACCGTCTTGATGTCCGCCTGGACCCCCGCCCCGCCGCCGGAATCCGAACCGGCGATGATCAGGACTCGTCCAGGGGAAGGCATGGGATCGCGATAGCTTGGCGATGGCGGATTTGCACGTCTTCTATGCCGGGCCAGCCTCGACGATGGCCTGCCAGACCCGCAGCGCCTGCACCGTCTCGCGCACATCGTGGGCCCGCACGGCGGCGACGCCGGCCGCGGCCCCCATCAGCGCGCCGGCGATCGACCCGCCCAGTCTTTCGTGAGGGGGCCGCTGATCCGGATCGCGCCCGCCCTCGTCCAGGGCGGCGATGAAGCGCTTGCGGCTGACCCCCAGCAGGACCGGGAACCCCAGCGCCACGATCCGGTCGAGGCCGGCCAGCAGGGGCAGGTTGTGGCGGGTCATGTGCTTGCCGAAGCCGATGCCCGGATCGAGCCAGATGCGTCCGCGCGCGACACCGGCGGCGACGGCGGCCTCGGCGCGTCGATTGAGGAAGTCCGCCACCTCGGCCACCACGTCGTCGTAGCTCGGCTCGACCTGCATCGTGCCGGGCTGCCCCTGCATGTGCATAAGGACCACCTCGCAGCCGAGATCCGCCGCGACCGCCAGGCTGTCGGGCGCATGGCGCAGCGCTGTGACGTCGTTCCAGATGGTCGCGCCCGCCGCCACGGCCGCGCGGGCCACGGCGGGCTTCATAGTGTCGATGGAGAGGGTGACGGCGCTCTCGGCGCGAATCGCGCGGATCAGCGGAACCACGCGGGCGATCTCGTCGGCCTGCGTCACCGGCTGGGCGCCGGGGCGGGTGGACTCCCCGCCGATGTCGAGGCTGTCGGCGCCCTCGGCGATCAGGCGCCGCGCATGGGCCAGCGCCGCGCCCGGCCCGGCGAACCGGCCGCCGTCCGAGAAGCTGTCCGGCGTCACATTGACTACGCCCCACACCTTGACCGGCAGGACGGGCACGCGACCGGGGAGGGTCAGGCCGGTTCGGGCTTGGGCGATATCGGCACGGCCAGGGCGGGGCCGGTCGGGCGGCGGGCCTCGGAGTCCTCGCGGTTGGGGGCCACGCCCTTCAGCGCGCCGATGATCTCATCGCCGCTCAGCGTCTCGTATTCCAGCAGCGCCTTGGCCAGGGTGTGCAGGTCGGCGAGCTTTTCGGTGAGGATCCGCTTGGCCTCGGCATAGCCCGCCTGGACCAGGCGCTTGACCTCGGCGTCGATGATATTGGCGGTGGCTTCCGAGACATTCTGGGTGCGCGAAACCGAGTGGCCGAGGAACACCTCCTCCTGGTTGTCGCCATAGGAGACCAGGCCCAGCTTTTCGGAATAGCCCCAGCGGGTGACCATGTTGCGGGCCAGGCCCGTGGCGGCCTGAATGTCGCTGGACGCGCCCGAGGTAATCTTGTCCTTGCCGAAGATCAGCTCCTCGGCGACGCGGCCGCCCATCATGATCGCCAGGCGCGAGGTCATCTGCTCATAGTTGACCGAATAGCGGTCGCCCTCGGGCAGCTGCATGACCATGCCCAGCGCCCGGCCGCGCGGGATGATCGTGGCCTTGTGCACCGGGTCGGCGGCCGGCACCGTCAGCGCCACCAGGGCGTGGCCGCCCTCGTGGTAGGCGGTGCATTTCTTCTCGTCCTCGGTCATCACCATCGACCGGCGCTCGGCGCCCATCATGACCTTGTCCTTGGCTTCCTCGAAGTCGCGCTGGGTGACCATGCGGCGGTTCTTGCGCGCCGCCATCAGGGCCGCTTCGTTGACCAGGTTGGCCCGGTCCGCGCCGGAGAATCCGGGCGTGCCGCGCGCGATGGTCTTGGTCTCAACGTCAGCGGCCAGCGGGATGTTCTTCATGTGCACGCGCAGGATCTTCTCGCGGCCGTTCACATCGGGGTTGGGCACCACCACCTGGCGGTCGAAGCGGCCCGGGCGCAGCAGCGCCGGGTCCAGCACGTCGGGCCGGTTGGTGGCGGCGATCAGGATGATGCCCTCGTTGGATTCGAAGCCGTCCATCTCCACGAGCAGCTGGTTCAGCGTCTGCTCACGCTCATCGTTGCCGCCGCCGAGGCCCGCGCCACGATGGCGTCCGACCGCGTCGATCTCGTCGATGAAGATGATGCACGGCGCGTTTTTCTTCGCCTGTTCGAACATGTCGCGCACGCGGCTGGCGCCGACGCCGACGAACATCTCCACGAAGTCGGAGCCGGAGATGGTGAAGAACGGCACGCCCGCCTCGCCGGCGATGGCGCGGGCCAGCAGGGTCTTGCCGGTGCCGGGCGGGCCGATCAGCAGCGCGCCCTTGGGGATCTTGCCGCCCAGGCGCTGGAATTTCTGCGGGTCTTTCAGGAAGTCGACGATCTCGACGACCTCATCCTTGGCTTCCTCGACGCCGGCCACGTCCTCGAACATCACGCGGTTCTTGTTCTCGGTGAGCAGCTTGGCCTTGGACTTGCCAAAGCCCATGGCGCCGCGCGTGCCGCCCTGCATTTGGCGCATGAAGAAGATCCAGACGCCGATCAGCAGCAGCACCGGCAGGCTGTTGAGGAAGAAGCCCAGCAGGGTCATGCCGCCGGCGGCCTTGACCGATATGTCGACGTGCTGGTCCTCAAGCCGCTTGACCAGGTCGTCCTGGTTGTTGGGCGTGACCGCCGTGAAGGTCTTGCTGGCCTGGTCGGTGATGACCACCGAGGCGCCGCGGAACTCGGCCTTCTTGACCTGGCCGCCGTTCACCTTGCCCAGGAGCTGGGAATAGGTGATTTCCCCGGCGCTGGCGGACTTTCCGCCGACGCCCACGACCATGGAGTAGAGGCCGATCAGGACGACGACGATAACGCCCCAGATGGCAAGATTGCGCAGGTTCATCGGTTCGGACCGCCTCAATTAGGGCTTGGCGACAAGACCCCAGAGATAGGGGTCCGGCCGCCGTTTCACCAGTCGCCCGGACCTGGGCGCGAACGGGGGCGCGACCAAACACCGCGCCCGGACCCAAATACGAAGGGCCGCGCCTGGAAGACGCGGCCCCTAGATAGGCATGAATTTACTGAATTAAGCGCTACCGGGCGCCCGGACCGGTGACCGGCTTCTTCGGAGCCGCGATCAGGCCCTCGCGCTGGGCGCGCTTGCGCGCCAGCTTGCGGGCCCGGCGAACGGCCTCGGCCTTCTGGCGCGCGCGCTTTTCGGAGGGCTTTTCGTAGTGGACGTGCCGCTTCATTTCGCGGAACGAGCCCTCGCGCTGCATCTTCTTCTTCAGCGCCTTGAGGGCTTGGTCGACGTTGTTGTCGCGGACGAAAATCTGAACCAGGGGTCTCTCTCCTATTGGCCGCTTCCCGCCCGGCCCCCTCAAGTCCCGACTAGGGGCGGCGGCGAGCGAACAAAAGAAACTTAAGTCCCGCAGGCGGACGGCCTACGAGATCGAGCGCGGCGAAATATCAGAAGAGGCCGCCGATGTCCACGCCGCACAGACTCCATTTTCGGTTTAGGATAGCGCCATGAGCCAGCCACGACAGGATTGGGCGGACGCGACCGAACAGCAGGTTCTGGACGCCGCCCTGACAATCGCGCCGCACCAGGGCTGGAGCCGGCGGATGGCCATCCTGGCCGGCAAGGCGCGCGGGCTTTCGCCGGGCGAGACCGAGCTGCTGCTGCCGCAAGGCCCCGCCGACCTCGCCGCCCTCCTGTCGCGCCGCCACGACGCGGCGACCCTGAAGGCGCTGTCGGCGGTCGATCCGGCCACCCTGAAGATCCGCGAACGCATTGCCCGCGCGGTGGAGGCGCGGCTGGAGGCGATGGCGGTCGATGAGCCGGCGGTGCGCCGCTGCGCCGGGCTCCTCGCCCTGCCGTCGCACCTGGCGCTGGGCGCCCGGCTGGCCTGGGAGAGCGCCGACGTCCTGTGGCGCTGGGCCGGCGACACGGCCACCGACGAGAACCACTATTCCAAGCGCCTGCTGCTGGCCGGCATCCTCAGCGGCGCGCTGGCCATCCGCCTGGCCTCGGGCAAGCAAGCCTCGCTGGCCTTCGTCGACCGCCGCATCGGCGACGTCATGACCTTCGAGAAATGGAAGGCGACGACCAAGTTGAAGCCCAGCGCGATGTTGGACAGCGTCGCCGGCGCGCTCGGGCGGATGCGCTACGGGCGCTGATCAGCCCTGCCCGGAACGGGGCGGGACGGTCGCTACCCCAGCGGCTTCACCCGGTTGATGTGGCCCATCTTGCGGCCGGGCTTGGCGCCGCGCTTGCCGTAGAGGTGGAGGCGGGTCTCGGGTTCGGCGGCGAATTTGCGCCAGGCGTCGACCTCGTCGCCCAGCAGGTTCAGCATCTCCACCTGGGCGATGGCGGCGGTGGGGCCCAGCGGCCAGCCGGCGACGGCGCGGATGTGCTGTTCGAACTGGTCCACCTGGCAGCCATCCTGGGTCCAGTGGCCGGTGTTGTGCACGCGCGGCGCGATCTCATTCACCAGCAGGCGGCCGTCGGCCATCTCGAACAGCTCGATGCCGATCACGCCGACGTAGTCCAGGCCGGCCAGGACGCGGGCGGCGATGCGTTCGGCCTGATCGTTCAGGGCCTGGTCGGCGCGGGCCGGCGCGAGACTGCGGCGCAGGATGCCGTGGTCGTGGTGGTTCTCCGCCAGCGGATAGACCGCCGTCGCCCCGTCGCGACCCCGCGCGGCGATGATCGACAGCTCGCGGACGAAATCGCACGCCGCCTCGACGATCACCGGCACGCCGCCCAGCGCGGCGAAGGCGGCGGCGGCGTCTGCGGCGTGCTCGACCCAGCGCTGGCCCTTGCCGTCATAGCCCTCGCGCCGGGTCTTCATCAGCGCCGGCGCGCCGATCCGGGCGACGGCCTGGACCGCCTCTTCGGCCGTGGCGGCGGCGGCGAAGGCGACGGTGGGGGCGCCGTGGGCGTTGAGGAAGATCTTCTCGGTCACCCGGTCCTGGGCGGCGGCCAGCGCCTGTTCCCCCGGCGCCACCTCGACACCGTGAGCGGTGAGCCAGGCCACCGAGGCCGCCGGCACGTTCTCGAACTCGAACGTGACGAGGCTCGTGCAGCCGGCAAGCTCGGCCAGGGCCGCCTCGTCCGTGTAGCCGCCGACGATCAGCCTGGACGCCACGCGGCCGGCCGGGCTGTCGGCCTCGCGCTCCAGCACCACCACGTCGAAGCCCAGGCGCGCGGCGGCGAGCGCCAGCATGCGGCCCAGCTGGCCGCCCCCCAGGATGCCGATGCTCGAGCCCGGCGCGAGCGGCAGGTCCGCGCTCACCTGTCGTCGACCGTCTCTGGGATGCTGGCGGAAAGTGCCGCGCCATAGGCCGCCAGCCGCGCCGCGAGCGCCGGGTCGGCGAGCGCCAGGATCCTGGCCGCCATCAGGCCGGCGTTCTTCGCCCCCGCCTCGCCGATCGCCAGCGTCCCCACCGGAATGCCCGCCGGCATCTGGACGATGGACAGCAGGCTGTCCATGCCCTTCAGCGCCCGGGATTCGATCGGCACGCCCAGCACCGGCAGGTCGGTCAGCGAGGCGGTCATCCCCGGCAGATGGGCGGCCCCGCCGGCCGCGGCGATGATCACCTTGAAGCCCGCGCCTCTGGCGCCCTTGGCGAAGGCGTACATGCGGTCCGGCGTGCGGTGCGCCGAGACCACCTTGGCCTCATAGGCGACGCCCAGGCTGTCCAGCATCTCTGCGGCATGGCGCAGCACCGGCCAGTCGGAGCGACTGCCCATGATGATGGCGACGGGCGCATGCGTGGCGCTCATGTGGTGCTTGGCCCCTTGCTCGAAGGGCGCGGAGTATAGGCGCCGACTTTGCAGGGGCAACCGGGGACGCGTAGATTAACCTGCGCCTGGGCGCGACGCTGATTCTGGGCGCCGCTGATCGAGGTCGGCCATTTGAAAGCTGCGGCATGAAAGTTTCCGGCGCGCGCAACGAACCCTTCTCGGCGCTGCGCAGGCGCGCGCTGGCCCAGGCCGGGGCGCAGGTGCGCGGCGCGCCCAACCCGGTCGATAGCGTGGGCTTCCTCGGCGTCGGCGAGCTCGAGATGACGCCGGCGGTGCGGGGCGCGTTGCAGACCCTGCTGACCGAGATCGACGACCTGCGCGCCGAGGTGGCCCGGCTGAAGGGCCGGCTGGCCGAGGTCGAGGACATGGCCGACCGCGATCCGCTGACCCCCCTGCTCAACCGCCGCGCCTTCATGCGCGAACTCGGCCGCATCCGCACCTTCGCCCAGCGCTATGGCTCGCCCGCCAGCCTGGTCTATTTCGACCTCGACGACCTGAAGGGCGTCAATGACCGGTTCGGGCACGCGGCGGGCGACGCCTGCCTGACGGCCGTGGCCGAGCGGCTGGCGGCCAATGTGCGCGACAGCGACATCGTCGGCCGCATGGGGGGCGACGAGTTCGCGGTGATCCTGGTGCAGGCCGACCGGGCGACCGCCGAGGCCAAGGCCGCGGCCCTGGCCCGCGCCGTGGAGGCCGAGCCCTTGCGGTTCGGCGACTGGTCGGCGCCCCTGCACGTCTCCTGGGGAGTCCGCGAGATCGGCCAGGAGGCCGAGCCCGAAGGCCTGGTCGCCGACGCCGATGCGGCCATGTACGCCAGCAAGCGCGCCCGCAGGAGCGCCTGAGGCTTTCCATCTCCGCCCCCCCGCGCCAGTTGCGCTGGAAGGGCGATCTACTCGCAGAAGATCTTCACCTTGGCCGCGTCGGTTTCCACATCGACGCTGAAATCCTCGAGGTGGGCGACCAGTTCCTCAAGATTCTCCGGCTTCAACTGGCTGATGTCGAAGGGCGCGCCGTTCCTGGCGAGTTCGGCGTCGACCTGGTCGCGCCCTCGGTCCTGTCGTCGGCGTCCACCGCCACCCGCAGGTATTTCGGCGCGGGCCTGTTGTGACCGGTCGCTGAGCCCTCGGGCGGCCGGGGCGCGGCCGGGGTCCTTTCCATCGCCGAGATCAGGCTTTGCGGATCGATTGGCGCGGCTGACTCGGCCGCCCGGGCATTGCGCCCTCCTACACCCGCTCCGCGGCAAGCTCGCGGATCGCCTCGGCGACGGCCCGAAAATCCTTGCTCAGGATTTGCTCGTGGTTGCTCGCGACCTTGGCGCTGACCTTGAGGTTGGCGTTCCGGGCGAGCACCGGGTCGAGTGAGGCCCGCATCGCTTCCATCTCCTCTTGCCCGGCGCCGAAGTTGCCATCGGTGGCCAGGACATAGCGCACGGGGTCGGTCAGGCGGTCGAGCAGCGGCGCGCAGGCCGCGGCGATCTCGTTCATCTCGATATTGATGCCGGCGTGCTGGTCGGCGGTCATCCGGGCGGCCAGGCCCAGCCGGCTCGCCAGCGGCAAAAACAGCCGCATCTTGCGGAACAGCCCTCGGATCCGGTCGCGTCCCTCCTGACCGGTCAGGCCGTAGGGCACAGCGGCGTCGACCGCGACCACGCCGGCGCGGCCGGGATTCCGGTCGGCCCAGTACACCGCCACATAGGCGCCGTAGGACCAGCCGACGAGCAGGGGCCGCTCCACGCCGGTCGCCGCCAGCACGGCGCCAACGTCGCGGACACAGGCCTCGAAGGAGTAGTCGGCCGACCGCTTCGATCGCCCGCGGGCGCGTTCGTCGTAGGTGATATGTCGCCAGCCGGGGCCGAGTTCGGCGATCACCGGCCGCCAGTTCCGCTGGGTGGCATAGGAGCCGTTCAGATAGACGACGGCGCGGCCGGGGCCGCCGGTGTCGGTCACATGCAGGGCCGTATCCTCAATCGGGACCATGCCGGCCCAGGCCTTTGGGATCGGGCTCATAGTTGGACGCCTCTTTTTGGGGTTGTGTCGGGGTGAGAGCCGGAGCGCTCGACAAGCCTGTCGCCGCAGTCGGCGCCGCCGCGCATCCCGGCGGTCCTGGCCTATTCGCAGTAGATTCGGACCTTGGCGTCCTGGGCGTCCACATCGACGGTCAGGTCTTCCAGATGGGCGATGAGGTCTTCGAGATTCTCCGGCTTCAGCTGGCTGATATCGAAGGGCATGCCGTTCTTGGCGAGTTCGGCGTTGACCTGATCGCGCGCCGCCGGCGGGATCAGGCTGGTCAGCCGCACCCCGGCCCGGAGCAGGGCCATGGGCACGCGGATGTTGACCTTCGTCTGACCCTCATCATCCGTCGCGTCTACCGAGACCCGCAGATACTTGGGCGGCGGCTTGTTGTGGCCGCTGGATGCGCCCTCGGCTTGGCGCGGAGCGAGGCCGGAGGCTTCCATGGCCGAGATCAGGCGCTCGGCCTCGTCAGCGTTGATCTTGCCGTCGGACAGCATCTGCAGAACGGAGCGGCGGTCGGTGTTCATCGGCATGGTCTCCTAGAGAATCCGGATGCGCACGATCGCTTCCGACGTGCGGACGTCCACGTCTGTGCCCGACAGCGAGAGCAGGAGGCGGCCCACACCCAGGACGGCGGCGAAGGGTTCGACGCGCCAGGGGCGCGGCACGAAATAGAGAACCGGGATCAGCAACATGGCAAAGGGGGCCAGCAGCCACAGGATCGGCGTCAGCGGCGCCCACAGGCGCACGACCGTCTTCTCCAACGGTGATGGCGCGAGACGCCGCTCATGGTGGGGAGGCCGATGGACCTTGCGGCTGGCGCGCGCTTCGCGGGCGACCTCGCCGAAGTGGCGCACGGCGGGGGGAAAGGCGGTCATGGGCCGGCCTCCAGATCGGCGATGGCCTGGTCAGGGGTGATCTCGCCGCGGGCCAGGCGCTCCAGCACTTCGGCGCGGCCCGGCCGCGGGTCGAGCTCGACAAATTCCAGGCTGGCGGCGATGCGGTTCAGCCGCGCCTTCACCGTCGGATAGGAAACCCCGAACACCTGCTCCATCTCCTTGATCGAGCCATGGCCGCGCACGAAGGCGGCGACGAACACCTGGTCCTCCGCCGACAACCGCGCCAGGCGGGGCAGCTCGAAGGCGCCGTCGATGGCGATGTCCTGCTCGGTCAGCCTGACCCGCTCCACGAGGATCGGACGACCCCGGGTGAGCTCGCTGAGCGCTTGCCAGTCTTGGGTTTTCCTATCGGTCATAGCCATGAACTTAATTTTCTTAATATGAGAGTCAAGTATTTTAATATCACTTGCGGACACGGACAAAATCTCTCCGCCCCCAGGTTGTGTCCGCCGCCCAGCTCTGCAAAACCGGAGGCGCACAGGTGAGGGATCGAAAATGCTCAGGACGCTCGCGATGGCCGCCGTGGCGCTGGCGACGATGGGGGCCGCCGCGCCCGCGCTCGCGCCAAAGCCGCTGCCGCCCGTCCCGCAGCCCTATCTCGGCGACGCTGCGCCCGACTCCTTCAAGATCCTGCCGCCCGCGCCGGTCGTCGGCACGACCCGCTATGAGGCCGACCGCACCATGTTCCTCAGCACGCGCAGACTGAAGGACACGCCGCGCTGGGCGCTCGCCCGCAACGACGACAACGGCGCCGGGTTGATCAAGGACCTGAGCTGCGCGCTAGGTGTCGAGCTGACCGCGCAGAGCGCGCCGAAGCTCCTGTCCATGATCCCGCGGATCGCGCGCGACGCCAGCCGCGCGACCAATCTGCCCAAGGACATCTACAGGCGCCAAAGGCCCTATCTCGTGGACGAGGGTCCGATCTGCGTGGCCAAGACCGACTTCCTGTCGAAGAATCCCGACTATCCCTCCGGCCACGTCACCTACAGCTGGACGGTCGGCCTGATCCTGGCCGAACTGGCGCCCGACCGGGCGACCGAAATCCTGGTCCGCGCGCGCGCCTTCGGCGAAAGCCGGCTGGTCTGCGGCGTCCACAGCATGAGCGCCGTCGAGGCCGGCCGGACCAATGGCGCGATCGTCGTCGCCGGCCTCCACGGCTCGGCGGACTTCCGCAAGGACCTGGAGATCGCCCGCAGGGAGATCGCCGCCGCCCGCAAGGCCGGCCCCGCCCCGGATCCCGTCGCCTGCGCGGCGGAAGCCGAACTTCTGAAGTCGCCGTACTAGGGCCTGTCCCGTTCCGGTTGAGCCAACCTGAACGGGAAGGGCTCCTAGCCGCTCCGCCTCCGCGCCCCGCCTCCACGCCCCGCCTCCGCGCCCGGACACCAGGGCGGCCGCGTGCTGTCGCCCCGGGGGCGAGAAGCGGCGGGCTACCCCTTCACAAACGGCAGCGAGGTGGTCGGGGGTTGGCCCATGGCCAGCAGGGCGTTGGCGACGGCGGGCGCGATCACCGGCATGCCGGGCTCGCCGACTCCGCTGGGCGGGTTGGCGGAGGGCACGATGTAGGTCTCCACCGTCGGGGCCTCGTTGTGACGCAGCACGCGATAGGCGTCGAAGTTGTGCTCCACCACCTCGCCGTCCTTCAGCGTGATCTTGCCGAACAGCGCCGACGACAGGCCGTAGCAGGTGCCGCCCTCCATCTGGGCGGCGATCTGGTCGGGCGAGATCGCCACGCCGCAATCGATGGCGGTGACCACCCGGCCGACGCGCGGTTCGCCGTTCACCAGCCTGACCTCGGCGACCTGGGCCACCACCGAGCCGAAGCTCTCGTGGACCGCGACGCCGCGGCTCCAGCCGTCCGGCGCCGGCGCGCCCCAGCCGGCTTTTTCGGCGGCCAGGTTGAGCACCGCCAGGTGTCGCGTCGCGCCGGCCTTGGCATAGAGCGCGCGGCGATAGTCGACGGGGTCCTTGGCCGCGCGCTTCGCCAGCTGGTCGATAGTGTGTTCCATGACAAAGGCGGTGTGGGTGGCGCCCACCGAGCGCAGCCACAGCACCGGGATCGGTGAATCCGGGTGGATCGCCTGGCCGTCCACCACCGGGGTGGCCTTGAGGTAGGGCGAGTCCTTGACGCCTTCGACCGCGGCGGGATCGAGCCCGCCGCCGCCCATCGGCGAGCCCTTGCCCAGCGACTGGGCGACGACCCGGTGGCGCCAGGCCGACGGATAGCCGTCCTTGTCCACGCTCACCCGCACGGCGTGATGCACCAACGGGCGATAGTAGCCGCTGGTCATGTCGTCTTCGCGCGTCCAGACCAGCTTCACTGGCCGGCCTTTGCCGACATGCTTGGCGATGTGCACGCACTCGGCGACGTAGTCCGACTGGAAGTTGGCGCGGCGGCCAAAGCTGCCGCCGGCAAACAGGGTCTCGATGTCGATGGCGCCGGGCAGGTTGCCGACGATCTTGGCGGTGTTCAGCTGGTCCAGCGTCGGGATCTGCGAGCCGTGGATCAGCCGGGCCGAATTGCCGTCGACGATCGCCACGCAGTTCAGCGGCTCCATGGTGGCGTGGGCGAGGAACGGGAAGTCATAGCTGATCTCGACCGCCGCTGCGCCCGAGGCCGCCTTGGCCGCCTCGCCGCGGGTCTCGAACGGATACCATTTCAGCTTGCCGTCGGTGGGCGCCTTGCCGGCGGCGAGCGCGGTCCACTCGGCGCGCAGCTGGTCGGACCCGCGCTTCTCGGCCTTGGCCTCGTCCCATTTGACGCTGAGCGCGTCGCGGCCCTGGCGCGCGGCCCAGGTGTTGTCGGCGACCACGGCGACGCCGCTGGGGATCTGGAACACATCGACCACGCCGGGGATGGCCTTGGCCGCGGTGGCGTCGAACGAGGCTGCCTTCGCCCCGAATTTGCGCGGATGCGCCACCATGGCGGTGAGCATGTTGGGCAGATGGACGTCCTGGGTGAAGCGTGCCGTCCCAGTGCTCTTGGCCAGCGAATCCTTGCGGCGGACCCGGTCGGTTCCGATCAGGGTGAAGGCCTTGGGATCCTTCAGCGCCGGCGCCTGCGGCGGCGTCACCTTGGCGGCGGCGGCGACCAGCTCGCCGAAATGCGCCTGCTTGCCGCTGGCCACGTGGCTGACCACGCCGTTCTGTACGGTGATGTCCTTGGCCGGCACGCTCCAGGTGGCCGCGGCGGCCTGCACGAACATCGACCGCGCCGCGGCGCCGGCCTTGCGCAGCTGCATCCAGGAGTTGGAGATCGCCGAGGACCCGCCGGTCCCCTGCATGCCGAAGCTGGTGTTGGCGTAGACCGCCGCGTTGGCCACCGACTGCTCGACCGTGACCCTGTCCCAGTCGGCGTCCATCTCTTCGGCGACGATGGCGGCCAGGCCCGCGTGGTTGCCCTGGCCGAACTCGATGTGCTTGGACATCACCGTCACCGCCCCGTCGGGGGCGACCTTGATGAACGGACCGAAGGCGCCGAAGTCGTGTTTGGCGCCGACGCTCATGACCTTGCCGAGCATCGCCGGCGAACAGCCGATCAACAGCGCGCCGCCGGCCAGGGTCGCGCCGATGCCCAGCGCCTGGCGCCGCGTGGGGAGCGGGCGTTCGCCAGTCTCGGGGTGGAGGGTCTTGAAATAGGGGTTCATGGCGCGCCTCAGACCTTGGCCGTGACAGGTTTTGTGGGGTTCTGGCCGGAGGCTTCCCGGATCGCCGCGTGGATCCTCTGATAGGTCCCGCAGCGGCAGATGTTGCCGCTCATCGCCGCGTCGATCTGCGCGTCTGAGGGCTTCGGCGTCTGGGCCAGCAACGCCGTGGCGCTCATCAGCTGGCCGGACTGGCAATAGCCGCACTGCGGCACGTCGTTCTTCACCCAGGCGATCTGCAGCGGGTGGGCGCCGCCCAGGCTTTCGATCGTGGTGATCTTCGCCGCGGCCAGCGCGGCGATGGGTGTCGAGCAGGACCGGATCGGCTGGCCGTCGGCCAGCACCGTGCAGGCCCCGCACTGGGCGATGCCGCAGCCGTACTTCTTGGCGTTCAGGCCCAGCTCATCGCGTAGCACCCACAACAGCGGGGTGTCGGGCGCGGCCTTCACCTCCAGCGCCTTGCCGTTGACGTTCAGCGTGGTCATTCCATTGGCCCCTCTGCCCGGGTCAGCCGCCCGGCGCCGTGACGCATCCTAACGCTGTTCAGACGCAGGCGTAAATGCGTCGGCGTTGGCGCGCGCCGCCGGGGCGGGCTATCCATCGGGCCATGGACGCCTTTCCCGCCTTCTTCCCGCTGGCCGGCCGCACGGTGGTCATCGCCGGAGCCGGCGAGGCGGCGCAGGCGAAGCTCCGCCTGTTCGCTGGGTCGCCGGCGACGATCCGGCGGCTGGAGGGCGCAGCGGCGCTGGACCCCGGCGGCTACGCGGGCGCGGCCCTGGCCTTCATCGCCTCGGATGACGACGCCTTCGCCGAGGCCGCCGCCGGGGCGGCGCGCGCGGCCCATGTGCCGGTCAACGCGGTCGACAGGCCGGCGCTCTGCGACTTCACCACGCCGTCGGTGATCGACCGGGGTGCGGTCGTGGCGGCGATCGGCACCGGCGGCGCCTCGCCGATGCTGGCGACCCTGCTGCGGCACGACATCGAGGCGCGCGTGCCGGCCGGCGCCGGCAAGGTCGCCGCCCTGTTCGCCAGCCTGCAGGACGAGGTGCGCGCGGCGCTGCCGCAGGCGCATCGCCGCCGCGCCTTCCTGCGCATGGCGCTGGCGGGGCCGGCGGCGCGGGCCGCCATGGCCGGCGACCAGGCCTTGGCGATCGGTCTGTTGCGCGAGGCCCTGGCCCGCGACAACCCGGGCGCCGGGGTGGTGCAGTTCATCGACGCCCGCGGTCCGGTCGACCGGCTGACCCTGGCGGCGGCCCACGCGCTGGCCGCCGCCGACCTGCTGGTCTGCGACGAAGGCGTCGATGACGCGGTGCTGGACCTGGCCCGCCGCGACGCCGAGCGGCTCGGCCCTCGGACGGTGGCCGAACTCGCCGGGCGGGTGGGCGAGGGGCTGCGCGTGGCCCGGCTGATCGTCTGCCCCGGATGGCGCGCCGAGCAGGCCGCCCTGGACGCCGCCGGCGTCGAGACCGAGGTGCTGCCGATCGCCGGATAATATTACCCGGATAATATTGACGGCTAATTATATCCGGGTAAAATATGGACTCCAGCCGGAGCCGACCCCATGGCCTGTCCCTTCCCCGCCGCCGCCCGCCCGGCCATCGACCGCGCCCTGATGAAAGCGTTCGCCACGGTCGATTTCGACAGCGCCACGCCGATCTCGGGCGGCCTCGGCGGCGCCGGTCTGTGGCGCATCCGGGTCGGCGGGATCGCCTATGTCCTGCGGATCGAGGGTCCGCGCGACGCTTTCCGCGACCCCGCGCGCGGCTATGCCTGCATGGACATTGCCGCCGGGGCCCTGTTGGCGCCGCGGGTGCGCTACGCCTGCGCCGCCGACGGCGTGGCGATCATGGATCTGGTCGCGCCGCGATCCCTGGCGCTGGACTATCCGGGCGACAGTCACGGGCTGGTGGTCGAACTGGCGCGGGCCGTGCGTCTGCTGCACCAGACCCCGGCTTTCCCGCCGCTGGTCGACTATATGGACGGCCTTGACGCCTTGATCGGCCAGCACCAGGGGACCGACCTGCTGCACCCCGCCGCCACGGACGAACTCTTCGCCCGCCACGGCGACCTGCGCGCCGCCTACTGCACCCTGGAGAGCGACCGGGTCTCCAGCCACAACGACCTCAATCCCGGCAACGTGCTCTACGACGGAGAGCGGCTGTGGCTGATCGACTGGGAGTCGGCGTTCCTGGCGGATCGCTACGTGGATCTGGCGACCGTCGCCAACTGGTTCGCGCGCGGGCCAGCGGCTGAAGACGCCCTGCTCACGACCTACTTCGGCCGCGCGCCCAGCAAGGAAGAGCGGGCTCGATTCCACCTGATGCGCCAGGTGAACCACATCTTCTATGGGGTGATGTTCCTGAACGGCGTGGCGGCGGAACGGCCCGGCGCACGTCTCGACGACCGCACCTTGGCGGGCCCCAGCCTACAGGCGCTCGGCCAGCGGCTCGGCACGGGTGCGTTCAGCCTGTCGGCCTGGGAAGACCGCGTCACCTACGGCAAGGCGCGCCTGGCCGCGGCCCTCGACGGCCTGCGCGAACCCGCCTTCGCCGAAGCCCTGGCCGCCCTGCCGGCCTAACCCTCCAGAGCCCGGTTCCTCGTCTCCGGGACCAGGAACAGGCAGGTCACCACCGACAGCGCGGTAAAGGCGAAGGGGTACCACAGGCCGGCGTAGATATTGCCCACCGAGGCGACGATGGCGAAGGCGGTGAAGGGGACGAACCCCCCGACCCAGCCGGTGCCGATATGGTAGGGCAGGCTGAGCGCGGTGTAGCGGATGCGGGTCGGGAACAGTTCCACCAGGAAGGCGGCGATGGGTCCGAAGAGGCCGGTGGCGGCGATCGCGAAGACCGTCATGACGGCGAAGGCGCCTGGCAGGTTCATCCGCTTCGGGTCCGCCTTGGCCGGATAGCCGGCGCGCGCCAGGCCCGCCTTGATCTTGCCCTCGACGCTGGCCTTCACCGCCTTGGCGACGTCCTTGGGCAGGCCGCGCGCGTCCAGCGAGGGGATGGTCGCCATGCCCACCCTCACCATCGCCAGCTCGCCCGGCGCGCCGGCCTCGTTCACATAGGACACGCCTGCGTTGGCAAGCACGCTCTTGGCGATGTCGCAGGACGAGGTGAAGGCGGCCTTGCCCACCGGGTCGAACTGCACGGAGCAGTCGGCGGGGTCGGCGATCACCGTGGCGGGATTGGCCGCCTGCGCCTCGGCCAGCGCCGGGTTGAGCGTCTGGGCCAGCATATGGAAGCCCGGGAAATAGACCGCCAGCATCAGGGTCATGCCGAACAGCATCACCGGCTTGCGGCCGACCTTGTCGGAGAGCCAGCCGAACAGCACGTAGAGCGGCGCGCTGAGCGCGACCACCGCCATCATCAGGCCGTTGATGGTCGCCGTCTCGACCTTCAGGAACTTCTCCATGAAGGTCTGGGCGTAGAAGAAGGTGGTGTACCAGACGGCGCCTTGGGCGAACATCACCGCCACCAGCGCCAGCAGCACGAACCTGAGGTTGCGCCACTGGCCGAAGGCCTCGGAATAGGGCGCCTTGGAGATCGCGCCCTGCGCCTTCATCGCCTCGAAGGCCGGACTTTCGGTGAGCGTCATGCGCATGAACACCGAGATCGCCAGCAGCCCCGCCGAGACCAGGAACGGAATGCGCCAGCCCCAGGCATCGAAGGCCGTGGGCCCGAACACCTTGCCGAGGACCAGGCGGGTGACCAGGATCACCAGCAGGGCGGCGAACAGGCCGAAGGCGGCCGCGGTCTGCACCCAGCTGGTCGACCGGCCCCGCGCGCCGTCGGGCGCGTGCTCGGCGACATAGATCGCCGCCCCGCCATATTCGCCGCCCAGCGCGAAGCCTTGCAGGATGCGCATCAAGAGCAGCAGGATCGGGGCGATCACCCCGGCGGTGGCGTAGCTGGGCAGCAGGCCGATGGCCACGGTGGCGCCGCCCATCAGCGCCACGGTCACCAGGAACGCGCCCTTGCGACCCAGCCGGTCGCCGATGCCGCCGAAGGCCAGGGCGCCGATCGGGCGAAAGGCGAAGCCCGCGCCGAACAGGGCCAGGGCGGCGATGTAGCCGGCGGTCTCGTTGAGGCCCGAGAAGAAGGTCTTGGAGATCACCTGGGTCAGGCTCCCGAAGACGAAGAAGTCGTACCATTCGAAGGTGGCGCCCAGCGAGGAGGCGGCCACCACCGTGCGCAGGCTCGCCTTCCTTGCGGGCGGCGGCAGGCCGTCAGCGGCGATCTCCGCCATGGTCACGTACTCCCCGATTTGGCGGCCCCGACTTGTCGGCTCCGATTTGGCGGCTCCGATTTGGCGGCCCCGATTTGGCGGCCACGAGTAGCACCGCTTCGCGCGGCGTTGAAAGCGCCCTACACCCTGTCCCGGCTGACGTGACTCAAGTCATCCGGGAAAGAACAGGGTCGTCGTCTAACTCTGGAGCCCTTCTCACTCAGATTGAGCCAACCTGAGTGAGAAGGGCTCTAGCAGGTCTTGTGCTTGGCCGCGCCGGCGATGGCCGGCAGGGTATGGATGTAGGCGGCGATGGCGGCGTCGTCCGCCGGGCTCAGTTGGCTGGTGCTGGCGATCACGTCCTTCATGCCGACGGGCTCGTTGAAGCACTTGTCCGTGCCGGATCTCAGGAAGTCGGCGATGTCCTGCTCGCTCCAGTCGCCGATTCCATCCTTGTGCGGGGTGATGTTGCTGGCGAACCGGCCGCCGGCTTCCAGGTTCGGGGCGCCGGCGTAGAGCTTGTCGAGGTTTGGCCCGCCCAGCGGCCCACGCTCGGTGTGGCACTCAGCGCAGTGGGCCGGACCCTCGGCCAGATAGGCCCCGCGGTTCCAGGCCGCGGACTTCTTCGGATCGCCGACGAACGCGTGCGGCCGGAAATAGAGCAGTTTCCAGAACCCGACCGCGGGCCGCAGGTTGAAGGGGAAGTTGAGGGCGTGCGGCGCCGTCGCCCTGGCCACCGGCGGCAAGGTCTTCAGATAGGCGAACAGGTCGCGCACGTCCGACGTCTTCATCAGGCTGTAGGCCGGATAGGGGAAGGCCGGATAAAGGTGCGCGCCCTGGTCGTCCACGCCGCGCTTGATCGCATTGACGAACGCCAGTTCGCTCCAGCCGCCGATGCCGAAATTCGGGTCGGGCGAGATGTTCGGCGTGACGAACGTCCCGAACGGCGATTTGAGCTTCAGACCGCCGGCGAGCTGGGTCCGGTCGGGCTGGCCAGGAGCCATGTGGCAAGCCGAGCAGTTGCCGGCGATGAACATCACCCGGCCGTTGGCCAGGTCCGGGCGATAGCCCGCCGTGATCTCCGAGGCCGGCAAGGGGCGCGGGGCGATCAGGAACCAGACCGCAACGGCGACCGCCACGGCCAGCACGGCGGCGACGAGGAAAAGGCGCCTAAGCATCTGTCGCGACCCGCCTGTTGCTCAAGCCCGCTAGCTCGTCTTCTTCTTGCGATAGAGATCGTGGCACGACTTGCAGGTGGCGCCCAGCGCCGAGAACGCCGGCTTGAAGGTCTCGGTGGAGGTGGTCTTGCCGGCGGTGGCGGCCAGGCTGGCCATCTCGGCCAGGCGCTTGTCGAAGTCGCCCTTGTTGTCCCAGATCTTCGGGTCGGCCGAGGACTTCGGGTCCGAACCGCTGCCCGCTGGATAGAGGCTCTTCAGCTTCCTGCCGGTGTTGGCGATCCCACCCATCAGCGCCTTGACCTTGGCCGCGTCGAAGGGAGTCTGCGGCGAGGCGAAGGCGCTGGCCTCCTTCATCGTCTGGCCGACCTGCTTCATGGCGGCCTGGCGGTCTTCCATCGGACCGGCCGAGGCCGCGAACCCCGTAACGGCCAGCGCCAGCGCCGCGCTCGCGGCCCACGTAACAACTCGAGACTTCGTCATGCAACGCTCCAGAATGCGCCGGCGGCGGAGCCGGCGCGGCCTGCCGGGTGGGCGCGCGCCCATCGCCAGCCCCTACAAAGGTTTGCCGCGGGCCTCAACCTTTCAGGGCCAGAAGATAGTCGACGATCGCCTTGGCGGCCGCGGCCTCGGCGCCCGGATAGTCCATCTTGTTGCCGGGCACGACCTTGTTGGGATCGAGGGTGAAAGCCTGCAGAGTCTCGGCGCTCCAGGTCACGCCAGCCGCCTTCATCGCCGCGGAATAGTCGTAGTCGGCGAGGCTTCCGGCCTTGCGGCCCCCGAGCCCGAACAGGTTCGGCCCCAGCGACGGCCGTGCGCCAGGGGTAACCTCATGACAGGTCGCGCAGATGCCGAATTCCCCTGGGGCGACGACCGGCGCGGGCGGCGTCGCCGGGGTCTGGGCCAGGGCGGGCGGAGCCGCCGCCGCCGCGACGGCCGCGACTATCAGTCCGCCGGCCAGGAGACGGGATTTCAACAGTGTCGGAATGGTGATCATTGCAGCTCCAGCGAGGATACCCGCGAAAAGTAGCATCGCTTGGCGAATCCAGGGAAGCGGCCTCGTCGTCTTACGGGAGGCGCGGGCTGGCATGGGCGACGGTGAGGTTCTTGGTTTCGCCGTGATCGTGCGCTTGTTAGAAGCGCGGTCTGGGGGCGGGTCATGGATCCGCGGGCGGCCTGCAAGGCGCGCCGACACCGGCAGAAGGATCAAGATGTGGCGTTCCGCCGACGGCCCGATCGCCACAGCTTCCGCACCCGCCGATGACCCGCGGGGATTCGGAGTCTCCCGGCCCGTTGCTTGAGGCCTACCTGCGCCGCCGAGACGACCTGCGCCGCTATTTCCTGGCGCGCCTGGGTCCCGCCGCCGACGTCGAGGACCTGGTGCAGGATCTCTATTTCAAGGTGCGCGACCTTCCCGCCGAAGAGATCCTCAACCCGGCGGCGTTCCTGTACCGCCTGGCCTCCAACCTGATGCTGGACCGCCTGAGGTATCGCCACAGCACCGGGGTGCGCGACGCGGCCTGGCGGCGCACCCATCATGTCAGCATCGGAGCGGTCGATATCGTTGACGCCCCGGACGCCGAAGCCGAAGTCATCGCGCGACAGCGACTCGCGCGGCTGGCGGAGGCCCTGACCACCCTCTCCCCGCGCACACAGCGCGTCTTCCAGCTGCACAAGTTCGACGGCCTGTCGCATTCGGAAACCGCCGCCCGGCTGGGAATTTCCCGCAGCGCCGTGGAGAAACACGTCAGCCTGGCGCTCAAGCACCTGATGATCCGGGTGGGCCAATGACCGCGTCTGTGTTGTATCGAGGCAACAGAATCCGCAGAGGGACCGCCGCCTTTGCGTCGTCATTGTGGCGAGCCCCGCGTTCTGCGCGGTTCGATGGACGCGCGTGCGTACGATGACAAAGTCCCTAGACAATGAGTCCGTCCGCCAGGCGGCCATCGATTGGTTCGTGCGGTTGCAGGGCGAGGCGAGCCTCGCGGACTGGACGGACTTCCGCACCTGGCTGGAGGCCGATCGCGCGCACGCCGAGGCCTATGACGCGGTCGAAACGATCTGGGTGGAGGTGGAATCACCGAGCGTCGCGCGCCCGGCCGAGGCCCGGCCCGCGACCGGGGTGGTGGTGCCCTTCCGGGCTCGCATCGACCGTCGAAGCCTCTGGCTGGGGGCCGCCGCCGCGGCCGCCGTCGCCGCCGCCGTGGTCACCTCGCAGCTGACAGCGCCGCCGCCCGCCGTCCTCTACACGACCGGCCCGGGACAGACGCGCGTCGTGACGCTGGCCGAGGGCTCGCGGCTGACCCTGGGCGCCGGCACTCGGATTGAGGTGCGGCTTTCCCCGGCCAGGCGCGATGTCGAGCTGGCCGAAGGCGAGGCGAGCTTCGACGTCACCCATCGGCCGGATCGGCCGTTCATCGTCACGGTCGGGGCGCGGCAGGTGCGCGTGCTGGGCACCGAGTTCAACATTTTCCACCGCGCCGGCGACCTCGTCGTGACGGTGCGACGGGGCCTGGTGTCGGTGGCCGAACACGACCGCGACCAG
>NZ_JANMBF010000165.1:0-4135 GCF_031360265.1 Phenylobacterium sp.
CCCTGATGGTCACGTCGGGGGCCAACGGCGCGGTGATCTGGCCGTTCTCGGGCGGGGCCGGGCCGATGGGCAAACAGGCCGCCGAGGTCGGCTATGACCAGGCTGCGATGGTCGTGCGCGTCGCCGCCGCGCCCGCGCGCAACTGGATCGCCGCCGGGCTCGATGACGGCCGGGTCTGGGCCTGCGACGTGGCCGGCCAGAAGATCATCCCGCTCAAGGTCGAGACCGGCGCCGCCGTCACCGCCCTGGCCATGAGCCCCGACGCGCTGCGGGTCGCCTGGGGCTGTGAGGACGGCGCGGCGGGCGTGATCGAGATCGCCTCGGCCTGAAGTCTCGGGACGGGCCGGCGCCTATTCGAACGCCGGGAAATCTTCGTCCAGCAGGCCGTCGAGGAAGTCGAACACCGCGGCCTTGGTCAGCGCGTGGGGGATCGCCCCGAAATGATCGCAGCCGGGCACGGTGACGGCGTGGCCCTTGGGGAACACCCGCGCCAGGCCCTGCGGATCGCCCGCCAGGGTGTCGCCTTGGCCGGCCACCACCAGCACCGGCATCGGCAGGGCGGCCAGGGCGTCGGGGTTGAACGGCATGTTACGGACCCGGGTGACCGCCGCCAGCGCCTTCCTGTCCTCGCCCTGTTCGTCGGCGAACTGGCGGAACGAGCGCAGCATGGCGTCGCCGATGGATGCGGGGTCTTCGGCCAGCATGGCCTCGGCCATCGGCTCGCCTGTGACCACGGGCGACGGCTCCAGCAGCGTCTCGCCGACGCCGCCGAGGATCAGGTGCGACACCCGGTCCGGCGCCGCGACCGCCGCCTCCAGCGCCGTGCGCGTGCCCATGGAATAGCCGAACAGGTCGCAGCGCTCGACGCCCAGGTGGTCCATCAGCGACAGCACATCGGCCGCCATCCGCTCGCGCTCATAGGCCTGCGGCTCGTAGAGCTTGTCGCTCTCGCCATGGCCGCGCTGGTCCAGTGCGATCACCCGGAACCCCCGCCGCTCGAAGGCCGCGTACCAGCCGGTGCGCTTCCAGCCCTCGTTGCGGTTGGAGGCAAAGCCGTGGACCAGCAGGATGGTCTTGGTCGCGCCTGGGGGCGCGATGTCGTCATAGGCGATCCGCACGCCGTCGGAGCTGAAGCTGGTCATGGGCCTAAGCCTAGGGGCCAATCGGCGCGCTCTCAAGCCCGCAGCGTACGCCGCGCGGGTCAGGGCGCCTCGCCGGTCCACTCCCAATGCCAGGGCTCGAAGGGGTAGGGGACGAAGCCGAAGCGGTCGGCGTTGCTCACCAGCCAGCGGTATGCGGCGCCGCGGCTCATCGCCAGGCGGTTGGCCTCGGCGCTGGAGTCGGGCCTGAATCCGGGCGCCTGGCCGACGTAGAGATCCACGGCCAGGCCGGTGCGGTGTGGCGAGCAGGTCGCGCGGACGACGCCGTTGCAGTTGCCGTCGCTGGCGCAGCGGGCGGCGTCGGCCTCGGGGCTCCGATAGCCGGAGAAGATGGTCAGGCTTCGAGGGTCGGCGGCGATCCACGGATCCTCGGCGCGGGCGGCGGCGGCGAGCCGGCGGTAGGCGGCCAGCGCGCCCGGGCGCAACTGGATGGCCTTGCCCGAATAGCCCTCCAGCGGTGTCGCCAGCGCCAGGGCGCTTTCCGCGGGCGCCTTGGGACAGACCTGCCGGGCGCTCAGCTGCACGAACGGCCGGCGGATCTGCACCAGGTCCTTGAGTCGGGCGAATACCGCCTCGGTCATCAGGCCGTCGGCGGGGACGCCCTGCCGCGCCTGCCAGGCGGCCAGGGCGGCGGCGAAGGCGGGGCTGTCCGGCGGGCAGGGGGTGGCGATCTCGCGGGCGATCAGCGGCGCATAGATCTCCCAGCCGGTCTCGGGGCGGTTGAACGGCGCCCAGACCAGCGCCGGCAGCGACAGGCGGTTGCCCGCGGCGGCGTCAGCCGGCCCTTCGGCGCAGGCGTCGCCCACTCGATCTGTCGTTGGCCCCGGAATTGCCGTTGGCGGCGAAACCGCCAGGGGCGCCGGTACGGGACGCGGCGCTGGAGCGCGAATTGGCGCGCAACTGGTCACCCGAAGGGCGATCAGGGCCAGCAAGACAACCGCCGTAGCCAGGCCGCCCAGGAACCGCAGCGCCTTTGATGATTTGTGCCTCACGTCGGCAAGTAACGCGCTGCGGTGATCCGAGGTCCATGATGAAGTTCGCCAAGACGGTCCTGCTCGCTGGGGTTTCCCTGACGCTGCTGGGCGCCTGCTCGGACCGCGGGTCCAAGGGTGCGGCGCAGGCCCCGGTCGCTCCGCCCCCCGCGGCCTCGGCCGGCGCCCCGGTCGCGGTGGCCAGCAATACGCCGGCTGCGGCTTCCGACATCGCGCCGCCGGTCCTGGAGACCCAGCCGATCATCGCTTCCGTCTCCTCCCTGGCCTCCCCCATCGACACCGCCGACTGGTCGGCCGCGCCGGAGACCAGGACCGCCAGGCGCAACGCCCTGCTGCGGGCCGAAGTGCTGCTGGCCCGCGCCCACTTCTCGCCCGGCGTCATCGACGGCCAGGACGGCGGCAACCTGAAGAACGCCATCGCCGCTTTCGAAGCCGCGCATGGCTTGCCGGTGGACGGCGCCATGGACGAGCAGGTCTGGTCCGAGCTGGCCAAGGACACCCGGCCCGCCTTGACCGACTACCTGATCACGCCGGACGACGTGAAGGGCCCGTTCCTGGCCAGGATCCCCACCGACATGACCGAGCTCTCAAAGCTCCCCGCCATCGGCTTCACCAGCCCCGCCGAGGCGCTGGCCGAGATGTTCCACATGGACGAGGCGCTGCTGAAGGCGCTGAACCCGGGCGTGGATTTCGCCACCGCGGGCGCGCGGATCGTCGTCGCGGCCCTGGGGCCCGACAAGCTGCCGGCGCCGGTGACGCGGGTCGAGGTCGACAAGACCAGGCGCCAGGTCCGGGCCTATGGCGGCGAGACCCTGCTGGCGGTCTATCCGGCGACGGTGGGGTCGACCGAGCGGCCGGCGCCGCAGGGCGACTGGGCGGTGCGCGCCGTGGCCTCCAATCCGACCTACACCTACGACCCCTCGCGGCTGACCTTCGGCAAGGCCGGGCAGGGCAAGCTGACGATCAAGGCCGGACCGAACAACCCGGTGGGCTCCACCTGGATCGACCTGACCAAGGACACCTACGGCATCCACGGCACGCCGGACCCCAGGCTGGTCGGCAAGACCGCCAGCCACGGCTGTGTGCGGCTGACCAACTGGGACGTTCGCCAGCTCAGCCAGGCCGTGAAGAAGGGAACCGTGGTGGCGTTTGTCGGCGTCGAACAGGCGCACGCGCCGAAGGCCGGCGCGGGCTAGCGTGCTGGATCTGAAGTTCGCCTTCTTGAGGGATCAGGCTCTGAGCGAACTTCAGATCCAAGAAGCACACTAGAAAACAAACACTTGCTAGTGTCCTCGTCGATCCCGAAGTTCGACCGCGCCCGCCTCAGGCGCCCGCGAACTTCGGAATCGGGACACTAGCTTCGCCAGCGCAGGGTGACGGGTTCGACGGGGTTGACGAAGGCGCGCCTCTCTCGCCGGCTCTGCGTCCACTCGCGCTTCAGCTGTCGGTACCACTTGGCCTGACGGTCGGCGTCGTCGATCCACAAGAGGGCCGGGTCGTAGCGCAGGCCCTGGTTCTGCAGGTTCACCATGTCGCCGTCCTGGCGCAGGAACGCGCGGGCGCCCCAGCGGATGAAGGGCTTCAGGAACAGGAAGGCCGGGTGGCCGGACCAGATGATCTGGGTGATCTTCGTGGTCTTCTCATTCACCGGCGTCAGGCAGGTGAGCGACAGGACCTGGCGCTTGCCGACCGTCACATGCTCCCAGCGCAGGCCGGGGATGCGGAAGGTGATCTCGGTCAGGGGCTCGCCGCCGAGGATCGCGTAGGCGCGGCTGTTCTTCGACGGCTCATGGCGGACCATGGCGAAGCCGGCGTCGCGGGGCTCGAATTTCTTGGCCTTGTCGTGCTGGCTCTTGGCCGAACGCCACCACCACTGCTGGTGCACATAGGGGCCGTGGGCCGGGTCCATCAGGCCTACGACAGCGTGGTCGATGTGGGCCTGGAAATCCATCCGGTCGACCAGCTTCGGCCCGCCGCCGACCG
>NZ_JANMBF010000168.1:0-35067 GCF_031360265.1 Phenylobacterium sp.
CGCGGCGACGCCGGCCCGCAGGGTCTGGCGCAGCCCCACCGGCTACCCCGCCTTGGCCGGAGCCGGGCCGGCAGGCGCCTTGTCCGCGGTCGCGGCCGACGCGGCGGCGGCTTGTTCGCCGGCCGGCGCGGCCTTGCGCGCCGCCGGCCGGGCGCGTTTGCCGGAAGCACGTCTGCCGGGCGTGGCCTTGCCGCTCGCATCGGCGGCGGGAGTCGTCGCCGCGGCCGGGGCGCTGGCCTGGGCTGTGGCGTTCTGCGCCAGGGTCTGGGCGGCGGAGAAGCGGCGGGCCAGCGATTCCGTGAGCTTCTTGGCCTCCAGCGGCGTCATCTGGCCGACCACGGCGGAGAGCGACTTCTCCTTCATCTTGGCGGCGATCGGCAGCCGGACGGCGTCGTCGAGGATCGCCAGGCGCGCGGCCGCGTCCTTGGGTTTCATCCCCTCGAAGACCTTCACCAGCCGGGCGACCTCGCCGGCTTCGCGGCCGTCGGCCTGGGCCAGCAGGCCCTGCACGTCGGTCTTCAGGCCGCCCAGCACCTTGACCTTGGCGTCGAGCTTGGCTTCGGCGGCGGCCAGCAGCGCCAGCTGGGTCGAGAGATCGGTCTCGCGCTGGTCCAGCTGGGTGCGGCGCGCGCCCAGGCTTTGCAGCTGCTGCAGCTCGGCGGGCGAAAGCCCGGCCTGCTTGGCCAGTTCCGCGGCGGTTGGGGCGCAGACCGCCCTGGGCTGGAGGGTCGGCGGCGGCAGGCCCACGGCGGCCACATCTGTCGCGGATCCTGTGGCTGAGGGCGTGACCCCGGGCAGCGGCGTCGCCAACGGCGTTTCGGCGGGTTTGCCGGCGACCTTCGTCGCCTTCGCGGCCTTGGCCGGCTTGACCCTCGCGGCGGCCTCCTCGGCGCGGGCGCGGGCAGCCGAGACCAGGCCCGGCAGATCGCGCGCGCCGGCCAGGGCGTTGATCGCCAGCACCCCGCCCACGGCGATGCCGACGAGCGGCAGGATGCGCGGCATGGTCTTCAACGGGGGGCTCCGCGCACATCGTCCAGGGTCAGGGGCAGGTCCTCGAAGAGCTCGTCGTCGAACGCCGGCCGCCCGCGCGCGCCGGTGGGCGCTCCGGCCTGGACCCGCGGCGGCCGGACTTCACGCGCCGCCGCCAGCAGGGCACCCAGCCGGCGCTCGGCCACGCCATCGTCGGCGGCCTCGGGGCGCAGCCTGGCGGGAAGCTCAACGGGCCGCGCCGCCGCCGGCGCCTGGTCGATCAGACGTTCGAGCTTCAAAGCCAGACCGCGACCCTTCTCGATGCGATCACCCAGAACGTCGATGGCCTCGTCCGTGGCGGCGCGCAGGTCAGCGAGACCCTGTTCGGCGCGCGCCGCTGCGCCATCGAGTTCGCGCACCGCCAGGGCGAAACCGTCGTGACTGTCGCGCAGCGCCGCCAGCCGGCGGTTGAGCCGCCAGCCCATCACCAGGGTCGCCACAAGCAGGACCGCCAGCAGCAGGTTCAAGATCAGGCCGACGTTGCTCATGGAGTCCTCTGCACGGCTTGCCGGGCGTGAGACGTCAGGGGCGCCTCGACGCGGACGGCGATGTGGGCGTTGCGGCGGCCCATGCGGCCGCGGGTCAGGGGAATAGCGCCGGCCCGCAACTCGATCAGGCTGTCGGGCGTGGCGTTCAGCATCAGGGTGTCGCCGACCTTAAGGTCGAGCACTTGCCGCAGGCCGACCTGCTGTTCGTCGAGCACCGCGCGAACCTCCATGCTGGTGGTCCACAGTTCCGTGGCCAGGTGGCCTTCCCAGATGTTGTCGCGACCGAACTTCTCGCCCATGAACTGCTGCAGCAGCATCTTGCGGATCGGTTCGAGCGTGGCGTAGGGCAGCAGGAGCTCTATGCGCCCGCCGCGGTCTTCCATGTCGATCCGCAGCTTCACCAGGATGGCGGCGTTGGCGGGCCGGGCGATGGCGGCGAAGCGCGGATTTGTCTCCAGGCGATCCAGGGTGAAGGTGACCGGCGTCAGCGGCTCGAACGCCTCGCGGGCGTCGGCCAGGACGACCTCGACCATCCGCTGCACCAGCACGCGTTCGATGGTGGTGTAGGGCCGACCCTCGATGCGCATGGCCGCGGTGCCGCGCCGACCGCCCAACAGCACGTCGACGATCGAATAGATCAGGTTCGAATCAACCGTCAGCAGGCCGTAGTTGTTGAGTTCCTCGGCCCGGAATACCGACAGGATCGCCGGCAGGGGGATCGAGTTCAGATAGTCGCCAAAACGGATCGAGGAGATGTTGTCGAGGCTCACCTCGACGTTGTCGGAGGTGAAATTCCGAAGCGAGGTGGTCATCAGCCGGACCAGGCGATCGAACACGATCTCCAGCATCGGCAGACGTTCGTAGGAGACCAGCGCGGAGTTGATGATCGCCCGGATGCCGGTGCGCTCGCCGCCCTCATCTTCGGACAGGTCGAAGCCCAGGAGGCTGTCGATCTCGTCCTGATTGAGGATGCGCTCCGCGCCGGCGTCATCGTCGTCGCCCCAGCTGCTGGGCTCCGCGCCCGGGGCGGCGGCGACGCCCTCGGGGGCGGCGGCGACTTCGACAGGATCTTCGGTGTCATCGGCCATGTGGTGCGCGCGTCCCCCGGCCCCTTGCGGGGTCAGTTGATCAGCATCTCCTCGATCAGGACGGCGTTCGCCTTGGAGGGCGCGACCACCAGGTTGACCCGGCGCAGAATCTCCATGCGCAGTTGATAGGAGCCCTGGCTGCCGGACAAATCCTCAGGCCGCAGTTCGCGCAGGAAGGTCTGGAACATGTCCTGAAGCCTGGGCATGTTGGCGTCCAACGCATCGACCGTTTCCTGGTTCGGCAATTCCAGGGTCAGTTTGAGCTTCAGGAAGGTCGGCCGACCGTCGGCGGTCTGCATGTTCACCACGACGTCGGGCAGAGTGTAGAACAGGACGCCGTCGGGACCTTCGCGGACCTGGCCAGCAGCCTTGTCGTCCTTCTTGCCCTCTTCCTTCTTCTTGCCCTTCTTCACGGGCTTCTTGGCGTCTTTGCCGGCATGGGCCGCGTCGGGCTTGGGCTTGAGGAACAGGAAGTAGGCCGCGCCGCCACCGCCGCCGAGCACCACCAGGGCGCCGGCGCCGGCGATCAGCATCAGCTTCATCGAGAGCTTTTTCTTGGGCTTGGCGCCCTCGGCGCCTTCCCCCTCGACGGCCTCCTCCTCAGGGGCCTCCTTGACCTTGGCTTCGGCCACGCGCGCGTTCCTTTGAACCCTATGCGCTCACCCATGCGACCCAGATGGTTAACGCCCGGTTCTTAACCGGTCCCGGCGGCGGCCAAGCCTGCCCGGCAGTTTCCGCCGCCGGGTGCGCGTTAACTCTATTGTTGCTTGATTTTATTGGCCTTCTCGGTTGGCCCAAAGTTTGCAGCCACAGATCCTGAATGTGTCGCGTCGCAAGGCTCCGCAAGCATGGACAACGCCCTCTACGTCGGACTGTCGCGCCAGATGGTGTTGCGCAGGCAGATGGACATCGTCGCCAACAATGTGGCCAACGCCGACACCAACGGGTTCAAGGTCGAATCGCTGATCACCAAGGAACAGCCCGGCGCGCCGGCCTTCACGCTGGGCGGTCCCAGGCCGGTGAAGTTCGTCGGCGAGGACGGGGTGGCCCGCGACTTCGGCCAGGGGGCCCTGCGCCGCACGGATGCGCCGCTGGACCTGGCCGTCGAGGGCCAGGGGTTCTTCAAGGTCAACACCAAGGACGGCGAGCGCTTCACCCGCGACGGCCGCTTCCGCACCGACGACACGGGGCGGCTGACAACCCAGGCCGGCGACACCGTGGCGGACGATGGCGGCGGCGAGATCGTCATCGATCCTCAGAAGGGCCAGGTCACGGTCGCGCCGGACGGAACGCTCAGCCAGGGCGCCGAGCGGGTCGGCAAGGTCGGCGTCTTTCAATTCGCCAACCTCTCGGTGCTCGAGAAACGCGGCGGCAACCTCTACCAGAACACTTCCAACCAGCAGGCGACGCCGGCCGAGAGCGCCAAGGTTCGCCAGGGCATGTTGGAGGGATCGAACGTCAATTCGATCCTGGAGATTACCCGGATGATCGAGGTCAGCCGGGCCTACGAATCCACCAGCCAGATGATGTCAGCCCAGGCCGACCTGTCGCGAAGCTCGATTTCGCGGCTCGGCCGCGTGCAATAGTAGAGGAACGGAACGATGCAGGCTCTTCGGACCGCGGCGACCGGCATGGCCGCCCAGCAGTTGAACGTCGAGGTGATCTCCAACAACATCGCCAACATGAACACTGTTGGCTACAAGAAGCAGCGCGCCGAATTCCAGGATCTGCTCTACCAGACCCTGGAGGCCGCCGGCGCGCAGTCGTCCAGTCAGGGGACCATCGTCCCGACCGGGGTGCAGGTTGGCGCGGGCGTCAAGGCGGGATCGGTCTATCGGATCGGCACGCAGGGGGCGATGACCCGCACCGACAACAAGTTCGACCTGGCCATCGACGGCCGCGGCTTCTTCCAGGTGCTGACCCCCACCGGCGAGACCGCCTATACCCGCGCCGGCAACCTGTCGGTCAACGACCAGGGACAACTGGTCACCCCGGACGGCTATCAGATCCAGCCGGCGGTCTCGATCCCGCAGAGCGCCACCGACGTCACCATCTCCAAATCCGGCCAGGTGCAGGTCAGCGTCCCGGGCTCGCCGACCCCCAGCATCGTGGGAACCCTGGAACTCGCCACCTTCCTGAATGAAGGCGGCCTGATGGCCCAGGGCGCCAACCTGCTGAAGGAAACCGCCGCCTCGGGCGCGGCCACCACCGGCACGCCCGGCACGGCCGGCTTCGGCACCCTGCTGCAGGGCTACACTGAGGCCTCCAATGTCGATCCCGTCACCGAGATCACCTCGCTCATCGTCGCGCAGCGCGCCTATGAAATGAATTCCAAGGTCATTACCACCGCCGACAACATGCTGGGCGTCGCCAACCAGGTGAAGCCGTAGGCCATGCGCGCGATCCTCGCCCTTGCCGCCATAGTCTGCGGGCTCGGGGCCATGTCCGGTCCCGCCATCGCCGGCCGGCCGGTGACCCTGAAGGCCGACACCGCCAACACCGATGGCACCGTGACACTGGGCGACCTGTTCAACGCCGCGGGCCCGGCCGCCAGCGTTCCACTCGCCACCCGGACCGGCCCCAGCGTGGTGCTGAACGCCGCCCAGGTGCAGTCTGCAGCCCAGCGCGCGGGTCTGGACTGGGCCAACGCCGAGGGTCTGAAGCTGATCGTCGTTCACGAAGGTCCGTCCGCCAGTCCGGCCGCCAGCGCCGGCGCCTTGCCCAGCCGCGGCAATGTCGATGTGCTGACCTATACCCGCAGCCTGGCTTCCGGCGAGATCGTCCAGCCCTCGGACCTGGTCTGGGGCAAGGCCGCGGCCGGCCCCGCCGATGCGCCGTCGGACGCTGAGGCGGTGATCGGGCAGGCCGCCCGGCGGGCGCTGCGCGCCGGCGCGCCGGTCTCGGCCCACGATGTCGGCGCGGCCATGGTGATCAAGGCCGGCGAAACCATCACCGTCACCTATGACGCCGACGGCGTGTCGCTCTCGCTGCAAGGCAGGGCCATGGCGTCCGGCGGGGTGGGCGACACAATCAACGTCCAGAACACCGCCTCGAAGCGGACCGTCCAGGCCCTGGTCAGCGGACCGGGTCAGGCGGTGGTCGGCCCCGCCGCCGACCAGATGAAGGTCTCCCGCGCCGCCCGTTTCGCCACCCGCTGAAGGAAACGCCGCCATGCGTTCGCGTCCCCTCCTCGCCCTGCTGATCCTCGCGCCTGTGGTGTTCGCGGGGCTGAGCGCCTGTTCGACCGTCAAGGAGGCCATCCACGGCCCCGACCTCGCGCCGGTGGGCTATCCCGCGGCCCTCGCGCCCATGGACCAGCGGGTAATCCAGCGCGATGCGCCAATTCCGGCCAGCGCCAATTCCCTGTGGCGCTCGGGCGCGCGGGCCTTCTTCATCGACCAGCGGGCGGGCAAGGTCGGTGACATTCTCACCGTGCAGATCATAATCGACGACAGCGCCAAGACCACCAATACGTCACAGAGTTCGCGGACCTCCGGGGTCACCGCCGGCTTCCCCCACCTGCTGGGTCTGGAATCCAGCCTTGGGAAACTGTTGCCGAGCGGGTTCGACCCGGCCAACGCGCTGTCGACCAATTCCAAGACCACCAGTGACGGCGCCGGGGCGGTAAACCGGGCGGAAAAGATCAGCCTGACCATCGCCGCGGTGGTCTCCGCCGTTCTGCCCAACGGCAATCTGGTGATCCAGGGGACCCAGGAAGTCCGCACCAACAACGAGCTGCGTCAACTGACGGTGGCAGGCATCGTTCGCCCGGAGGACATCTCCTCCTCCAACACCATCAAGCACACCCAGATCGCCGAGGCCCGCATCAGCTACGGCGGCCGCGGCGACATCAGCCGCGTCCAGAAGACCCCGGCCGGCCAGTCGCTGATCGAACGGTTCACGCCGTTCTGACGACGACGTTCTGACGACGACGTGGACAAAATGGCTATCGGATAGCTATATTCCGGCCAATGAGCCGCCACAGCGTCGTCGACGCCAAGAACAACCTGTCCGAACTGATCGCCCGCGCCGAGAGTGGCGAGGAGGTGGTGATCACGCGCCATGGGCAGCCGGTGGTCGAACTGAAGGCGGTGACGGCGGCCCAGCAGGGACCGCGGCCAATGACCCAGGCCGACCTGGAATGGCTCGACGCCGGTCGGATCAAGCCCAGGCATGGCGCCGTCGACTCGGCGACCCTCGTCCGACAGATGCGCGATGAGGGTTATTGAGAGTCTACGTCGATACCAGCGTGGTGGTGTCCCTGATGGTGCTGGACGCGAACACCGACCGCGCCCGGCGACTGACTCCCAGCGAGTTCATTGTCAGCGATCTGACAGCTGCTGAGTTCGCCTCAGCCTTGACGATCCGCATTCGAACGGGATCACTGACCCGAGATGAAGTGCGGCGCGCGCATAGCCTCTTCGATGCCTGGCGCACGAGGAACGCCGAAAGTGCGGATGTCCTATCGGCGGATTTTCGGGCCGCAGAGACCATCATCCGCACGCTCGACTATCGCTTGAAGACAGCGGACGCGACGCACATCGTCATTGCACGCCGCCTGGGCGCCACCCTGGCGACATTCGACGCGGCCATGGCGCGCGAAGCCCCACGGCTGGGTCTCACCCTCGTCGAAGTCTAAGCTCGCCAGCCCTTCGCCACCGCGTTGTCCATGCCGAGCGCGGCCAGCGCCCCGCGGACGATGCCTTCGGCGTCGAGGCCGGCCTGGGCGTACATGGTCTCGGGCTTGTCCTGGTCCTGGAAGATGTCGGGCAGGACCAGGGTGCGGACCTTCAGGCCACGGTCGAGCGCGCCGTGGTCCGCCAGCGCCTGGAGGACAAAGCTGCCGAAGCCGCCGACCGCGCCCTCCTCGACGGTGATCAGCGCCTCGTGCTCGCGGGCGAGCCGCAGGATCAGATCCACATCCAGCGGTTTGGCGAAGCGCGCGTCGGCGACGGTGGCGGAGAGTCCGCGGGCGGCCAGCATGTCGGCGGCCTTGAGACTCTCGGCCAGCCGCGTGCCGAAGGAAAGGATGGCGACCGCGGTCCCCTCGCGCACGATGCGGCCCCTGCCGATCTCATAGGGCTGGGCCAGCGCCGGGATCTCCACGCCGGTCCCCTCGCCGCGCGGATAGCGGAAAGCGCTCGGCCGGTCGTCGATCTCGACGGCGGTGGCGATGGCGTGAGCCAGCTCGGCTTCGTCGGCCGGACCCATCAGGATCATGCCGGGCAGGGCGCCCATGAAGCCCACGTCGAAGGACCCCGCGTGGGTCGGGCCGTCGGCGCCCACCAACCCCGCGCGGTCCATGGCGAAACGCACCGGCAGGCGCTGGATCGCCACGTCGTGGACGACCTGGTCATAGCCGCGCTGCAGGAAGGTCGAATAGATCGCCGCGAACGGCTTCATCCCGTCGGCGGCCAGGCCGGCGGCAAAGGTCACCGCATGCTGCTCGGCGATGCCCACGTCGAACATGCGATCAGGAAACCGCTCGCCGAACAGGTCCAGGCCCGTGCCGGACGGCATGGCCGCGGTGATCGCCACGATCTTCGGATCGATCTCCGCCCGCTTGATCAGCTCCAGCGCGAAAACCTTGGTGTAGCCGGGCGCCGCGGGCGTGCCCTTCGCCTGCTGGCCGGTGACCACGTCGAACTTGACCACCGCGTGGTGCTTGTCGGCGGCGTTTTCGGCCGGCGCATAGCCCTTGCCCTTCTGGGTGACCACATGCACCAGCACCGGCTTGTCGGTGATCGCGCGCGCGTTCTGCAGGACGTGGACCAGGGCGTCCATGTCGTGGCCGTCGATCGGGCCCACATAGTAGAAGCCCAGTTCCTCGAAGAAGGTGCCGCCGGTGACCATGCCCCGGGCATATTCCTCGGCCTTGCGGGCGGCCTCCTGCATCGGCTTGGGAAACACCTTGGCCACCGACTTGCCGACCCGGCGGATCGAGCGATAGCCGGCGCCCGACACCAACCGGGCCATGTAGGCGCTCATCCCGCCCACCGGCGGGGCGATCGACATGTCGTTGTCGTTGAGGATCACGGTCAGCTGCCGGGTAGTCTCGCAGGCGTTGTTCATCGCCTCATAGGCCATGCCGGCGCTCATCGAGCCGTCGCCGATCACCGCCACCACGCGATTGTCCTGGCCCTTGCTGTCGCGGGCCGCGGCGAAGCCCAGCGCCGCCGAAATCGAGGTCGCCGCGTGCGCCGCGCCGAACGGATCGTAGGGGCTTTCCGACCGCTTGGTGAAGCCCGACAGGCCGCCGGCCTGGCGCAGGGTGCGGATGCGGTCGCGCCGGCCGGTGAGGATCTTGTGCGGATAGGCCTGGTGGCCGACGTCCCAGATCAGGATGTCATCGGGCGTCTGAT
Source organism: Phenylobacterium sp. (assembly GCF_031360265.1). Taxonomy (GTDB): domain Bacteria; phylum Pseudomonadota; class Alphaproteobacteria; order Caulobacterales; family Caulobacteraceae; genus Phenylobacterium. Next base: position 8,968 of record NZ_JANMBF010000168.1, read on the forward strand.
AGACATGATGCAGGGCCACCGTCAGCTCGACGACGCCCAGGCCCGCGCCTAGGTGCCCGCCGGTCTGCGAGACCGCCTCGATGGTCTCGGCCCGAAGCTCGTCGGCGAGCTGCCGCAGCTGGGCGATCGACATCGCGCGCGTGTCGGCGGGCGAAGCGATCGTGTCGAGAAGGGGCGTTGCGGGCATGGGCGAAGCGAACTTACGGGACCAAAATCAGCTTTGGCGCTCTAACACGAAATCGACGCTCGCCCGCAGGAATTCCGCCGCCGCGCCGAACGGTTCGAGATGGGCCTTGGTCTGGCCGCCCAGCAGCGTCAGGCGCTCGCGCGCCGCGCCGACACCCAGCAGGGTGACGAAGTTGGCCTTGCCCTTGCCCGCGTCCTTGCCGACCGCCTTGCCCATGGCCTGCGCGTCGCCCTCGGCATCCAGCAGGTCATCGACGATCTGATAGGCCAGGCCCAGGTCGTGGGCGAAGGCCAGCATGGCGTAGCGTTCGGAATCCTTGGCGCGGGCCAGCACCAGCGGCAGCTCGAAGGCGCACGCGATCAGGGCGCCGGTCTTCAGCCGCTGCATGCGAGCCACCCCGCCCAAATCGTCGCGAACGCCCAGGATGTCGATCATCTGGCCGCCGGCCATGCCGCGCGCGCCGGCGGCCAGCGCCAGTTTCATCACCAGCTCGGCCCGCAGCGCCCCGTCCGAACAGGTGTCGGGATGGGCCAGAATCTCGAAGGCCGCGGTCTGCAGGGCGTCCCCGGCCAGGACCGCGGTCGCCTCGTCATAGGCCCGGTGAACGGTCGGCCGGCCGCGGCGCATGTCGTCATCGTCCATGCAGGGCAGGTCGTCGTGGATCAGGCTGTAGGCCTGAATACATTCCAGCGCGCAGGCCGCCCGCAGCACCGAGCGCTCCGGCACATCGAACATCTTGCCGGTCTCGAGCGCAAAGAAGGTTCGCAGGCGCTTGCCGGGCCCGAGTGCGGCATAGCGCATCGCCTCGGTCAGCCGGGATTCGGGGCCATCGGCGCGTGGCAGCAGTTCGTCAAGCGCCACGGTGACCAGGTCTGCGGCCTGCGCCACCCGCTGGGCCAGCACCTCCCGCGCGGATTCCGCCGCCATCAGCTGAACTCGGCGGGTTCAACTCCAGGCGCGCCGCCGGCGCCCATGACGATCTTCTCCACCCGCAGGCGCGCCGCCTCCAGGCGCGATTCGCAGTGGGACTTGAGCGCCGCGCCACGCTCATACATCCGGATGGAGTCTTCGAGCGGCGCCTGGCCCGATTCCAGGCGCGCGACGATCTGCTCAAGCTCGGCCAGAGCTTGCTCGAAGGTCAGGGTGGCGATGTCGGCGGGTTCGGACATGAGATTTCCTAGCCCCGCTCAAAGCGGCGCGTCGACCAGTATTTGTAGCCTTCGCTGCGGGTCATGCGCCAGCCATGGCGGCGCAGCGCGCGGCCGACGAGCAGATTGAAGAAGCCGTGCGCCAGGACCACGACGTTCCAGCCGTCGTAGGCCTGACGCTCCAGCATCAGCGCGGCTTCCTCGGCCCGGGCCTCGGCCTGCCGGCGCGTCTCGCCGCCTTCATGATGATTGAAGAACCACCACCAGAATCGCGCGAAAAATCCCCACAGGCGCGGCGAAAGCCGCACCCAGGAGGGCCAGTTGGGCGGCGGCAGCGGCGCCTCCACAAACAGCGCTTCCTCCGTGAATGTCCGACCCTTGCCGACCGCTTCAGCGCTTTCCCGGGCCCGCAGCCGGGTCGAGGCGATCAGTACGTGGCAGGTCTCCACGAAGCCCACCAGCATCGCCGGCGGCGTCTGACCCGGGAGCAGGCCGGTGACCTCGTACCGCGCCCAGAACGCTCGATATTCCCGCGACGACAGGCGCACCTTGCGCGACAGCGCCGGCTCGCCGTGCCGGGCCAGGGTGATGGCGCCGGGCTGTGGCGGCGGGATCGGCAGGGGACCCTGGGCGGTCAAGGCGCTGGCCGGTCCATCCGAACGGCTGGCGTGCAACCTCTCACCTGTCGCGTCCCCAACTCTCGATGAAAGGGGCCCTACCCCTCGGACAGGGCCCGCACATGCGCAAGCGCCGACGAGCCCAGAGCCTCAAGGTCGTAGCCGCCCTCAAGCGAGGACACAACCCGGCCCTTGGCGTGGCGGTTGGCCACCGAGACGATGGCCCGCGTGGCCCAGGCGAAGTCTTCGGCTTCCAGCGACTGTCCGCCCCCGCCCACGGGATCGCGCGCATGGGCGTCGAAGCCCGCCGAGATCAGCACCAGATCCGGCGCGAAGGCGTCGAGGCGCGGCATCAGGCTTTCGAACGCCTTGCGCCACACCTCGCGCGGCGCCCCTTCGGGCGAGACGGCGTTGGCGATGTTCGGCGAGGTGGTCTCCGACGGGTGGCCGGTGCCCGGCCACATCGGCCATTGCTGAATCGAGGCGAGAAACAGCCCGTCTTTCCCGTCAAACGCGGCCTGGGTGCCGTTGCCGTGATGAACGTCGAAATCGACGACCGCGACCTTCGCCAGTCCCGCCGCCTGGGCCGCAAGGGCGGCCACCGCCACGTTGGAGAAGATGCAGAAGCCCATCGGAACGCCCGGCTCGGCGTGATGGCCGGGCGGGCGCACGGCGCAGAAGGCGCGCTGGCCCTGACCGGCGGCCACGTCGCGGACCGCGGCCGTCACCGCGCCGGCCGCCCGCCGCGCGGCGGTCAGGCTGCCCGACGACATGAAGGTGTCGGCATCGAGCTTCAGCCGACCCGCCCCCGGCCGGGCCGCGAGGATGGCGGCGAGATAGTCGCGGCCGTGCACCCTGGCGAGGTCAACCTCGTCGATCAGCGGCGCGTCGTGAACCGACAGCCGCAGATCGCTGGCGTCGCCCAGCGCATCGGTCACCGCCTTCAGCCGCGCCGGGCGCTCGGGGTGGCGCTCACCGGGATGGTGGTCGAACATATCGACATGGGTGTAGAGCGCGACGGTCATGCGCCATCCTAACCCAGATTCTCCCGCCTCGCCCGCGCTCCAGCCCTTGATCCGGCGCGCCGGGGTCGCCGACGCCGCAGCCCTGGCCGCCATCGGCGCGGAAACCTTCCTGGAAACCTTCGGCCACCTCTATCCGTCCGCCGACCTCGACCGCTTTCTGCCGGGCGCCTATGGCCTGGAGCGAACGATCGCCGACCTGGCCGATCCGGCCAAGGCCCACTGGCTGGTGGAATTGGACGGCCAGGCCATCGGCTATGCGTCGGCCGGTCCGTGCGCCCTGCCCCACCCCGAGGTGACGGCCGACTGCGGCGAACTCAAGCGGCTCTATTTCCGCAAGGCCTGGCAGGGCGGCGGCATGGGCGGGCAGCTGTTCGCCGAGACCCTGACCTGGCTGCAATCGGCCGGCCCGCGCAGGCTCTGGATCGGCGTCTGGTCGGAAAACCACGGCGCCCAGCGCTTCTACGCCCGCCATGGTTTCAGCAAGGTGGGCGAATACGGCTTCGAGGTCGGAAGCACCATCGACCACGAGTTCATCCTGCGCCGCGAGGCGGAGGGGTTCACAGTCGAGGGCGACCTGACCTAGCGGCGTCCCGCCACGCTGGACATCGTGCGGCCGACGCCCCATCCTCAGCATTCAAACAATCGTTCGCGAGACAGCCGCATGTTCATGCGTTTCTTCACCGAGCTCCGCCAAGCCAAGGTGCCTGTGACCCTCAAAGAATATCTGATGCTCATGGAGGGGATGGACAAGCAGGTGATCGACCGCACGGTCGAGGATTTCTACTACCTGTCCCGCGCCGCCCTGGTGAAGGACGAGAAGAACATCGACAAGTTCGACCAGGTGTTCGGTCACGTGTTCAAGGGCCTGGAGCGGATGGGCGACGACGTCGCCATCGACATCCCGGCGGAGTGGCTGAAGAAGCTCTCCGACCAGTTCCTCACCGACGAGGAGAAGGCGCAGATCGAGGCCATGGGCGGCTTCGACAAGCTGATGGAGGCGCTGGCCGAGCGCATGCGCGAGCAGAAGGAGCGCCACGAGAAGGGCGACAAGGCGATCGGCACTGGGGGAACCTCCCCCTTCGGCGCCAACGGCTATCACCCCGAGGGCGTCCGCATCGGCCAGGACAAGGGCCGCCACGGCAAGGCGATCAAGGTCTGGGACAAGCGCGAATACAAGAACCTCGACGATCAGGTCGAGCTGGGCACGCGGAACATCAAGGTCGCCCTGCGCCGCCTGCGCAAATGGGTCCGCGAGGGCTCGCCCGACGAACTGGACATGAACGGCACCATCCACGGCACCGCCGAGAAGGGCTACCTCGACATCCACATGCGCCCCGAGCGGCGCAACAAGATCAGCGTGCTGATCTTCTTCGACATCGGCGGCTCGATGGACAGCCACATCAAGGTCTGTGAGGAGTTGTTTTCCGCCGCCCGCTCAGAATTCAAGAACATGGAATTCTACTACTTCCATAACTGCCTCTATGAGAGCGTCTGGAAGGACAACCGGCGCCGCCACGCCGAGAAGCTGAACACCTGGGACATCCTCCACAAGTACCCGCACGACTACAAGGTGATCTTCGTCGGCGACGCCACCATGAGCCCCTATGAAATAACCTATCCGGGCGGCTCGGTTGAGCACTGGAACGAGGAAGCCGGCGCGGTCTGGATGGACCGGGTGGCCAACATCTACGAACACATGATCTGGCTGAACCCCACCGCCGAGCGCCACTGGGACTACACGCCCTCGGTGACGGTGATGAAGCAGTTGGTGGGCGAGCGGATGTATCCGCTGACCCTGGCGGGCCTGGAGAAGGCTATGAAGGAGCTCGCCCGCTAGGCGACCGGCCCATGACCCAGCCCGGCGCAACCGACGCCCCCGAGATCGCCGAAAATGAAGAGGCCCAGGCGGCGACCAAGGCCCTGGTGTTCACCGCCGCCGAGCGGCTGTTCGCGCTGAATGGCTTCCAGAACGTCTCGGTGCGCGACATCACCGCCGAGGCCGGGGTCAATCTGGCCTCGGTGAACTACCATTTCGGATCCAAGGACGCCCTGCTGTTCGCCATCTTCCGCCGCCGCACGGGCGAGCTCAACCGCGAGCGGGCGCGCATGTTGCACGAGGCCGGCGACCGCCATGCCGGCTCACCGCCGGTGCGCGAGATCCTGGAGGCGCTGTTCGCCCCGCCGCTGCGCTGGGCAGACCCGGCCAACGACCGCCGCATCAGCGTCCAGTTCATCATCCGCGCCCGCTCCGAGGGCACGGCTGAGATGCGCGAGGCGTTGCAGAACGACGTCAGCCACCTGGCCCGCTTCGCCGAGGCGCTGAAGGCCGCGCGGCCCGACCTGCCGGCGGAAAGCGTCTACTGGCGGCTGCATTTCGCCCTTGGCATGGTGCACAACAACCGCTTCGCTGAGTTCGACCGCCTGCACCACCTCTCCGGCGGCCTGACCGCGGAAGGCGACGTCAACGCGCTGCTGGGCCGCATGCTGGACTTCGCCGAGGCAGGGTTCAACGCGGCCTGACCACAACTCGCGCTCCCCCGAGGCACGCGTGCGCGCAAGACCTATCCCGCCAACCGCCAGGCGAACTTCAGATCCTCCACGAAACGGTCGTAAGCCTGCCCTTTGGCCGCGGGATCTGGAACCCGCAGAAGATAGGCCGGGTGATAGGTCACCACGCCCTGCACACGGTCCGGCAGGGTGATCGCCTGCTGACGCATGGCGCCGACGGCCATCGGCTTGCCGAACACCCCCAAGGCGGCCGTCGCGCCCAGGGCCACGATCACGCCGGGCCGGACCAACCGGCGCTCCTGATCCAGCCACCATCGGCAGGCGGTGACCTGGCCGGCGTTGGGCGTCTTGTCGATGCGCCGTTTGCCGCGAAGGTCGTGCCGGAAGTGTTTCACGGCATTGGTAGTGAAGATCTCGGCGCGGGGCGCTCCGGCCGCCGCCAGCGCCTGGTCGAGCATCTGGCCCGCGGGTCCGACGAAGGGGCGGCCCGCCAAGTCCTCCTGATCGCCGGGCTGCTCGCCCACCAGCATCAGCCGCGCGCGGCCCGACCCCTCGCCCGCCACCCCCTGCGTTGCGTCGCCGTAGAGGTCGCAGCGGCGGCACATCTGCAGGCCGGCCTGGATTTCCTCCAGACCGCCCGGGGCCAGGCCGTCGAACGGGGCGTCGCGGTTCGTCCGTTGGACCGCGCGGACCACCCGGCGCGACGGGATCGAAGGGGGCTGGCTGACCATGGTGGCGGCCCGCGCCTCCGCGCGTTCGATCAGCTCGGGAATGAGCCTGACCTCCGGCAGGTTGCGCCAATAGCGCTTGGGCATTTTCTTTTGCATCGCGCCGACCTTCAGGCGGGCCGGATTGAAGATCGAGGCGTAACAGGTGCGCCAATAGTCCTCGAGATCGTCTTCCTTCGGCGCGTCGGCCGGATCGGCGCCGGGGGTAAAGCGGATCTGTTGTCGGTCCCAGTGGGCGCAGACATCCGGCGTCAAAACCGAGAAATTCATATTGGCGAACCGCCGCGCGAAGAACGGCGCGGTCGCCTCGGTCACCCGGTGCGCCGGCTCGAACCAGCCGACATAGGTCTCCGGCAGCGCCGGGTCGGTGACCAGCCGATTGTGTTGAAAAACTCCGGCTTGTGACGGACCCAGACTGCTGATTCACTTCGGGTATCGGGGGCTGGAGTGAAGCTCATGATGGGCGAGCGGCGGGTGGATCAGGCGGCGCTGTTCTACGAGTTCTCGCTGGAGCGGCACGTGCCGGCCGAGCACATGCTGCGCGCCATTGACCGGTTCGTGGACCTTGAGGGCGTGCGGGCCCATGTGGCGCCGTTTTACAGTTCGACGGGCCGGCCCTCGATCGACCCGGAGCTGCTGATCCGGATGCTGATCGTCGGCTATTGCTTCGGCATCCGCTCCGAGCGCCGGCTGTGCGAAGAGGTCCACCTAAACCTCGCCTACCGCTGGTTCTGTCGGCTGGGCCTGGACGGCGATGTGCCGGATCACTCGACGTTCTCGAAGAACCGACACGGCCGTTTCCGAGAGAGCGATCTGCTGCGCCAGCTCTTCGAGACGGTCGTGCGGCGCTGCATGGCCGAAGGGCTGGTCGGCGGCGAAGGCTTCGCGGTGGACGCCAGCCTGATCGCGGCCGACGCCAACCGCCAGAGTGGGGTGGAGGGCGCCAAGGGTCTCGATCCGGCGCTGTCGAGCCGGGCGGTAGACGAGTATCTGGCCGTGCTGGACGACGCCGCCTTCGGTGCGGCCACGCCGGTGACACCCAGGTACCTGGCCCCTTCCGACCCCGCCGCGCGCTGGACCGCCGCCAAGGCGGGACCGGCGTTCTTCGCCTACTCGACCAACTACCTGATCGATCTCGATCACGCCGTCATCGTGGAGGTGGAGGCCTCCAGCGCCGTACGCCAGGCCGAGGTCACGGCGGCCAAGACCATGATCGACCGCGCCCAGGACCGCTTCGATCTGCATCCCGAGCGCCTTGCCGCCGACACCGCATACGGCTCGGCCGAGATGCTCGACTGGCTGGTCACCGAACGCGGGATCGCGCCGCACGTGCCGGTCTTCGACAAGTCTCAGCGCACCGACGGGACCTTCTCGCGCGATGACTTCGACTACGACGCCGATAACGACATCTACCTCTGTCCGCAGGGCAAGCCGCTGACCACGCGGGGCACGCTGGTGAACGATGGCGCGACCCTGATCTACCGGGCCAGCAAGCGAGACTGTCAGGCCTGCGCCCTGAAGCCGACATGCAGTCCGAACACCCCGGCGCGGAAGATCCCCCGCAGCCGGCATGAGAGCTCACGCGACGTCGCTCGCCGGATCGCCACGACCCAGGCCTACGTGACCTCCCGACGACAGCGCAAGAAGGTCGAGATGTGCTTCGCCCACCTCAAACGTATCCTCAAGCTCGACCGATTGCGACTCCGCGGGCCCTGCGGAGCCCGCGATGAGTTTCTCCTCGCCGCCACCGCCCAAAACCTGCGGAAACTGGCCAAGCTGATCCCGGTCCAGGCGCCTCTACCGGCCACCTGAGAGGACGGGGGCCTCTACAACCTCGCCGGCGCGTCGCCCCGATCACGCCCGGTCCCGTCGGAAGGCCGCGTTTTTCAACACAATCAGCCGGAAGCGGACGAAGGCCTTCATCCTGTGCTCGGCCTGAGCCACGGCCCTGGCAAAGCCACGCGCCTTCTGGACGTCGGAATCGGCATGAAGGCGCAGCAAATGGGGTTCGCGCGCCAGCCGCCAGAGCAGCCGATAGAGCAGAGAAAACCGCTCGTCCGAGCGGTGCAGGATCGCCGCGTCGGCCAGGGCCAGAAAATCCTTCGGCACGGTGAAGGTCGTCCCCGTCACAGGTGTCGCGACCGGCCCATCGTCGAACAACTCGTCGGCCCGGTCCACCGTCCACAGCACCGCGTCTGGCGCCACGCCGAGGGCGCGCAGGCGCCGGGCCGCCTCGCGCCAGCCGGAAAAGTCGGTCTCACTGGCCAACCGCACCACCGCCATCAGCCGCGCGCCAGCTTGGGTGTCAGGTTCTGGAGTCCCATCCTCCTGTCTTATTGTTCCTATTTTGTTCTGTAAAGACCTGTCGCTGAAGCGGCCCTTCGAGCCCCGCCCGGCCGCCAACGCATCCTTTGCCGGTCCGCGCGCGTATTCCTTGCCGGGCGCAATGCCGCGCCCCAGACCGGTGTCCGATGGCCGAACATCACCCCACCCTTGCACGCCGCACGGTCCTCGCCGGCGGATTGGTCGTGCCCCTGATGCCCAGACTCGCCGCCGCCGCGCCGCGCGCGCTCGCCTTCGCCGTGTTCCGCAACGGGACCAGGATCGGCGAACACCGGGTCAGTTTCACCGGCGACGGCGCCGCGCTGACCGCCGCCACCGACGCGGTCATGACCGTCAGGCTCGGCCCGGTGCCGGTATTCCGCTATCATCACAAGGCGCTGGAGACCCGCAGCGCCGGGGTCCTGGCGACCCTGGAAACCTCCACCGTCACCAACGGCAGGACCGAGCACGTGGTCGCCGAACGCATCGGCGCGGGCGTGCGGATCGACGGGCCCAGCGGCCGGGTCACCCTGGGCGCCGACGTCAACCCCCTGACCCACTGGAACCCGCAGGTCCTGGCCGGACCACTTTTCAACCCCCAGACCGGCCGGATCATGCAGGTGCGGACCACGCGGGTTTCGCCGACGCACTGGACGATCCGCGGCGAGACCGAGATCGACGACACCTACGACGCCCTCGGCGCATGGCAGTCGCTGAAGGGCAAGCTCACCGACGGCTCGGTGGTGGAATACCGCCGCATCTGACGCTTCCCGGCGGCTGCGTCATGTGATCCCCTCCATCGATGCAGAACCCCGCCCCCAACCTCGACCAGATGACCTATTGGAACCAGGCGGCCGCGCCCGCCTGGGTCGAACTGAACACGGATCTCGACCGCCAGATCGCCCCGCTCGGCGCCGCCGCGCTCGCCGCCCTGGCGCCTCGGTCGGGCGAGCGAATTCTCGACATCGGCTGCGGGTGCGGCCAGAGCGCCCTGGCCCTGGCCGAGGCGGTCGGCGCCACGGGACGCGTGGTCGGCGTGGATATTTCAGCGCCCATGCTGGCGGTCGCGCGGCGCCGCGCGGAAGCAGCCGCCGCCAGCCACCTGAGATTCCTCGAGGCCGACGCCCAGGTCCATCCCTTCGAACCCGGCGCCGCGGACGCGGCCTATTCGCGGTTCGGCGTCATGTTTTTCGAGGACCCCGCGGCAGCCTTCGCCAACATCCGCAAGGCCCTGAGGTCCGGCGGCCGCATCGCCTTCCTCTGCTGGCGAGCTCTGACGGAGAATCCCTGGATGACCGTGCCGATGAGCGCCGGGCTGAAGCACCTGCCGCCGCGGCCGCCGCCGGTTCCGGACGCGCCAGGACCTTTCGCCTTCGCCGATGGCGAACGGCTGCACGGCCTGCTGTCCGCCGCGGGGTTCGCAGACATCGAGGTCAAGGCGCATGATCAGAAGATCCGCAACGATCCGGCCGCAACATTCCGCACCGCCATGCGCGTCGGCCCGCTGGGCGCGATGTTGCGCGAGGCTCCGGAGGCCCGGGAGAGGGTCGAGGCCGACGTCCGCGCCGCGATCCTGGAGCACCTGGAGAATGGCCAGGTGACGATGGACTCGGCCACCTGGATCGTCACCGCCCGCAGTCCTTGACGTCCGGTGCGGCGATCCGTGCTTTCCGCCGCGACCCGGACTCTGTTAGACCGACCCTATTGAATTTGACCATTGCCTGAAGGGCGCCGACCGCCCGGCTCACCCTGCCGGAGCGCGGCGTTTGCAATTTGACCGCCAAGATTGAAACCCCCGGCGACGCTCAGGCGCAGCCCGACCTCGCCGCGCGCGAGGCGCAGTACGAGAAATTCGTCTGGGACAATCTGAAGCGCAACTACCTGGGCAACTATCTGCACGGCATGCTGGGGATGACCGGCTTTCGGCTGGTCAATGCGCCGACTTTCCTGCCGGCCTATCTGCACCAGATCTCCGGCGGCTCGAACACCATCGTCGGCCTCGGCCTGGCGCTGCAGCAGGTGGGCGGGGTGATCTCACCGATCTTCGGCGCCTCGAAGATCGAGCACCGCACCAAGGTCATGCCCGCCGCCATGTGGATGGGCGGACTGGCGCGGATGGCGATCCTCGGCATCGCGATCTCCGGCTGGCTGCTGAAGGGCACGCCGCTGGTGGTCAGCGTGCTCGGCTTCATGATGATGTTCGGCATCTTCATGGGCGCCCAGCGGGTGGTGTTCTCGCTCTTGATGGCCAAGGTGATCCCGATCAGCCGGCGCGGGCGCCTGCAGGCATGGCGCAACGCCACCGGGGGCGCCATCGCCGCGGCGCTGGCCTATTTCGCCGGCCGCTACATCATCGGGCCGAACATGTTCGGCAACGGCTACGGGACCACCTTTGTCTTCGCCTTCTTCCTGACCAGCATGGGGCTTTGGGCGTTGCAGTTCCTGCTCAAGGAGCCGGAGCCACCGACCACCCGGACCCAGGGCCGCTTCCGCGACCGGCTGCGCGAATTCCCGCGGCTGATCGGCGAGGACCGCGCCTATCGCAACTTCCTGCTCGTGCAGATGCTGTCCAGTTCGGCCAGGATCGCAGTGCCGTTCTACATCCTGTTCGTCAGCGCCTCGATCCACCTGGACGGTCAGACCCTGGGCCTGCTGTCGCTGGCCTATCTCGGCGCCGACACGCTCTCCAACCTGGTCTGGGGCTATCTGGGCGACAAGACCGGCTTTCGCCTCGTGCTGCTGTTTTCGATAGCGCTGTGGATCGCCTCGACGGTGCTGTTGATGGAACTGCACGCGCCGTGGGCGATCTTCCTGGCCTTCTTCGGCCTCGGCGCGGCCCAGTCGGGCTACATGATGTCGGCCCAGACCATGATCCTGGAATTCGGCGCCCGCGACGACCTGCCCATGCGCATCGCCGTCTCCGCCACCGCCGAGAGCATCACGGCGACCCTGGGGCCGCTGGTCGGGGGACGGCTTGCCGACCTGTTCGGCTACAACGTGGTCTTCGGCATCTCCATCGGCGTGCTGGTGGCCGCCCTCGCCCTGCTGATCGCCGCGGTGAAGGAGCCTCGCACCGCGCGCCTGTCGGTGATGTAGCCGGGCTCAGGCCGCCGCCTTGTGCTCCGCCGCCAGGCTGATCCGCGCGCTGGCCATTTCGCCGGCCACCTCGTGGGTCGGGCGGAACTCCGACGCCGAGCGTTCGAGCACCTCCTCCAGCGTCTGCATCAGCCGGGCGAGCTTCATCTCCACCCAGGCCGGGTCGAACGCCTCGCCGCGCTCGATGGCGCGGATCTCGCCAGCCACATTGATGATCCCGCCGCCGTTGATCACATAGTCGGGCAGATACAGCAGGCCCCGGTCATGGACGGCGCGGCCGATCTCCGGATCGCTAAGCTGGTTGTTGGCGCCGCCGGCGATCACCTTGGCGCTCAGGCGCGGCAGGGTCTCGGCGTTGACCGCGCCGCCCAGGGCGCAGGGGGCGAACACCTCGGCCTCGACGTCAAAGATCGCGGCGGGGGCGACGGTCCGGGCGCCGGTGCGGCGGGCGACCTCGCGCAGGGCGTCGTCGTTGACGTCGGTGAGGATCAGCTTGGCGCCGGCCGCGTGCAGCTTGTCGGCCAGATAGGCGCCCACATGGCCGACGCCCTGGATCGCCACCGTCACGCCGGCAAGATCGCGGTTCAGCGCGCGGCGCACCCCCAGGGTGATGCCGCGGAACACGCCTTCGGCGGTCACCGGGCTGGGATCGCCGGAGGCGGCGGCGTGGCCGGTGAGGCCGGCGACATAGCGGGTCTGGGTGCGGGCGTGCATCAGGTCGGCGGGCGAGACCCCGACGTCCTCGGCGGTCCAGTATTTGCCGGCGACGTCCTCGATCGCCCGGCCGAAGGCTTCGAACAGGGCCGGGGTCTTGCCGGTCCGGCTGTCGCCGAGGATCACCGCCTTGCCGCCGCCCAGCGCCAGGTCGGCCATGGCGTTCTTGTAGGACATGGCTCGCGAGAGCCTCAGCGCGTCCTCCAGCGCGGCCTCGGCGCTGGCATAGGGCCACATGCGGCACCCGCCCGCCGCTGGGCCCCGGGCGGTGGAATGCACAGCGATGATGCATTTGAGGCCGGATTTTTCGTCGTAAAAGGCGTGGACGCCTTCATGGCCCTCGAATGCCGGGGAATCGAACAAGGTCATGCCGCAATCACTGCCAGACGTTAGAAAGGAATTGCGCCGGTCTCTACCCCCGAGCGGGCAAGGCCGCAACCTTGCCGGCTGAGGACTGCGGTTTGCACTGAGTGGCAGCCTTCAGGTAGGCGACGATCCGCCAGATATCGTCGTCCGGTATCGCGCCGCCAAACGGGACCATGCGCGTGCCGGGCACGCCGTGACTGATGGTCCGGAAAAGCTGCTCGTTGGACCCGCCGAGGCGCCAGTTGCAGCCAAACAGGAACGGTGCGTCGGCGGCGGCGCCCGCAGGCTCCGGCTGGCTGGGACGATGGCAATAGGCGGCGCAGGTCCCGGTGAACAGCGCCTTGCCGCGCGCGACGTCGTCCGGGGATTGGAGCAGACGAGGGACGGGGTCGCCGGACTCAGCGGAACCCGGTGGGGACGCTGCAGGCGGCGCGGCGGTGGGCGCCGCCGGCGGCTCCGCACGGCTCATTGCAACAGCCGTGGACGCCGCGATGAGGCCGGCGACACCGAGGAGACCCAGGGTCTTGCGCATGAGGGGTGATCAATCCAGGGAGAACACGAAGAGCTGACCGCCCTCGGGCAGATTGGACGCGGCGCCGGCGAAGCTGTCGAGGCCAGCCCAACCGCCCGATGGGATCGCAACGTAGGGCTTGCCGTCCAGTTCGTAGACGATCGGCTGACCGCGACCGCCGCCGCCCATGCGGAACGACCAGAGCCGCTTACCGGTCGCCTGGTCGAGGGCGAGCGCCTGGCCCTCCTGGTTCGAGGTGAAGAGGACGCCGCCGGCCGTCGAGACCACGCCCGCCATCATCGGCCGAGGGTCGCGGTAGCGCCATTTGACCTTGCCGGTCTTGACGTCGATCGCGCTGACCAGGCCGTAGGCCTTGCCCGCATTGGCGTCGACCGTGTTGGGCGCGCCGCCCATGAACGGGATGCCCTTGACGTAGACGGCGATCCCCTTGGCGTACTGCTGGCAGGCCTCGATGGAGGGCGCGTAGACGAGGCCGGTGGCTGGATCATAGGCGCCCGTCCAGGAGCCGTTCATGCCGCCGAGATTGGAGGGGCAGACGCGGGCGCTGGGGTTGTCCTGCGGCATGGCGGCGGGGTCGACGATCGGGCGGCCCTTGGCGTCGATGCCCTTGGCCCAGGTCAGTTGCTCGACGTACTGGCTCGCCCGCAGGAAGCGGCCGGTGACGCGATCCAGCAGGTAGAAATAGCCGTTGCGGTTGGGCTGGGCGATCACCTTGGCCGGCTTGCCGTCCAGCACGGTGTCCACGAGGAAAAGTTGGGTGTTGCCGTCGTAGTCCCAGACGTCGTGCGGCGTGAACTGGAAGTGCCACTTCAACTTGCCAGTCAGTGGATCCAGCGCGAGGACCGAGTCCGAGTAGAGGTTGTCGCCGGCGCGTTTGTCGCCGTTCCAGTCCGGCGACGGGTTGCCCACGGTCCAGAAGAGGGTGTTGGTTTCGCGGTCATATGCGCCAGTGGTCCACGTCGGCGAGCCGCCGGATTTCCAGGACTCCCCGGCCCAGGTCTCGACGCCGGGCTCGCCCGCCCCGGGCACCGTCTTCTGGCGCCAGACGCGCTTGCCGGTGTCGAGATCGTAGGCGTCGATGAAGCCCAGCGCTCCGAACTCACCACCGGCGATACCGGTGTAGACCAGCTTGCCCACGATCAGCGGCGCGGCCGTACCGGAATAGCCCTCCTTGTAGTCGGCCAGCGCCACGTTCCAGGCCAGCTTGCCGGTTTTGCGGTCGAACGCCATCAGGCGCGCGTCCAGCGTCGCCATGACAACGCGATCGCCGCCGATGGCGACGCCGCGGTTCGCCGGCCCGCAGCACAGCCGCAGATCATCCGGCAGCTTGACGTCGTAGCGCCAGAGAATCTCGCCCGTCCTGGCGTCGAGGGCCAACAGGCGGTTGTAGGACGTCGTGACGTACATCACCCCGCCGTAGACGACCGGCGAGCCCTCGAACTGCCCGGTCGTGCCGGTGGGCGCGGACCAGGCGACATGCAGGCGCCTGACCGACGCCGGCGTGAGGCCGGCCACCGGGCTGTGGCGAAAGTTTCGGTAGTCGCCGCCGTAGGTGAGCCAATGCGTCTTGTCGGCGCCCTTCGCGAGCTGCGCCGCTGTAACCGGCCCTACCGCCGCGCCGACCGGCTTGGCCGCGTACCAGGCCGTCGGAGCCGCCGGCAGCTTGACCTCTGCGTCGGCCACGCCCGGGGCCGGCTCTGCCGCCCTGGACGGCGGGGCCGCCAGAGCGAGCGCCATGACCGCGGCTATGCCCAGAACGCCCGCCCGAAAGTCCATCATAGCCCGGCCCCCCAAACCTTGCCTCGCGCAAGCCGGTCTTCGCCGGCCGCAGACGACTCATCCCTACCCCAGATGTGTCGCGTTGTCCGCTGAATGGGAAGGCCAGAAGCGCCTGGATCATCCCGCCGTGGCGCGCGATTCCGCACCGGGCGCGGGCGCGGTGGGGATTCTCGGCGCTCCGGACGGCAGAGGCGCCGTGGGATCGCGGATGAAGGCCAGGATGTCCTTCCACACGACCGGGCCCTGGCGATCGCGGGTCAGCAGGTGCCAGCCCCGGGCGTAGAACACCGAGCGGTCGGTCGGCCGCAGATGGGCGGCGGCCTTGAACGCCGCGGACCTGGGGATGATCTGGTCGTTGGCGCCGTAGAGGTAGAGCGTCGGCGGACCGCCCCTTCCCACATCCTCAAAGGCTCGCTCCATGGTCGAGACCAGGCCGTAGAGCGTATCGGATCGCGCGCCCCAGATCATCAGCGGGTCGCGTCCCATGGCCACCAGCTCCTCGTGGTTGTCGGTCGGGCTGACCTTCGACATCAACCAGCGTGGCGGCGTATAGACCTTGGCGCCGGTGAAGTTCGCCGCCAGCCACAGCAGCGTCTTGTTGGGCAAGGGCTGGTTGCGCCAGCCCCAGACCGCCGGCGACAGCAGCACCAGCCGATCGGCGTCGGGCGGCCGGTCCGAGGCGAAGGCCTCCGCCGCCACCGCCCCGCCCAGGCTCTCGCCAGCCACCACCAGGATGGCGCGCGGGTATTTCCGGCGCACCAAGGCGGCCACGGTGCGCAGATCCTCGACCATCAGCGCGTCGCCAGCCCAGACGCCGCGCTCCGGCGAGCGGCCGAAGCCGCGCTGGTCGAAGGCCACCGTGGTCACGCCCTGTGCGGCCCACCAGGGCGCGGCCAGGTGGAAGGCGTTGGCGTAGTCGTTCATGCCATGGACGCCGATCACCACGGCCCAGGGCTCGCCGACGGCGTCCCACTGCGACAGCCCCAGGCGCGCGCCGTCGAAACTGACGATGGCGTCACGCTCGATATGCGGACCGGCAAAGCCCAGCGGCGGCTGGCCGACCCTCTGCACCATCAGGGGCGTGCAGCCGGCCAGCAGCAGGATGGCGACAAGGGCGGCGAGGACGCGGCTCATGATGCGCGAAGACTAGAACGGTTCGCCAGCGCGGCGGATCGCCCCTACCCCGCCAGCGCCGCCTTTTCCGCCGCGATCAGCGGGGCGAAGGACGGGCGCTGCCAGATCCGCGCCACATAGGCCGCCGCCTTGGGATGTTTCGCCGCCTCGATATGGCAGTCGCCGAGCGCCAGCGTCGCCAGCGGACTCGCGACGGCGATGTCCGCCAGGGTGAAGCGGTCTTCGACCAGGAACCCGGATGCCGGAACCACGCTCTCCAGGTAGTCCATCAGCCTGGGGAACTCGGTCTTCTGCGCTTCGTCGGCGGCCGCCAGGTCGCCCGGACGGCCGAAGAATTTCTGCGAGACCACCCGGTTGAAGAAGATCTTGCCGCCGCAGGCCGCGACGATGGTGTCGCCATATTCCTCGTACCAGATGGTCCGCGCGCGGGTCTTGGGATCGGTGGGGATCAGGTTAGGCTGCGGGTGGGCGGCGTCCAGGTAGGTGATGATCGCCGTGGAGTCGGAGATCGCGAAGTCGCCGTCCGCGAAGCCCGGCATCTTGCCGAACGGACTGATGGTCTTGAATTCCGGCGCAGCGGTCTGGCGCACCTCGAAATCGAGCCCCTTTTCCGTGGCGAAGACCATGGTCTTACGCACGAACGGCGACATCGAGGATCCGTAGATGATCATGGCGCATCTCCTTGTGGCGGCGGCGCGTCCCGCGGCATCGGCAGCCGCAGGCGGTAGACACCCTTGAATGTCTCCGGGTCGGCCGGCTTGTTGTGCCGCAGGATCACCAGCTTTCCCTGGCGCGCAAGTCCCCGCGCGATGGCGCGGACCTGACCCAGCAGCCGACGCCACCCCTCGGGATCGACCGCACGGGCGACCTCTTCCGGCGACACCGACTTGCCCGGCGCGATCCTGGCGTTCAGCAGATCGAAGATGGCGGTCTCAACGTCGGCGCTCATCGAATGAACTCTATCCGCAAGGGAAGGCCGAGGTCCGCCCATGGACGATCCCCCGTCAGCACCGGCAAGCCCCGTTGCATCGCCAGCGCCAGGCAGAAACGATCCGCGAGCGAGATGCTGCTCCGCGCCAGGGTGTTTAGGGCGACGACCGCCTGAACATCGTCCGGTCCAAAGGGCTCGACCGTCAGGCCGGCGGTGAACAGTCTGTCGCGGATGGATCGCGCGTCGAAGCCCTGCGACGCCAGCTTGCTCAGCGTTTCGGCGAGGATCACCGGCGAGACCACGCCCTCCGCGAGCCGCGGGCCGACCTGCTCGCCGCCGGGTTCCTTCTTGACGAAAGCCACCAGGGCGGAGGTGTCGATGACGACCGTCACGCCGCGCCCAGGCGGCTCTTGAGAAAGGCTTCGACGTCACGCGGCCAGACCTCGAAACGCTCAAGCCGATCCGCCCAGGATCTGCGCTCCTCGTCGGTGACGAACCCGTTCTCCCATGCGCCTTCCAGATGGCCATCCGTCAGGTCCTCGTCGAGCTGCGACCAGTCCGGCGGGAATTCCCTCCTGATGGCGGGCTTCATCGCCTGAAGGTCAGCCAACGCCCGGGCACGCTCGGCCTCGGTCGGCCGGCTCGCCACAGCCGCCTGCAACACCGCCCGCGCCTCGGCCTCCATGGAACGCCTGTGCTCGGCGGCGCGGCGGCGCAGGGCGTCGTGCACCTCGTCAGGCAGGTTGCGGATGGTCAGGGTCGCCATGGACCCATACTAGGATATGACGGCAACGCTAGCAATGACAGCGATGCTGTCATCGACGCCAGGTTCGGTCTCGACATGGGCGCTCATGCGCGAATGATCCTGACGTCATAGTCGAACAGTTCGCGGTCGTGAGTCACAAGCGGCAAACCTTCGAGTTGCGCCTGGGCGACCAGAAGCCTGTCAAACGGATCGCGGTGATGCAGCGGGAGGGTCCGGACATGCCAGGCATGTTCAGCGCTCACACCAAGCACCTCGTGACCCATCCGCACGACGAGGGCGGGAAGATTGTCTGGCGTCGCGAGCTGGCCGAGCCGGCGTTTGATGGCGATTTCCCAGAGGCTTACGACGCTGATGACGACGCCCGTTATATCGTTTCGCAGCGCCGCCTGGGCTTCGCGACCGATCCGCTCAGGGTCGTCCATGGACCAAAGAAGCACATGCGTATCGAACAGGACCTTCAAGGCCCGTCATCTTCCCACGGGAAGATCCTGCTCTCATCGAAGGACCGTTGAATGTCCTCGTCCGAAGTATCGAAGCCGGGCCCGTACGAAATCTGCCCTTTGAGCGAGCCCATCCAGGCGGGCAGGCCGTCCGGCCGGCGTGGAATGTCCGGTTTGGCCTCGATTGGCGTCAGGCGCACTGCCGGCTTGCCATTTCGGGCGATGACCACCTCTTCGCCGGCCTCCGCCCGCTCGATCAGCTTCGAGAGGTTGGTCTTGGCGTTGTGAATATTGGCGACGACCATGTTAGCTAATCTAGCTTAGCTAATCTCGATATTCAACTCTCACCCGCCCCGCTTCAGGGTCTCACGGGCGATCACCACCTGCTGGATCTGGCTGGTGCCCTCGTAGATGCGGAAGATCCGCACGTCGCGATAGAGCCGCTCGATCCCGTGGTCGGCGACGTACCCCGCGCCGCCGAAGATCTGCACCGCCTTGTCGGCGACCCGGCCGACCATCTCGGAGGCGAAGTACTTGGCGGCCGCGGCCTCCATGGTGACGCTCTGGCCGGCGTCGCGCTTGCGGGCGGTCTCCATCGTCAGCGCCTTGGCCGCCAGGCTCTCGGTCTTGCAGTCGGCGATCATCCCCTGCAGCAACTGGAACTGGCTCAGCGCCTGGCCGAACTGCTTGCGTTCGCCCATGTAGGCCACGCAGTCCTTGATCAGCCGCTCGGCCACGCCGATGCAGACCGCCGAGATGTGCAGTCGCCCGCGGTCCAGCACCTGCATGGCGACCTTGAAGCCCTCGCCCTCCGCCCCCAGCCGGTTCTCGACCGGGACCCGGACGTTGTCGAAGATCACGTCGCAGATGTGGGCGCCCTGCTGGCCCATCTTCTTCTCAGGCTTGCCGACCGAGACGCCCGGCAAGGTCCGCTCGACCAGGAAGGCCGAGACGCCCCCGGCGCCCGGCTTGGCCGGATCGCTGCGCGCCATCACCGTGAACAGGTGGGCCTTGTTGGCGTTTGTGATGTAGCGCTTGGTCCCGTTCAGCACATAGGCGTCGCCGTCGCGGACCGCGCGGGTCTGGACGTTGGCCGAGTCCGAGCCCGCCTCCGGCTCGGTGAGCGCGAAGGAGGTGATGATCTCGCCGGACGCGATGCCCGGCAGGTACCTCTGCTTCTGCGCCTCGGTCCCGAACATCACCAGCCCCTGGCTGCCGATGCCCACATTGGTGCCGAAGGCAGAGCGGAACGCCGGGCTGGTGCGGCCCAGCTCGACGGCCACCAGGCACTCGTCCTCCATGGAAAGGTCCAGCCCGCCATAGGCCTCCGGGATCGACAGGCCGTAGAGGCCCAGCGCCTTCATCTCCGCCAGCACGTCGTCGGGAATCGCGTCGTCCTCGGAGACCCTGGCCTCCAGCGGCCGCAGCCGCTCAGCGACAAACCGGGCGACGGTGTCGAGGAGCTGCTCGCGGGTTTCAGCATCGAGGGCCAAGTTACGCCCTCTCGAAGATCGCGGCGATGCCCTGGCCGCCGCCGATGCACATGGTCTCCAGCCCGTACCGACCGTCGCGGCGCTTCAACTCGCGCAGCAGGTTGGCCAGGATGCGCCCGCCGGTGGCCCCGATCGGGTGGCCCAGGCTGATCCCCGAGCCGTTGACGTTGAGCCTGTCGCGCTCGTCCCAACCCCAGCCTTTCAGCACTGACAGCACCTGCGGCGCGAAGGCTTCGTTCAGCTCCACCAGGTCGATATCGTCCCAGCCCAGGCCCGTGCGCTCGAACAGCCGCTTGACCGCCGGAACCGGACCGATGCCCATCCGCGACGGCTCGCAGCCGGCCGCGGCCCAGCTGACGAACCAGCCCATCGGCTCCAGGCCCAGCTCCTCAAGCTTGTCTTCGGCGACCACCAGGCAGGCGGCGGCGGCGTCATTCTGCTGGCTGGCGTTGCCGGCGGTGACCACCCCGCCCTTTTCCAGCGCCCGCAGCTTGCCGAGGCTCTCGGCCGTGGCGTCGGCGCGCACGCCCTCGTCCCTGGCGAAGATGATCGGATCGCCCTTCTTCTGCGGCACCGAGACCGGCACCACCTCGTCATCGAACCTGCCCGCCGCCCAGGCGGCCGCCGCGCGCTGGTGGCTCATGGCGGCGTATTCGTCCGAGGCTTCGCGGCTGATCTGATAGTCGCGGGCCAGGTTGTCGGCGGTCTCGATCATGCCGGTGATCACCCCGAAGCGTTCCACCGGCTGGCTCATCACCCGGCCGCGCGCCAGCCGATCGTGCATCGTCACCGAGCCCGCCCGCGCGCCCTTGCGCATGTCGGTGGTGTAGTATTCGGCGTTGCTCATGCTCTCGACGCCGCCGGCGATCACCACGTCGGCCACGCCGGTCTGCACCATCATCGCCGCGTCGATCACCGCCTGCAGGCCGGAGCCGCAGCGCCGGTCGAGCTGGTAGCCGGGAACCTCGATCGGCAGGCCCGCCGCCAGCGCCGAATAGCGCGCGATGCACGGCGCCTCACCCGAGGCGTAGCCCTGGGCGAAGATCACGTCGTCGATGCGGTGCGGATCGATGCCCGTGCGCTCGACCAGCGCCTTCAGCACCACCGCGCCCAGTTCGCCAGCGGTCATGTCCGACAGGGCCCCCAGGTACTTGCCGACGCCGGTGCGGATGGGAGAGACGATGGCGGCGCGTTTCATGGGTGTCCGTTCGCGTTGAGGGCCGGCGGTCGATTCAATCGGACCTATAGCGCGTCGGCCGCGATGGCGTCCAAGCCAGATCATCGGCTCCGTGTTCTGGCGAGCCCCTATTCGAAATCTTCCCAGGCCCCGTTCCGCCGCAGCAAAAGTCGGTCGCAAAGAAAGTTGGAGTTGTCCCGTCTCGCTACGAGATTCCGCAGGGCGTGGACCAGTTCGGGCTGATCGGCGGGGACGACGACCAACTCATCCCGTTCCACCGGCGCGACGACGAGGTCGCCCAGCGAAGCCAAGTGCGGATGCTCCCAAAACGCATCCACGGTCAGCAAGCTGGACGCGAGCCCTATATCCGTCTTGATCCCCATCAGAACGCCCGTCCGGGCCTTTGGCGGGGTCATGTTTACGCGCGTGAGCAAATTGGCTTCGGCGCGCGCCCAGATCTCAGCGTCACTCAGCCCGAGATCGTCGCGCAACTCGCTCGCCATTGGAAATTCGTACCTCTCAGGCTTGTCGACAGCCACGACCGCAATCAGCCCTGCCGGTAGCGACCGAGCCAACCCCCTGTCCGTTTCGCCTTCGGAGCCGGCCAGAAAGCTGTGTGGTCGGACCAGCACCATCAACTCATCCGGCGTGGCCTTTCCTGGTTCGTGAAGAACGAGGTCGGCGACCTGACCAATGACGAGTTCTCGCTCACGCGGCGTCTCGCGGTAGTAGGCATAGGCCCGCCCGAGCGCCGTCTCGCCACCGCTCGGGCCCTTGAGGTCGCTGTCCCCGAGGCGCTCGAGGTCGGCGCCCGGCTGCCGGCGTAGAACCTCCTCGATCACCTGTTCCCGGAATTGTGCGATCATGAGCGGCGGCTTGCGCGCCAATCCCAATCGCTGCAACAGCGAACCCTTCCCCATGACACGCCCTCATGCTTTGAGAGGTCCACCCATAGACCAGCCAGAACAGATTGTGAACATGGACGGCGGCGAAATCGAGACCGAGAGCAACTACGCTTCCAAGCTCCAGGTGGTCACCGAGGGCGAATGGGCCGGCTGGTCGTACTATCCCGGCGGCGACCCGTTCGAGGATCTGGCCGGGCCGTTCTATTGTCGCGTCGATGACGACGGTCGGCGCGTCTGTGCGTTCCGCGCCGAGGCCAAGCACATGAACGGCGGCCAGTTCATGCATGGCGGCTGCGTCATGACCTTCGCCGACTTCTCCCTGTTCTGGATCGCCCGCGACGCCTTGGGAACCGGCCCCAGCGTCACCGCCACCTTCAACGGCGAATTCGTCGGCAGCTGCGGCGTCGGCGACCTCGTCGAATGCACCGGCGAGGTGGTGAAGGCTGGCCGCAGCATGATCTTCGTGCGCGGGATCATCGCCAACGCCTCGGCCGGCGGCGAGCCGATGATGAGTTTCTCCTCGGTGCTGAAGAAAACCGGGCCGCGGCCCTAAATATCCGCTCTGGACAGCGCCGCGCGCGTCGTTCCCCATACGGATGAGGAGACGCCAATGATCGAGGCCGCCTGCCACTGCGGCGCCGTGCGCCTGACCGCGCCCACGGCGCCGGATACGGTGACCGAATGCAACTGCTCCATCTGCCGCCGGCTGGGCGCGCGCTGGGCCTACTATTCGCCGGCCGAGGTGGGCCTGCCGAAGCCGGGCTCGACGCAGCCCTACGTCTGGGGCGACCGGATGCTGGCGTTCCACCGCTGCCGCGCCTGCGGGGTGACCACCCACTGGCAGAGCCTCGACGGGACCCAGGAACGCATGGCGATCAATGCGCGAATCATCGAGGGACTGGACTGGGCCGGCATCGGCGTCCGAGCGTTCGATGGGGCCGACACCTGGAAATACCTGGACGAGACGTGAGCGCGCTCCCACATCGGCGGCCATGATCCTCTCGGCCCTCGATCTCTCTCCCGTCACCGGCGACGCGACCCAGGCGCAGGCCGTCCGCGACACCCTGGAACTTGCCCGCGCCGCCGAGCGGCTGGGCTATCACCGGCTGTGGCTGGCCGAGCACCACAACATTCCCGGCCTCGGCTCGCCCGCGCCCGAGATCCTGATCGCGGCCTTGACCCAGGCCACCAAGACCATCCGCCTCGGATCCGGCGGCGTGATGCTGGTCAACTATTCGCCGCTGAAGGTGGCCGAGGTGTTCATGGAGCTGGAGGCCCTGGCGCCCGGCCGCATCGACCTGGGACTCGGCCGCGCGCTGGGGACCGACGCACGGACCGGCGGCGCCCTGCGATCGGTGGGCTCGGACGCCTTTCCGCAGTATTTCAGTCTGCTGACCAGCTGGCTGCTGGACGCCGCCGGCACGGCCCCGATCGACGATGCGCATCCGCTGCGCGACATCCACGCCAACCCGTCGGGGCCCTCCCACCCGGACGTTTTCGTACTGTGCACCTCGCAGGAGAGCGCGACCTTCGCCGGCGCGATGGGCGTCGGCATGGTGTTCGCCGAGTTCATCGCGCGGACCGACGGCGGCCCGGCGGTGGCGGCCTACCGCCAGGCGTTCCGGCCCTCCGCCTTCCGCGCCGAACCCTGGGCCGGCATCGCGCTGATCGCCTATGCCGCGGAGACCGCCGAGCAGGCGTGGCGCGAGGACGCCCAGCGGCGCGCCGGCAACGTCGCCATGCTGTCGGGCCACCGGCGGCGATTCCGCGATCAGGCCAGCGCCGATGCATTCCTGGGCGACTATGCCGGGACGCCCGTCCTGGGGATGGTCGAGAGCCGGACGCTGGCCGCGGACGCCGTCACGGTCCACGCCCGGCTGGCCGCCAAGGCCCGCGAAGCCGGCGCGAACGAGGTGTTCGTGCTGGCCACCGGCCCCTCGCTGGCGCATCGCATCCGCTCGCTCGAGCTGATCGCCGAGGTCCACGCGGCGGCGGCCTGAAGAGCGCCGCCCGCGGCCGCGGCCCCGGCCCGCCCCTCAGCCTGCGGGCGCCGGCATCCCGGCCCTGGCGGCAGGTCGCTCGCGCATGGCCTGGGCCCAGCGGCCCACATGGGTCAGGTCCTGCGGCGCGCGCAGCTTGATCATCCGGCCGAAGTCGAGGCCGATAAACCCGACGATGTCGGCCATCGTCAGCCGGTCGCAGGCCAGCCACGCGCGGCTCTCGAGCTGGCGATCGAGAACGCCCAAGGCGGCGATCCCGGCCGCGAGGCTGCGTTGCCCCAGCGCCGGGTCCTGCTGCTCAAGCGCCGCCATGGCCGGGTGGGTGTGGCGCACGCCCATCATCAGCGGATGGGCGACCATCAGCTCGGCGCGGCGGGTCCACATCTCGATGATCGCGGTCTCCTCGGGCGTCCGGCCGAACAGGTTGGGTTCGGGGTATAGGCTCTCCAGATAGCGGCAGATGGCAAGCGACTCGCCGATGCAGGTCCCGTTGTCGAGTTCCAGAACCGGCGCCAGGGGCAGGCCGGTCTTGGCCACATAGTCCGGCTGGCGCTGGTCGCCGTTCATCAGGCTGAGCGTCACCACCTCGATGTCCTCGACGCCCTTCTCGGCCATGACCCAGCGGACCCGGCGCGGATTGGGCGCCAGAGGCGTGTCGTAGAGCTTCATGGCGTCGCCCTTGTCGCGGGGGCCGGGTTGGGGGCCAGCGTTGGCGCGAGAACCGGCGCGGGCCTGGGCGTCGGTTCGCGTCCGAACAGCTCGCTCGGCATGACGCCGACCACCGAGGCGGTGAGGCAGGTGGCCAGGAACCCGGCCATCATCGCCTTCCAGACCATGCCGATGATCTCGGTCCGCCGCTCGGGCGCCAGCACCGAATAGCCGGCGACGTTGATCCCCACCGAGGCGATATTGGCGAAGCCGCACAGGGCATAGGTCATGATCACCCGGGTGCGGTCGTCGATGACGCCGGGCGCGATGGCGGCCATGCGGATGAAGGCGGTGAACTCGGTCAGCACCAGCTTGACGCCGAGCAGCGAGCCCGCCGTCGGCGCGTCGGCCCAGCGGATGCCCAGCGACCAGGCCAGCGGGGCGAAGACAATACCCAGCAGCCGCTCCACCGACACCGGCGCGCCGCGCACGTCGCCGAGCAGCCCTAAGATGCCGTTGACCATGGCCACCAGGGCCACGAAGACGATCAGGGTGGCGGCGACGTTGAGGACGATGGAGAGCCCGTCGCCGGCGCCCTTGATCAGGGCGTCGACCGAACTCTCGTAGACCTTGTCCTCCTCCGGCCGGAGCTCCACGGTGACTTCGGCCTCGGCCAGCCTGGGCACCAGGATGCGGGCCAGCAGCACGCCGGCCGGGGCCGAGATGATCGAGGCGGTCAGCACGTGGCTGGCGGCGTTCGGCAGCACGTCCTTGAGGATCGTCGCATAGGCCACCATGGTCGAGCCGGAGACGCAGGCCATGCCGACGGCGAGCAGCATGAACAACTCCGAGCGCGACAGGCTGGGCAGGTAGGAGCGGATGAAGATCGGGCCCTCGACCTGGCCCATGAAGACGGTGGCCGCGGTGGCCAGCGCCGGCGGCCCGCGCAGGCCCATGGTCTTTTCGAAGACGATACCGAAGCCCTGGGTGATCCAGCGCAGGATCCGCCAGTGCCAGAGCAGGGCGGCCAGGGCGCAGACCACCAGGATCACCGGCAGCACCCGGAAGGCGAAGACGAACAACGCGCCCGGATCGGTCACGGCATAGGGCTGGTTGGGAGTCCCCGCCAGAAACCCGAAGACGAAGGCGACGCCGGCCTGGGTCGAGGCCGACAGCCCGTCGACGGCGTGGCCGACGCCGTGCAATCCGGCGCGCAGGGCCGGCAGGCCGAACAGCGCCAGCACCAGCACCGCCTGCACCAGCACCGCGCCGATCGCCAGTTTCCAGGGAAACGCCCGGCGGTTCTCCGACAGCGCCCAGCAGATGCCGATGGCCAGCGCGACGCCCACGAGACTCTGAGCATTTTCCAGTCGGAACATCGCCACCAACCCCACCCGGCCGCGACTCCAGCGACCCCGGCTGAGATAGAGGATCAGATGCCGCGCCGGTGCAAGATTGCAGCCTGTCGCGAATGTGTGGGCATAGCAGGGAATTACGGTGATGGTGTGGAGGGGGGGCGCCGGCGCCCCCCCCCCCCCCCCCCCAACAAAACCACCGCCCCCCGGGGGGCGGGCGGGAGGGGGG
>NZ_JANMBF010000187.1:0-18508 GCF_031360265.1 Phenylobacterium sp.
TCGATCCGCGCGCCCAGCGCCTCCAGCGCCTTCAGGTGCAGGTCCACCGGCCGCGCGCCGATCGTGCAGCCGCCGGGCAGCGACACCTTCGCCTGTCCGGTCCGCGCCAACAGCGGCCCGAGCACATTGAACGAGGCGCGCATCTGGCGGACCAGGTCATAGGGCGCGAACCCCGAGGTGATCTCGGCCGTGCGCAACAGCGTCTCGGGACCATTCTCGCCAACCGATTCGACCACCTCGGTCCCCAGCCGCCGCAACAGCTTGCCCAGGAACCGGGTGTCGGCCAGCCGGGGCATGTTGGTCAGCCGCAGGGTCTCGTCGGTCAGCAGGCTCGCCGCCATCAGCTTGATGGCCGAGTTCTTGGCGCCGCTGATCGGGATTTCGCCCGCAAGCCGCGCGCCGCCGATGATGGCGATGCGATCCAATCCCAATCCTTCGAAACGACCCCGCCTGCCGCAAGACAGTCGCGGGTTGCGGGCCAAGTTCGCTATCTAGCGTGCGGCGCCGCGCCGCGCAAAGGCCCGCTCAGCCCGCCTCGCCGGCCTTCCCGTCGCCAGGCTTGGCAGCCGGCACACCCAGGCCCGCCTTGCGCCGCCGCAGGTTGGCCCTCAGAGCCTGGGCCAGCTTGGCCTCGCGCTCGGCGCCCGGCGGCTTGGGAGGTTTGTCGGCTGGCGGCATGGCCCTGGGGTGCGGCGCTCAGCCCGCCGCGTCAAGGGACCGGCCGGCGGATTAAGGCTTCACGCGGCCCGCGGCGTTGGCTATAGCCCCGCCTCGCCATTCGCCGCGATAGCTCAGTGGTAGAGCGCATCCTTGGTAAGGCTGAGGTCCAGGGTTCGAATCCCTGTCGTGGCACCACTACAAAGCAAGGCCCGTGGCGCAAGCTGCGGGCCTTTGTCGTTGAACTCCGGCTTCAGGAGGCTGGAGACTCCTTCGACCGGAAAGGCGCCAGCAGCCTTTCCAGAATACTCAGCTGCCCGCCACGGCCGGCGGGGGCGGAAGCGCCACGCCGCCGAAGAACGGTGAAGGCCGCCTCCTCTTCATCTGGCCGATAGCCGCACACAGCCCTGGCCAGCTCCAGAGGCGCCTCACATAGAAAGTCGACACCCTCCCCGTTTTCGTCGGCTTTCCGTTGCTGCGCGAGGGCAGCATCGCGAATCGCCGCAAAAGCGGCAGGCGGTTCACCCGTGACGTCCAGCCGGTGACCTGAACCCACACTGTCATGGAACACTCGCCATAGTGTGTCTCCGTCGCGCGCCGCGCTCAGCACGGTCGTCATCTCGACCTTGTCCTCGAACTGACAAGCCAGCGCCAGGCCGAAGCGAGAGAGTTCAAGCAGCACCTCCGCACTCGCCCAATCGAAGTCCTCACTGAAGATCACCAGCCATTGATCCGGGAATTCCCGAAAGGAAAGCGGAGCTCCACGGCTTCCAGGGAAGGTCTCATCCCCGGTCTCGGTCAATCCGAGATGGTCGAAAATCTCGGCCTTCAACGCACCTTGCACCGCCACCCAGGACGCCATCCAGCCCATCGACCCCTCCGCTTTAGTCTTTGAGCAGGCTACGATGAGCGCCGCGCGCGATCAAGAACGAATACAGAACTTCGAGATCAGATTTGCACCGCGTCGCGGCCGTCCGGCTACGCTAAGGCCCGTTCAACCGATAGGCGAGCGCGGCGCTTGATGGGGGCATCGTAGGCCGCGCGCCGGGGCCTGTCGGACTGGCCGAGGCAGGTCGAAGCTGATATTTCACCCGGGCAAAAAGATGAGCCGCCGAGAGGACAGATCCATGCCCGCGGAGTTCGCTGTGTTTCTCGACGACCGGTTGCTGGCGCGCGGAGATCTCGAATCGGTCACCCAGGCGGCGCGCCAACAGGGGCAAAGCTCGCTCCTGATATTCGATAGCGCGACGGGTCTGGAGACCGACGTCGGCCTACGGGACGTCCCCGCCGCCGGTCGGGCCGAGCGCGAAGCCCTGGAGTCGAGGCCGGTTCGAGGTCGCCCCAAACTCGGCGTCGTCGCGCGCGAGGTGACGCTCCTGCCCCGACACTGGGACTGGCTCGCTGCCCAGCCCGGGGGAGCTTCGGCGGCGCTGCGGCGGCTGGTGGACCAGGCGCGGCGCGAGCGCGCCGGCGACGATGCAAGGCGTCACGCGCAGGAGGCGGCGTACCGCGTGGCGACCGCCCTGGCCGGGGACCGCCCTGGCTATGAAGAGGCGATCCGGGCCCTCTTCGCCAATGACATGGCCGCCTTCATGAGCCTGATCGACGCCTGGCCGCCCGACATCTCCGCCTATCTGCGAGATCTCACCGCGCCGCTTTCACGGCCTTTGTGACCCGATCCGCCAGCCCATGCTCCGCCTCATGCGTGCCCACCGCCAGCGCCCGGGCCGCGTTGCAGGCGACGATCTGAGCGCCCCGCGTCACATAGCCGATCTCCAGGTCGGCCTGGGTGGGCGCCGTCGGCAACAGGTAGATCGCGCACGGCCGCTGGGCCTCAGCGGGCGTCTCCACCCGGGGCGCAACCGGCCAGGCCGGGGGCTGTGAGGCACAGCTGGCGGTCAGCGTCGCGCAGGCGCAGAGCGCGATCAGGGTCAAGCGGCGCATGGGCGTCCTCCGAGGTCAGGGCTTTGGGGGTCAGTTGGGCGACGACGCCGGCCGCGGCTTCGCGCTGGCGGATCACCAGTTCCACCCGCCGGGCGCTGTCGCGGGCGCCTTCGGTCTCCAGGCCCGCCACGGCGGCCCGAGCCTGCGCCGCCGCGATCTTCGGCCGCTGGCGCGCCGCGTCGTCGTGACGGCCCTTCCAATAGAGCCCCGCGCCGGCGGCGAGCAGGCTCCCCGACGCGGCCAACATCAGCACCAGGCGCGGCGTCACGCCTCCAGCCCCAGGCCGTAGCCGCCGCCCTCGCGCCGGGTCAGCACCTGGCGGCGCAGCCGCGGGTCGAAGCTGATGTGCACCCAGCTCCCCTCCTCGATCAGCTGGTCGAAGGCGATGTCCGAGGCCGCCAGCACCCGGCAGACCGCCAGCGGGTCGCCAAAGCCGTAGCAGTTGAAATCCACTGCGTGCCCGGTCAGGTGCGCCGAGGTCCGCGCCCCGCCCACCGCCCGGTTGAGCGCCCGCGACCGATAGCCGGAGGAGACGCTGATCACCCGCTCCCCCAGGGCGCGGCGCACCTGCTCCATCCGCGCCGCGGTCAGCCGCAGGTTGCCCACCGCGTCCGGCGGCGGGGTGTTGTCGAACTCGCGATGCTGCGTGCAGGCGAGCTCCTCCAGCGCGAAATGCGCTGTAAGTTGCGTTGGCATAGCCTTGATCCTGTTGTGAAAATTTATGTCAGTCCGCGGCGCTGCGCGCGGCGTGGGCGAGCTTGGCCCAGTCGGTGACCGTGGCGCCCGCCAGGTACAGGGTGGCCGTGACCACATTGGCGCCCACCAGCGCCAGGCCCAGCCACGTCAGCGACTGCGCGTCGTGCAGACGCCAGACGACGGCGCCGACTCCGACGCTGTTCAGCACCGTGACCCCATAGGTATAGATCCGCCGCCAGAGCCAGCGGATCTCCCAGCGCACGTCAGCGGGCGGCGGCATCGGCGACCTCCCTGACCATCGCCGGCCGCGCGCTCTCCAGCCGCGACACCCGCGCCTGGCTCCCGGCCCAGACCTGCGCCATCGCCCAGGCCAGCAGCGAGAGCGCGATCGCCCAGAACCGGCTCTTCAGCCCCTCGACCGCCTTCAGCGTCCCGGCCGCCGAGGCCTTGATCTCGCCCAGCCGCTCCTCGCAGCGAGCCTCGTGATCGCTCAGCCGCTGTTCGACCGAGGCGAGGCGTTCGGACCCGCCGCCCTTCATGTGAAGCCCGCCGAGCCGGAGAGCTTGAAGCCGGAGGTGTTCTGCGTGCTGTTCTGGGTGCTGGTCCCCTGCTGGTTCTCACCGACGAACAGGCTGATCGGCAGGCCGCTCAGCATGGCGACGATCTGCTGGGTCGATGTGACCGGCGCCTGGCGCTGCTGCTGGTCGATGCCGCGGAAGGTGTCGCCAAGGCCGGCCTGGGTTCCGATATTGCCCCGCTGGGTGGCGTCATAGGCGCTGGACAGGTCCGCCAGCTGGGCGCCGGCCGCCAGTTGCTGCTGCTGGCCCTGAAAGCCGAAGCCGACCTTCTGGGCGCGGTCCTGCAGGGCGGTCTGTGCATTGGCGATCCGCGCCTGGGTGGCCCGCTCGGCGTCTCCGGCCGCCGCGCCCAGCGCTGTGTTGTAGCCTTGCGTGCGCAACCCCGACAGGGTCGAGGCCCGGGCGCGGGCGAGCTCGCCTTCCGTCAGGCTCTGGGTCAGTGCCGCGCCGGAGCCGCCGAACGCGCCCGAGCCGGCCAGGTCCAGCGCCTGCTGCGCACGCACCTGGCCTTCGTGGGCGTCCAGGTCCGCCGAGGTGGAATCCACCACATCTCGCAGGTACGGGTTGAGGTAGTTTCCCACATAGTCGCGCGCCTTGCCGCCGGACGCGAACGGGGTCCCAGCCCCCATGTAGCCGTCCAGCCACGAGGTGTTGGCCGCCCCGCGCGTCAGGTCCGCCGCCCCGTCGAAATTCCACGGCGACCCCGACAGGCTCTGCGCCCGCCCGCCCGCCAGCGACTGCAGGCCCTGGGTCGGCGCGACCAGGCTCTGGGGGTCAAGGTTCAAGAGGTCGCCGACCCGGCCCGCGACGTTCTGGGTCAGGCTCGAGGCCCAAGCCGGCACGATCGGCGTGCGCGTATTATTGAAGGTGCCGGTCGAGGACGTCTTGGTGGTCTGGTTGTTGTAGTCGCCGCCGAATCCGAAGCTCGTGAGCGTGGGTATGGGCATGGGCGCGTCCTTTCGCTGTGATTGAGATGATGTCGCGCGGGGTCACCGACGCCCGGTCCGCGCCACGTCGAAGGTCGGCGTGCCGATCCGGCAGGCGGTGGGCGCGCTGGCGCCTGAAAACCGCACCCTGAACAGCCGGCCCGAGGCCAGGATGTCGGCCTTGGCGTCTCCCGGCGCCATCGCCGGCGCTGTTGTCGTGGTCGCCGTACCCTGCGGGTGCAGCCGCGCCGCGAGACTGACGCTCACCGGCCCCAGCTGGTCCTTGAAATCCGGCCAGACCTCGCGGACCAACAGCAGGCTCTCGGGATCGAGGTAGCTGTCGGCCGTCTCGATGAACCAGGCGAACGCCTGGCCGTCGGCCGAATGGCCCTTCTCGTGATGCAACACCTGGCCGCCGGGGGTCACCCCCACCGGATAGGCCGACGGTCCGGCGTCGATGAAGGCGGTGCGCGCCATCACGCCGCGGTGCCAGGCGCCGGCGTCCGGCCCGCTCAGACAGACCGCCAGGTAGCGGCTGTTCTCATAGCCGTCGCGGCTGTCGGGATAGTCGAAGCGCACCTCGGCAAATTCGCCGTTGGACGAGGCGACCACCTTGTCGCCCTGGCTGGCCGCCAGCCGGTCGGCGAAATCCTGGCGGATCGGGCAGCCGATCGGCCCGGGTTCTCCGCCCACCCCATAGCTATGGAACTGTCGGTCGGGGCTGACCCAGAACGCCGTCTGGCCCACCACCACCGCCGCGTTCGGCCCGATCAGGCCGCAGTTGCGCCCCACCCGGTCGAACCGCCACGGCTGGTTCAGCGATCCGACAAAGCTCCCCAGGAACAGGGCGTCGCTGGTCCAGACCAGCAGATAGGGTCCGCACATCCGCCCCGCGACGATCCGCCCGCCGCCGGTCAGCACATATTCCCGCGCCGTCGACCCGGGCGCCGTGGTGCTCCATTGGGTGTGATTGCGGATCGCGGAGTGGCGGATGCACAGCGGGTTGAAGACCCCCGAGACCTCCTCGTTGCAGCCCAGCGCGAACACCTGATAGCCGCCGCTCAGGGGCGCCACGAGCATATAGGTTAGATTGGCCGGCGCGCCCGCCAGCGGCGCGGCCGGCGCCCCTGTGCCGTTGGCCCAGGCGAAGATCGTCTGGTTGCGCGGACTGGCCAGCAGGTTCTGGCCCCAGGCTCCGAACGACCAGGTCAGCGGGAAATAGTCGGTGGTCGAGGGCAGCCCAAAGCCGCCCATGCCAAAGGCCCCTGTGCCGTACCCCGCGCTCCCCGCCCCGTCGATCGCCCCGGCCACAAACCCCGACGCCGGCGTGATGTCATAGAGCGCCCCGCCCTGCCACAGCTGCAGCCGCGAATGGGTCCCGAAGGCGATGTTCAGCGCCGCGGCGTTGTCGGTCCAGGCAAACACCGATCGGCAGACGCCGGTCAGGCCGGGCGCCATCAGGCTCTCCCAGCCGCCGATCGTCTGCGCCCGCCCCAGCCGGAACCGCACATTGGACCCGTCCGCCCACCGCCCGCCCCCTGCGAAACTGGTGTCATCGCCGTTCAGCCCCGGCGGCAGGTCGAGGGGAATGCGCATAGGAGGCTCCGTTTGGCTGGGCCGCGCGATGAGGCTAGAACGGCCGCATGAGCGCGATGAGCTTCAAGGGCTACGTGGCCTGCGTCGAATACGACGACGATGACGGCGTCTTCTTCGGCCGGGTCGCCGGCCTGGGGGACGGCGTGGGCTTTCACGCCGACACCGTCGATGGCCTGCGCGAAGCGTTCCGCGAGGCCGTGGATGACTACCTGGAAACCTGCGCGAAGGTCGGCAAGCCGCCCCAGAAACCCTATTCCGGCCAGATCATGGTCCGGGTCGCACCCGAGGTGCACGCCAAGGCCGCCCTGGCCGCCGAACTCGCCGGCAAGAGCCTCGCCAAATGGACCGAAGAGACCCTGCGGGAAGCGACGGCGGGGCTGTAGGCAAGTGTTGAAGCTGAACATGGGCTGCGGTCACAACCGAATGCCCGGTTATGTAAACGTTGATGCAATGGCTGCTTGTTCGCCGGATGAGGTGATTGACCTAGAGACAACGCCTTGGCCTTGGCCGTCGGATAGCGTTGACGAGGTGCGCTTTGTGCATTCTCTTGAACACATGGGTGGAGATCCTAAGGTGTTCCTCGCGATGATGCAGGAACTCTACCGGGTGTGCGCGCCGGACTGTCGGATACTCATCCATGTCCCACATCCCCGACATGATAATTTCATTGGCGATCCAACTCATGTGAGGGTCATCAGCCCAAAGGTTCTTTCTCTGTTTGATCGAAGGCTCAACGACGAATGGAAGGCCAATGGCGGGGCAAATTCGCCGTTAGCGCACTACACCGGAGTAGATTTTGAGATTGTGGCAACTGAGACCGTGATCGATCAGCCCTATTTCGGACAATTCACAGCGGGAACACTGTCACTTGAGGAATTGAATCGCCTGCTCTCAACGCAAAATAACATCGCCCGCGAGTTCAGAATCACCCTGCGGGCGCGTAAGCCTACTGAAGTCGGGTGAAGGCGATCACGAGTTGCCCGTCTGCGCCATTTCCGCTCGCATTGCCACCGCCACCGCCGGGCGTGTTACCGGAAAGGTTGCCGTTGCCTCCCGCACCGCCCAACGGATATCCGATATCGCCGAAGCCAGCGCCGCCGCCCCCGCCGCCGGCGGTACCCCCGGCTCCGCCGAATTCCCCGGCAGCTCCGTTCGTCAGACTGCCCGCGCCTCCTGATCGATTGACGTCGCCATTTTGGCCGAGACCACCAACATGGCTCCCGTTTCCTGGGCCACCGCCGGTAGCAATGACGACTATACCGTTTGGAAGAGTGACAGAGGTCGCGCCGCCGAATGTCGGGCTACCGCCGCCGACTCCACCAACTCCGGTGCTGTACGGCAGCAAGACCCCAGGAGCGCATCGAAACCTCTTGTACGCCGCGCCGCCGCCATCCCCACCGAACCCCCCGCCTGTGTGTCCACCACCACCGGCACCGATCAGCCAGACTTCGGCCACGGTCGGAAAGGACGGCGCCGTGATGGCGCCGGAGCCTGCTAGCTTGGAATACAGACCGACCACCTGGCTCCTCACCGCCCTGCCCGCCATCCGTTGCCCGACCAGGCCTCGCAGTCGTCCGGGACTGGGCATCAGTAGTCCTGCCATTCGGCTTCGAAGGTCACCGTGCCGGTGACGCCCACGGCCACATGCAGCTCCTCCGCGGCGCTCAGGATCTTGGGGTTGTCGTCGGAGTAGCCGAAGTCGGTGACCGGGGCCGCCGTGGTCTGGGCCATGGTGTAGGCGGCCATCAGGGCGGAGTTGCAGAACCGCTTGGTCGCGCCCGCGTCCAGCGAGCGGAACTCCTGCAGTTGCGTCGCGCCCACCGTCGCCTGCGGGATGGCCCGCAGCTTGGTCAGCCGCGCCCCGTTGGCGCCGGCCGTGGCCACCTTCTGGGTGTTGGTCGGCGAGGCCCCATAGGTGGTGTTGGCCGTGGTGCAGACCACCGTGTTCGACTTCGGCGTCTGCGGGGTGATGATCGAGTTGGCTGTGCCGGGCATTCGGTGTCTCCTAAAGAACCACGGCGAGCGCCACGGCCCGCCCGAGGAAGGCTGCGTTGTCGGAAAGGTCGGTGCTGGCCACCGCCTGCCAGCTGGCGGTGACGCCATCGGTCTTGACGAACTTGCCGGCGTTTCCCGCCTGCGCCGGCAGGGCGCCTGCGTTGTAGGTCCAGGCGGTGGCGGCCACCCAGTCCTTGATCGAGATCCCGCCGTATCCGGGGGTCTTCACATTGGCCCCGTCGCAGGCCACCTGGACGATGTCGCCGGCGTCGACGCTCACCGTGGCCCCGGCCCCGGTGGTCAGGGTCACCGCCGCGGCGCAGGCGTTCCACACCAGATAGACCTTGCTCACCGACGGCAGGGTCACGGTGAAGGGCCCCGCGCCGGTGAACTTCAGCATCGCCGCGCGCGCCTCGTCGTCGCCGGCGTTGGCGGTGGCCAGCGCCACATTGCCGGTCAGCGGCTTGGTGAGGAATCCCGCCACCGCATAGTCGGCGTGGGCCAGCAC
The DNA here is from genome assembly GCF_031360265.1 of Phenylobacterium sp. Taxonomy (GTDB): domain Bacteria; phylum Pseudomonadota; class Alphaproteobacteria; order Caulobacterales; family Caulobacteraceae; genus Phenylobacterium. Next base: position 8,901 of record NZ_JANMBF010000187.1, read on the forward strand.
GGCGTTCAGCTTGTCGCCCCACAGGTTGATGTTCTCGCCGGTGAACTGCAGCTCAAAGCGCAGCGAGGCGGACCAGGACGACGGCATCAGACGATCACCGCGCCGGTGTCCTGGCGGATCCAGTGAACCCCGTCGCAATGGGCCAGGATGTTCAGGTCGGTGACCAGCGCCACGCACTGCGGATAGCTGGCCGCCGGCGGCAGGCCGGCCTGGGCCACGGCGAACACCGGCTTCGGCGCGGCCGGGGTCTCCAGGGCCAGCAAGGCGTCGTGGAACGAGGTCAGCACGGCGCGCAGGGCGTCCGGGATCGCCGGACCGATGGGCGAGAGCATCTAATATCCCCTTGTGATGTCGAAGGTGGCGGCCGCGCGGCGCGGCGTGTCGGGGACCAGCGTCCGCGGCGCCCGCGCACGCGCGTCCTTGGCGTTGATCTCGGCGATGGCGCGGTCCAGCCGGGCCTCGTAGGCGCCGGCCAGATCGGCGTCGCGCAGGAACGGCGCGGCCTCGCACAGGGTGGCGAACAGATAGGCGTCGGGATGGTCGGTCAGCAGGCTGTTGGTCGGCGCTGTGTCCGACAGCGAGAACTTCGTCAGCATCCGCAAGACCAGGCCATAGGCCGCGTCGCACGGCCGCTCGAACGCCAGGTTCCCTCCGTCGATCCCCCAGGCGCACGGCCGGCCCGGCGTGCTCGACACCGCCATCAGCCGGGGCTCGGCGAACCGCAGCGGCTGACGCTCGCCGCCGCTGACCAGCCACAGCGCCAACGGCTCGGCGAATGCCGCCGGCAGCGGGATCATCCGTACACCGACGGTCGCGCTCATCGCGACCTCGGTTTCCGCCAGCCGGGCCCTCAGCACCCGGTTCAGCCGGGCCTCCGCCAGGTCGATGAACTCCGCCACGCGCGCCGTCAGGTCGCCGCGCACCAGCCAGTTGGCCGCCGCCGCCTGCAACTCGGCATAGGTCGTGATCGCCATCGGCGCCTCAATTGAAATTTGGGGAAAATGGTCCGGGCGGCCGACAAACGGCCGCCCGGGGCGTCAGTGATGGGAAGCCAACGTTCAGTTCGAACTGCTCCCCTCCCCCTTGCGGGGAGGGGTCGGGGGTGGGGGTGCGGGCTGCGAGGTCGCAGGCTCGCCAAGACGCCAAGGAGCATGGGTTGGCGTGGCGCTGACACCCCCACTCCCAAACCCTCTCCCCGCAAGGGGGAGAGGACTTCAGGAACACGCCAGCCTACGGAACTGAGGTTCGGTCGCCCCTAGCGGTTGGCCAGGCGGCAGGCCAACTGGGGCCTCAAGGTCTTGAATCCATAGAGGACATCCAGGCGACAAGGAAACTTGTCAGAATTGATGTCGTACTGGCGCACGATCCGCATCGACACCCCGTCGAACACCTCGCGCGCGGCGAAGTCGACGCCGCGCGGCATCACCATGTCGGCCGTGGCGAAGGCGAACGCCCCCTTCTGGTAGGCCATGGAGATGCCATAGGGGGTCGAGGCCGCGCCCGGGAACACCAGGGCCGCCGTGGCCGACGGGACCGGCACGATCACGTTCTGATAGGCCCCCGCCATCACGATCGACGGGGTCAGGCTGAGCGAACCCGCGCCGCCGGCATAGTCGGCCGCCACCGCGAACTGCTGCAGGACGCCGGTCGACTGCTTGGTCTCCGGATGCACCCGGAACACGCCGGCGACGGTGAACACGTCACCGCGCAGGGCCGTGCCCGCCCCGGTCGCCACCGTGACCGCCGTCACCGGCGTGGCCACCAGTGGCAGGGCGCCGACCAGGGTGCTGGTGGTGTAGGCGCCGTTTGCCGCGCCGCGGGTATGCGACGGCCACAGGGTGTTCTCCATGAAGTCGAAGCCGGCGGTGCGGCCCATGAAGCCCTCACGGTTCTGCTTGCCGATCGTCCCCTGGTCGTTGAACAGGCCCTTCAGCGCATCGACCAGATCGACGTTGTCTTGGGTGTTCAGGTTGCAGGTCCGCGCGTTCAGCGGCGCCAGGTTGTCCACCAGGATCTTGCGGCCCTGCAGCACCTTGGTGAAGGTCGCCGGCAGGCCCTGGTTGTCGGCCTGATTGTAGACGTCCTTGTACATGCTCATGGCGTCGGCCTCGATGTTGGCCGCCAGCACGCTCATCGCCGGCTCGAGAATCCGGTCGGTGAAATCGTCCAGGTTCATGGTCAGGTCGACCGAGGTGAAGTTCAGGTCGACGCCCTTCTGGGTCTGCACCTTCAGGTCCACCGAGGCTTCGGTGGTGTCGAGCAGGGTCCCGGTGGACAGCGCCGCCCCTGTCCGCACCGGGTACTGGTTGGGCAGGCGCACCTTCAGGGTGTCGCCGATCTTGGCGCCCTGGCGGGCGAAGCTGTCGTCGTATTCGCGCGTGATCGAGCCCACGAAATTGAGCTTCTGGTGCAGCACGCGCAGCGCCTCGCGCGTCACCGCGGTCGGCGTCAGGAAGGCATTGGCCATCTGTCTGGTCCTTTCGGAATGGGGTTGTGGGATTGCCGCCGCGCGAAAGCCTCCGAGGCGCGGACGCGCGTGCTCGGATGCGGCCGGGGTCAGCCGGCGGCGGCGGGATAGGTCTCAAACGGTCGCGCCCAGTTGATCTCGGCCGTCCGCGGTCACCCGTTTGGCGGAGAGCTGGTCGGATGTTGTCGGGGTCGGGTGCGGGGGACTACCTCCCCTTCCACACCAGCGCGTTGCGCCGCTTCATCCACTCCTTCGTGGCGAGTTCGTCGCGCACGCCGCCGCCGCCGGTCGCCGCGCCGGCGACGGTCACCGCCGGGCGCACCGCCTGGGCCCTGGCCACGGCGCTCGCCGCGCCCTCGTCCCGGCTGGCCTGGTCGGCCTGCCAGGCCTTGTGCAGCACCTTCCACAGCCTGGGGTCAGCCGTCCGCGCCAGCTCGTCGTGGGTCACCCCGAACGCCTTGGCGTAGTCGATCAGCTTGCCGGCCACCTCCGGCGACCAGCCCTCGATCTCCTGGGCCAGGGTCCGCCCGGCCTGCGCCATCTTCGCGGCCGTCTCTTGGGCCGCCTGCAATTCGCCCCGTGCCGCGTGATGGCTCAGCGTCTCGGCCAGCCGCTCGCGCGCCTCGGCCATCCCCTGGAACCGGTCCCACAGCGCCTGGACGCCCTGCGGATCCTCAGCCTCGCAGGCCTGCCAGTCGAGGCCGCGAAAGCTCGCGAGCTGATGGTCCAGCGCGGCCAGCTGCGCCTGGCCGCTGCTGATCTGTCCGGCGGAATGCGCCTGCGCCGCCACCTCGGCCCGCTCGGCCGCTACCGCGCGGCGGTGTTCGGCCAGCTCCTGGGTCTTGCGGGTATAGTCCGCCTGCCGCAGGAAGGCGCCCTTCAGGGCGGCGGGGAGGGTGTGAACCTTGCCGTCCATCTCGATCTCGAAGCTGTCGTCGCGCTCCTGATCTTCGTCCGGCTCATCCGCCTCCGGCTGGCCTGCCTCGGCGTCAGGGGCTCCGGCCAGCAGCTGGGCGGGCGCGAAGTCGTCCGCGTCGGTGATAGCGGCGTATTGCTTGTCCATGGTGTCCTTTCGCGCTCAGCGCAGGGTTGGGCTGTGGGGTGGCATGCCCCGGTCGGAGGCGTTGGCGAAGCGGATGGCCCCGCGGGCGAGGCCCTGGGGTCTACCCCCGCACAGCCTTCAGCCGGTTGGTCTCGGCCTCGAAGGCGTCGATCTCCAGCTTGCGGGCCGCGTGGCTGCGGTCCTGCCTCAGCGCCGCGATCTGCGCCTTGGCCGCGTTCAGCGCCTGGGCCAGAGCGGCCATCTGCGCCTGCGCGGCCTCGGCCTCCGGCGAGGCGCCCTGCGCCCGGGGCGGCAGCAGGGCGCGCAGCCGCTGGGCCACTTCCTCGGCGCCCGGCCAGTCGAGGTTCTTGGCCAGCAGGTCTCCGATCACCGGCGCCGCGGCCGGATAGGCGCGAATCAGTTCCAGCATCTCGCTGGCCGCTTCCTCCCGCCGGCTGGTGAAGCTCGGCCCCGAGCGCACCGTCAGGTCGTACTTGCCCACCGTCAGGTCGTAGATCTTCTCGATCTCGCGGATCTGGCCCGTCGGGTCGGGGGCTTGCGCCGGCTGGTTCACCGGCACGGCCCGCGCCTGCCCGTCGGCTCCCAGGATCCGCACCACCCGGGGCGCGCCATAGACCTTGGGGATCAGGTCCAGCAGGATCCGACCGGCGTGGCGCATCGCCCGGTTCAGGTTATCCACGAAGTGGAAGGTCGAGACGTCGCCCTCCCGCTGCCGCATCAGGATCGCCCGGCCGGAGGTCTCGTTGGACCGCGCGCCAAGGCTTGCGTCGAACAGGCCCATGATCGCCTTCATGTCGTCCGAGGCGTTCATCGCCTCCTGCAGCGCGCCGGCCGGGGCGCTGGCGAAGGGTTGGCGCTGCGGCGGCTCGGGACCGTCATATTCGATATAGGCGTGGGTCTGGGTGTTGGCCGTCGCCCACTTGGCGCTGTCGGTCTCGAACGCGCCCCTGCGGCCGATGAACGGGGTCTTGGGCGCCAGCGCCACCAGCTCCGTCGACGTGGTCCGCCAGTAGTTGAACATCCGCTGCGGGTCCTTGGCGTCGCGCACCAGCCCGCGCAGCCGCCGCCGGCCGTCCACATGCAGCTCTTCGCCATAGACCGGCACGATGGGGATGTAGCGCCCCGCCCACTCGACCGTCTCCAGCACCTCGGCGCCGGTGAGGATCCGCTGCGTCACCCGGTGGCTGGCGACACGGCGCGGCCGGCCCACCACCTTGACCCCCAGGGCGTCGAACATCGCCTTCTGAGCCACATAGACCGCCGGCTCGACCACCTGGCCATCGGACAGCGCCAGGATGGTCCGCTGCAGCGCCTCGCGCCGCCAGTGCTCGGCCACCATCACCCGGTCGCCCTCCAGCCACGGCCCGGTCAGCGAGGCATAGCTGTCCGCGGCCCAGTCCACCGGCTCGGCGCCCTTCCAGCGCGCCTCGAACGCGGCCTTGGGCAGGGTGTCCACCACGAACGCCGAGTTCCAGTCCGACGAGTCTGCCGCCGTCCCGTCCGGATCGCCGTAGATCGAGAACGGGTTGGCCACCCGCTCCACCACCAGGTCCTGGTCGAACCCGTCGTCATTGGCATAGCGGGTGTTGATCCGGAAATAGCCGAACCCGCCGGTCACCGCGAAATCCAGCGCCGTGTCATAGGCGACCTCGGCGTCCGAGCTCTGCTCGATGTGCCGGATCAGGCCGTTGAACACCTCGGCGGTCGGCGGGTCGGCGCGGTCGTCCACCGGATGGACGACGATCGCCGGCTTGTTCTGCCTGGCGTCATTGACCACCTGGCGGATGAACGCCGGCAGCCGGTTGATGGTCAGGCAGGGCCGCCCGTCCAGGTCGCGCTCGCGCTGGATCGCCGCCGGCCACTGCTCGCCCAGCCGGGCGAACCGCAGGTCGTCCAGCGCGTCGCGCCGGTTCTCGGCTTCCGCGTCGGCGGCCAGCTCGAACGCCTCACGGGCCTCGGCAAGGATCTCGTCGTCGGACAAGGCAAAGGCTCCCGTGAAGGTGTCAAAATGAAGCGCCCGCGCGAGCGAGCCCGGCGGGTGGAGGCGGCCCCTCAAGCGGGACCTTGCAAAAGCGGACTGAAACCCCGATCCGGCCCCGAGACCCTCAGGCCCCGGGCGCAGCAATCAACGCTGACAATATCCTAGCGAAAACGAATTCCGCCGTCAAGAACAAAATGCGAACTAAGTCGGGCGCCAGCGTCCCGAGAGAACCCACGCAGGGCCCATGGCAGCGACCATCAGGACGTGCCGCAGCCAGGGGTGATCGGTTGACAGGTCGATAACCTCACCGTTGGCTCTAAAGGCAATATCGCTCACCAAACCCCAGAGAGACAGGCCCACGACCAGCCCGCCACACCACCACCGCCACATCCAATATCCGCCGCCAACCCTGCGCGCGGCCAGCAGCAGCCAGGCGCCGCCCGGCAACGCCATGCCCAACAGCCAGGGCAGCACGACAAGAACCCAGATGAAGACATTGAAGGGCGGCAGCGGGTAACCGACGAACCTGAGATCGGCCAGGAGCAGCCAGACATAGACCGCAGCCAGCCCGGCCAATGCGAGCCAGGCCATCGCTCGCAGTCTCCCGGTCATCGACCCGTTCCTCCGAACCGCGGCGCAAGGCCACGGCGTGGCGAAGCTACCAAACGGCGGTCAGTTCGACAAGAACGAATACGGAACTTACTTGCGCTTGGCGGCGTCTGGAGCGCCAATCACATAGACACCTTTGCCAACCCTCAGAGGACCCACCCTGATCGAACCAGACAGGTCGACATCGAGTTCACCGGTCGCGGTGTTGTAGAACCGGACTTGGGACGGAAGGTCAATCCCTTCGCCTTTGAGCCCAGACACAGAAATTTCCGGACGCCCGGTCGGCGGATCAAGCGTGCCGCCTGCCCCGACGCGGTACAGTCCAGCGATCCGGCCCCGCGCCCGGACATCACCTGCCGGCCCGCGCACAAGTGTTCCGCTCACTCGGTCTTCGCTGACCTTTGCTGAGGTGTTCGGTGCGCTGGCGATTGTATTCAACGCGCGCGCCACTCTCGCCGCCGTCCCCAGGCGGCCGGTCAGCGGTCCGCTCGGTGGAACCCGCGCTGAAGTTGTGGAGACTGGCCCGCCAGGCCTGACGAAGCCCGCCGGCGCCGGAGCTCCCAAAGCCGGGAAGGCCCCGTTGGCGACCTGCCAGGAGCGCGCCCTCTGCCACAAATCCGTCGGCAGGCGGTCGTCAGGAGCAACGGGCCGGAACGGCGCCTTGGACACCCCCGGCGCCGGATGGTTCTCATGCTGCAGCAGGCGGTTCCTGCGAACCATGTCGTCCCAAGCGGCCGCCAGGGGATCGGGCACGCTGAAGGGTTCGCTGGAAAGCGGCATGTCGGATCCTCGGCAGGGCAGGATGCGGCGGCGCGCCTGAGCCTCCCAACAGGGCGGCGGGCGCGGCAATCGACGCTGACAATATTCTAGCGAAAACGAATTCCGCAGTCAAGAACAAACTGCGAACGTTTGCCCCCACCCCCTGACCCCGCCCTCACGCGGCGGCGGAGGCCTCGTCATCCCGCGGCTCGGCCAGGTGGAGCGCGGCGAACAGCTCGGCGGCCTCGATCGGTTTGGCCACGTGGCCGTCCATGCCGGCGGCCAGGTATTCGGCGATCTGGTGGGGCATGGCGTTGGCGGTGAGCGCCACGATCGGGGTCCGCGCCCGGCCTTCGGCGCGCTCGGCGTCGCGGATCGCCCGGGTGGCGGTCGGCCCGTCCATCACCGGCATCTGCACGTCCATGAAGATCAGGTCCCAGGGCTCGCGCCGCCAGGCCGCGACGCAGGCCTGGCCGTCCTCGACGAAGCTCGCCGCCACATCCACCTGCGCCAGCAGGGTCCGCAGCACCAGCTGGTTGACCGCATTGTCCTCCGCCGCCAGCACCCGCAGCGAGCGGCGCGGTCCCGGGTCCGCCGCCGCCACGGTGGCGGCCGGGGCGCTCGACGCATCGCCCAGGCGCGGCATCGGCAGCCGCACCGTGAACACCGCGCCCGCCCCCGGCGAACTCACCGCGGTGATCGAGCCCCCCATCAGCTCGGCCAGCTCGCGGCAGATCGACAGTCCCAGCCCCGCCCCGCCATAGCGCCGGGTGGTCGAGGCGTCGGCCTGCTCGAACTTGGAAAACAACCGCGTCAGGGCTTCGGCTTCGATGCCGACGCCGGTGTCGGTAACGTCCACCCGCAACCCATCGCCGTCCCCCGTCTGTTGGTCTCCCGTCTGTTGGTCCCCCGTCTGTTGGTCCCGCGTCACGCGGATCTCGATCCGCCCGGCCTCGGTGAACTTCAGCGCGTTGGAGATCAGGTTGTAGAGGATCTGGCGCACCCGCGTCGGGTCGCCCTCATAGACCCCCTCGGCGTCGCCGGCGACCGACAGCTTCAGCGCCAGCCCCTTGGCCTGCGCCAACGGCTCGAAGGTCCTGAGCGCGCTGTCGGCCAGCTCGCCGATGTCGAAGGCGATGGCCTCCAGCTCCAGCTTGCCGGCCTCCACCCGCGACAGATCCAGGATGTCGTTGAGGATCGCCAGCAGGGCGCGGCCAGACTCGCGCACCACCGCCACCTGCTCGCGCACCGCCCCGGGCAGCCGGGGCTGAGCGGCGATCGCCTGGGCCATGCCCAGCACCCCGTTCAGCGGCGTGCGGATCTCGTGGCTCATGGTCGCCAGGAAGGCGCTCTTGGCGCGGCTGGCCATCTCGGCCTCCTCCTTGGCCTGCGCCATGGCGGCATTGGCGAACATAAGTTCGCGCGCCTCCCTCAGGCCGATCCAGATGCTCACCAGGGCGTGGCCGACGATCGCCAGCATCGTGGTCACGACCAGGATCTGGTCCACGCCGGTATAGTGCGGGACCACCAGCGGGATCACCGCCGTGACCACCAGCGCCGGAGCGGCGGGCAACAGGGTGCCCAGCGAGCGTCCATAGTGGGTCTCGATATAGAGCAGCTGGCCGGCGAAACACGCCGCCCCCGCGAGCTGGCAGGCCGGATTCTCCGAAAGCCACATGATCGCCCCGGCCGGGGTCCAGGCCGCGACCGTCAGGGCGAAGGCGGCGAAACAGGCCCAGGCCCGCGCACGACTGAGCGGCGCGCCGGGCCGCAGCGGCCAGACGACCAGGGCGAACGGGATCTCCGCCGCCAGCACCACCGCCAGCCAGATCCCCGCGACCCAGGCATCGACGCTCATGGCGATCAGGCCGGCGATCAGCATGCCGAAGCCTACCCGCACCGGCGTGAACATGCGGCTCCGCTGCCCCGCGGCCACAAAGCGTTCGTCAAACCAGGCGTCGAACATCTTGGACCCCATCGGTCAGGACTATGATCGCTGTTCGCCAAGGTCGGGTTAATGGCCCCCGCCGGCCCGGCCCTCAGCCCATCCAGCTCAGCGGCGCGATCGACCGCGGCCGCTCGGCCCGTCGCGACTGCGCCCCGCCGCCGCGGTTGGCCGCGAATTCGCCGAAGGCGTCGGCGCCGTGGCTGGCCGCGTCGTGCAGCGGCCCGCCATAGCTGCCGGTCTCGCGCCGCCAGCGCCAGCGATAGCCGCGCAGCCGCTCCAGCCCGTCGGCGCAGGCGCGCGCGTCGAACCAGGTCATCGGGATCATCAGTCGCCCGGCGTTGATCCGCTCCTGCGGATCCATCGCCGACCCCACCGAGATCGGCCGCACGCCCAGCCCCTCCAGGGTCTCCAGCCGCGAGCGCCCCGCCGCCCCCAGCTCGCGCACCTTCACGTCATGCGGCAGGTGGTGGGTTCCGTAGACATAGGGCTTGTCGCCCAGCGCCCGGCGCACGATCGCATCCAGCCCCTCGCCGCCGGTCTCGAAATAGTCGATGGCGCGGACTTCGCGTCCGACCTGCTGGAAGAACCAGATCGCCGTATAGTCGTCGATGCCCAGGTCCCAGGCGGTGTCGACCTTCAGCGCCGGGTCGTGCGGCACCCGGCCGATCCGCCCGTCCCGCTCGGCCTCACCCAACAGCCCGCCGTAATAGGCCCCCGGCGTGGTCGTGTCGAATTCCACCAGATATTCCGAGGCATAGCGCGCCTCGCCCTCCTCCGCGCT
>NZ_JANMBF010000020.1:0-107017 GCF_031360265.1 Phenylobacterium sp.
GGCGACCTATGACTGTGCCTTGGGGGACTCGCGGTCACCGCGGGGGCCGGACCGGCGGCCCAGGGATCTCGCCCGGTCAAGCGACCCGGCCTCCTCGCACGGTCCGCGGCACGGGTCGCGGACCGCGCGGATTTTGGCGGATTGGGCGTCTGGCGGCGCGCCAAAACCGGGCGGCCAGATGGTGATCGACGCAGCGATAACGGCCGATTGCCAAGTCCCGGCTTTCCATTGCAGTATCATGTTCGTTCAAATCCGATGGCGTTGCGTCGGCGTTGTCGGGCGTTGTTGAGTTCGCGTGAGGCCAGGAAGGACGCGACATCTTTCTGTCCCGCCGGCTCGAACTGGGGAGGCGTTACAGTATGGACCGCAGGTTTTCCGCGGGCGGACGTTCACTCGTCGGCGTCCTGACAACATCTCGTCACAGCGCCGGCGCGCGTCTCTGCGGCCTCGCCGCCTGCGCGAGCCTGCTGGCGGCCGGATCGGCGATGGCGAGCGGCGGCGGCATCCGCACCGACGAGGATTTCACCGACAGCTTCAGCTTTCCGACGCTCTGCACCCTGGGCGCGGCCTGCAGCCCCACGTCCCTGGGCTTCAGCGTCAACGGCTCCAGTTCCATCTACCTCTACCGGGAAGGCATCATCGGCCTGGGCGCATCCCTGACCGGCGGGGCCACCCTGGGCTCGGTGGTCGGCGACTACGTCGCCCCGGCGTTCGGCGCCACCGCGAGCAGCTCGCGAAAGCAGTTCCGCAACGCCCACTACGAGGCGACCCATCAACCCGGTATCACCCTCATCAACTTCGACACCACAGATCCCGGCGGCGACAAGGGTGTCTACCAGGTGGCGTTCTTCAACAACAATGTCGCCTCCTCGCCGTTGGGTGGCTACGTCACCGGCAACCGGACCGTGACCATCTCCTTCGGCTATGGCCGCTTTGTAGATTGCTCGGCCCTGCCGGCGACCTGCGGCTTCACTCCGCTCAGCCAAGCCGGCTGGCGGGTGGGCAAGGTGAAGCAGCTGTTCGACGTGGGCAAGCTGCCCAGTCCCAACCTCACCCTGCCGATGGCCAAACCGAGCACGGGCACGCCGGAGCCAGCCACCTGGGCCATGCTGGTCACCGGCTTCGGTCTCGTGGGCCTGGCCGCCCGCCGCCGTCGCGTCGCCGCGCCCGCCTGACGCCCCGCCTTCGCCGGCGTGCGCTACGCGGCGTTCATCAGCTACAACCATCGCGACCGCCACATCGCGTCCTGGCTGCACCGCGCGCTCGAGACCTATCGCGTCCCGCATCGGCTGCGCGGCCGCCAGGGCGCGCTGGGCGACATCGGCGCTCGGCTGCCGCCCATCTTTCAGGACCGCGAGGAACTGGCGGCCTCCGCCGACCTGGCCGCCTCGGTGCGCGAGGCTCTGGGCGAAGCCGCCTCGCTGATCGTCATCTGCACGCCCAATGGCGCGGCCTCGCGCTGGGTCAATGAGGAGATCCGCGCCTTCACCGCCCTGGGCCGCGCCGGCCGCATCCAGTGCCTGATCGCCGGCGGCGTCCCACAGGCGGCCGCTTCCGGGGCCGATCCCGCCCTGGAGTGCTTTCCACCGGCCCTGTTCGAGACCGGCGCGAGCGAGCCCCTGGCCGCCGACATCCGCCCGGGCGGCGACGACCGCACGGCGGCAAAGCTGAAGCTCCTCGCAGGCATCCTCGGCGTCGGCTACGACGAGCTTCGCCAGCGCGATCTGGCGCGCCGCCAGCGCCAGCTGATGGGCGTGGCGGCGGCGGCGTCAGCGGGCTTCCTGGCCATGTCCGGCCTCGCCGCCGTGGCCGTCCGCCAGCGCGACGTGGCGCGCCAGAAGACGCTCACCGCCGAGCGCACCGTGGCCTTCGTCAAGTCGCTGTTCGCCGTGGCCGACCCGTCGGAGGCGCGGGGAGACACCATCACCGCGCGCGAAATCCTCGACCGCGGCGCGCGCCAGCTCGACCATGGGCTGGCCGGCGAGCCCACCGTGCGGGCGGAGCTCACCACCACCCTGGGCGAGGTCTATGGCGGGCTGGGCCTGCTACGCCAGTCGCAGGCCCAGCTGCAACACGGCCTCAGCATTGCCGCCGTCGATCCCGCCGTCCGCGCCCGCCAGCTGACCGCCCTTGGCGAGGCCCAGTGGCGCGCCGACGACTACGGCGCGGCGCTCGCCACCCACCGGCGCGCGCTGGCCCTGGCGCGCCGGTCCGAAGGCGAGGCCAGCCCGCTGGTCGCCCGCAACCTGGCGGGCCTGGCCCAGGCGCAGGACCGGCTGGGCGACTATGCCGGCGCCCTACGCAACGCCGGCGCGGCGCTGGCGCTGGACCGTCGGGCCCATGGCCCGGACAGCGCGGAGGCCGCCAACGATTACAAACTGATCGGCGAGACTCAGTTCTACGCCGGCGACCTGGCCGGCGCCCGCGCCAACGTCGAGCGCTCGCTGGCCATCTATCTGAAGACCCGGGGCGCCTCCCACCCGGAGGTCGCCGACGAGCTCAACACCCTGGGCAACATCGCCCATATGGCCGGCGACCCGGCCGGGGCGGAGGCCTATTTTCGTCGCGCGCTCGCCGGCTATGAGGCGATCCTCGGCCCCGATCACCCGCTGGTCGCCGGCGCGCTCAACAACCTGGCGCGGATGCTGTTGGAACGCGGGGCCTTCGCCGAGGCCGATCCGCTGCTGCGGCGCGCCGTCGCCATCGACCTGGCCCAGAAGGACGACATGGCCGACGACCTGGTGTTCGAATACGCCAACCTGGGCATTGCCGAGCGGGGCCTGGGCCGCTCGCCGGACGCCGACGCCCTGTTCGCCAGGGCCGAGGCCGCCGCGCGGCGCAACCACCACCGCAACCTGGCGCCCGTGCTGCTGGAACGGGCCGAGATCGCCTGCGCCGCCGGCGACCCGGCGCGCGGCCTGCGGCTGGTCGCCGAGGCGCGACCGATTATGGCGGCGGCCTATCCCAAGGACCCCTGGCGCATGGCGTGGGTCGAGGCGGTCGGCGGCGACTGCATGGTCCGCGACGGCCGGGCCCAGGCCGGCGCCGACGCGCTGCGCGCCCAGGCGCCGGTGGTCCACGCGCGCTGGGGGCCCGCCAGCCTCTACGGCGCCCGCCTCCAGGCCATGCTGCGCCACGCAGGCGCCGCGGCGGGGCGTTAGGTCGCCTTGTTTCTAGATCACGCCCTTTTCCCGCAACTTGGCGATCCGCGCCTCCGAGCAGCCGGCCCGCGCTCGCAGAACCTCGTCGGTGTGGGCGCCCAGCGGCGGGCCGGGCCAGCGCACGGCGCCCGGGGTGCGCGACAGCTTGGGAAAGACGTTCTGCATCTTCACCTGGCCGAACACCGGGTGGTCGGTGGTGACGATCGCCTCGCGGGCGACGAACTGCGGGTCTTCCAGCATGTCGGGCGCGCGGAACACGCGGGAGGCCGGGACGCCCTTGGCCTGCAGCCGGGCCAGCAGGTCGGGCAGGGTGAAGGTGCTGGTCCAGTCGGCGATGATCGCGTCGAGTTCGTGCTGGTTCACGCCGCGCGAGGCGTGATCGATGAATTTCGGGTCGGTCTTCAGGTCGGGGCGGCCCATCACCTCGGTCAGGCGGGCATAGACGGTGTCGCCGTTGCCGCCGATCAGGATCAGCTCGCCGCCCTGGCAGGGGTAGGCGTTGGACGGCGCGATGCCGGGCAGCACCGAGCCGGAGCGTTCGCGGACATAGCCGGTCAGGTCGTATTCGGTGACCAGGTTTTCCATAACCGCCAGCACGCTTTCATAGAGCGCCGCGTCGATCACCTGGCCTTTGCCGGTGCGCGCGCGCCCGTGCAGCGCCATGGTGATGCCCATCACTGCGTGCATGGCCGCCAGGCTGTCGCCGATGGAGATGCCGGCGCGCGCCGGGGGCCGGTCAGGCTCGCCGGTGACGTAGCGCAGGCCGCCCATGGCCTCGCCGATCAGGCCGTAGCCGGCGCGCTGCGAATAGGGGCCGGTCTGGCCGAAGCCGGAGACGCGGGCCATCACCAGGCCGGGGTTGTCGGCGGACAAGGCTTCATAGGACAGGCCCCACTTCTCCATGGCGCCGGGGCGGAAGTTCTCGATCACCACGTCAGCCTTGGCGATCAGCGCCCTGGCGATGGCCTGGCCGTCCGGCGTGCGCAGGTCCAGGCCGACGGACTTCTTGTTGCGCCCGATCACCGGCCACCAGGGCGAGTGGCCCTTGGGCAGGCTGCGGCCCCACTGGCGCATGGGATCGCCCGCCTTGGGGTCCTCGATCTTGATCACCTCGGCGCCGAAGTCGCCGAGGATCTGGCCGGCGAACGGCCCGGCGATCAGGGTGCCCATCTCGATGACAACGAGATCGGCGAGCGGGCCTTGGGCTTCGGGCGCATCGGTCATGGCCCTGGCATAGCGGTTCTGGCCGGGCCGTTCCAAGCCCCGAACGTGGTGCGCGCGCCGCCATGGGCGTTCGACAGTCGCCGCATGTCGCCGACCCCTTGGGTTCCGTAGCGTCGTCTGGTATCCCCTTGCGGCATGACTTCGGTTCGGAAAGACTTGCGAATTATCCGCCCGGCGTGACGCTGGCGGACGACCATGTCTGCGCGCGCGCCGGGTGCTTGTAAGCCCGTCATCCCCGGCCTACGAAGCGTCGAACGCCGCGAAGGCCGCGCCGGGGACCGCTCCGAACCAAGCTGGAAAATTCCATGGCCGACGACGCCGAGACACCCCTCTTCGACGAACAAAAGGGGCGGGACTATCGCGAAACCGTCTTCCTCCCCGAGACGCCCTTTCCCATGCGCGCGGGCCTGCCGCGGTTGGAACCGCAGATCCTGGAGCGCTGGGCGGGCATCGATCTCTACAACGCCATGCGCGCGGCCCGGCAGGCGGCGGGCGCCAAGCTGTTCGTGCTGCACGACGGCCCGCCCTATGCCAATGGCGCGATCCACATTGGCCATGCCCTGCAGAAGACGCTCAAGGACTTCGTGGTCCGCTCGCGCTTCGCGCTCGGCTACGACGTCGACTATCGACCCGGCTGGGACTGCCACGGCCTGCCCATCGAGTGGAAGGTCGAGGAGGAGCTGCGCGCCAAGGGCCGCCGCAAGGACGAGGTCTCCCGCGCCGAGTTCCGCGCCCGCTGCCGCGAGTACGCCGCCCACTGGATCGAGGTCCAGATGGCCGGTTTCAAGCGCCTGGGGGTGATCGGCGACTGGGAAAACCGCTACGCCACCATGGACTATTCGAGCGAGGCGACCATCGTCGCGGAGTTCCACAAGTTCGTCGCCTCCGGCCAGCTCTATCGCGGCTCCAAGCCGGTGATGTGGAGCCCGGTGGAGCGCACCGCTCTGGCCGACGCCGAAGTCGAATATCACGACCACACCAGCCCCACCGTCTGGGTGAAGTTCCCGGTGGTCGAGGGCTCCGACGCCACCGACGGCGCCAGCGTGGTGATCTGGACCACCACGCCCTGGACGATCCCGGCCAACCGGGCGGTGAGCTACAACCCCGATATCGCCTATTCGGTCTATCAGGTCGAGGCGATGCAGGCCGACCTGGCGTTCGAGCCCTGGGCGAAGGCCGGCGACCGGCTGATCGTCGCCGACAAGCTGGCCGCCGAGGTGATGGCCGCGGCCATGGTCGCCACCTTCAAGCGTGTCGAGACCGTCGATTGCCAGGGCATGGTGCTGGCCCACCCGCTGGCCGGGCTCGACAGGCACTACGGCTTCCAGGTGCCGATGCTGGCCGGCGACCACGTCACCGAGGACGCGGGCACGGGGTTCGTCCACACCGCGCCCGGCCACGGCGCCGACGACTATATGGTGTGGATCGCCCACGGTCATCGCGAGATCCCCGAGACGGTCGATCCCGACGGCGCCTATTACGATCACGTGGCGCTGTTCGGCGGGCTGAAAGTTCTGGAAACCGAGGGCAAGAAAGCCGGCCGGTTCGGACCGGCCAACGCCGCGGTGATGGATCGGCTGATCGAGGCCGGGACTCTGCTGGCGCGCGGCCGGCTGGCGCATTCCTATCCGCACTCCTGGCGGTCCAAGGCGCCGGTGATCTTCCGCAACACGCCGCAGTGGTTCATCCGCATGGACACGCCGCTGGAGGACGCCGCGCACGCCGGCCGCACCCTGCGGGAAACGGCGCTGGAAGCCATCGACGCCACCGCCTTCTACCCGGAGGGCGGGCGCAATCGCATCCGCTCGATGGTCGAGAGCCGGCCCGACTGGCTGGTCAGCCGCCAGCGCGCCTGGGGCTCGCCGCTGGCCATGTTCGTCGACAAGGAAACCAACCAGCCGCTGCACGACGAAGAGGTCAACCGCCGGATCGTCGAGGCGATCGCCCAGGACGGCGCCGACGCCTGGTTCACCCGCCCGGTGACCGATTTCCTCGGCGCCCACGACCCTGATCGCTATGAAAAGATCGAGGACATCCTCGATGTCTGGTTCGATTCCGGCGCGACGCACGCCTTCACCCTGGAAGGCCGCGCCGACACCCACTGGCCCGCCGACCTCTATCTGGAAGGCTCCGACCAGCATCGCGGCTGGTTCCAGTCGTCGCTGCTGGAAAGCTCCGGCACGCGCGGCCGGGCGCCCTACGACGCGATCCTCACCCATGGCTTCACCATGGACGAGGCCGGCGAGAAAATGTCCAAGTCCAAGGGCAACACCGTCGATCCCGAGACGGTGATCGGCGAGTCCGGGGCCGAGATCATCCGGCTTTGGGCCGCCAGCATCGACTACGCCGACGACAGCCGGATCGGCAAGACGGTGCTGCAGACCACCTCGGACGCCTACCGCAAGCTGCGCAACACGCTGCGCTACCTGCTGGGCGCGCTGGAGGGGTTCACCGACAGCGAACGACTGCCGCTGGAGGCCATGCCGCCGCTGGAGCGGTTCATCCTGCACCGGCTTTGGGAGCTCGACGCCCACGTCCGTGCCGCCTATGAGGGCTTCATCTTCCAGGACGTGGCGCGCGCCCTGATCGAGTTCTGCCAGGTCGAGCTTTCGGCCCTGTTCTTCGACATCCGCCGCGACGCCCTTTATTGCGACCGGCCCGACAGCGAACGCCGGCGTGCGACGCGCACGGTGATGGACGCGGCGTTCGAACGGCTGACCGTCTGGCTCTCGCCGCTGATGCCGTTCACCACCGAAGAGGCGTGGACCACGCGGTTCCCGGACGCCGCCTCGAACGGCCTGCGGGTGTTCCCCACGACGCCCGATGCCTGGCGCAACGACGTCGAGGCCGGGCGTTGGGCCCAGGTTCAGACGGTGACCTCGGTGGTTACTGGCGCACTTGAGGTCGAGCGGCGGGAGAAGCGGATGGGCGCCGCGCTGGAGGCCGCGCCCGCGGTGGAGATTGCCGACGCCGGCCTGCGGGCCGCCTTCGAGGGCCTCGACCCCGCCGAGGTGTTCCGCACCAGCGCCGCGACCCTGTCCCCCGGCCCCGGCCCGGAGGACAGCTTCCGGCTGAGCGAGGCGCCCGGCGTCGCGGTGTCGCCGATCCGGGCCAGCGGCCACAAATGCGCGCGGTGCTGGCGGGTGTTGCCGCAGGTCAAGGCGCCCAGCTTCCTCTGCGAACGCTGTGATGACGCCGTCGCCCACTGGGACGCGGCCAAGGCGGAGGCGGCGGCGTGAGCTGGGTGACAAGACTGGGCGGACTGGCGCTGATCCTGGCGCTGGCGGTGATCATCGCCGACCAGGCGTCGAAGCACTGGATCCTGGAGGTTCTGCAGCTGCGCGAGGGCGAAACCCTAGCGGTTTTCGGACCCCTGCACCTGACCGGCGTGCGCAATTCCGGGGTCAGCTTCGGCTTTCTGCAGGCCCGCCACGACCTGGTGCGCTGGGCGCTGGCGGTGTTCTCGATCGTCGTGTCGGTGGTGCTGGCGGTGTGGGTTCGCCGCACCGAGCGGCCGCTGTTCGCCGTGGCCGTGGGCCTGGTGATGGGCGGCGCCGTCGGCAACGTCATCGACCGCATCCGCTTCGGCGCCGTCGTCGACTTCATCGACGTCACCCGCCTCCAGTTTCCGTGGGTGTTCAATGTGGCGGATTCCGCGATCACCCTCGGCATCTGTCTGCTGCTGATCGACATGCTGCGCCAGGATGGTCGCGAACGCGCCGCAAAGACGTCGCAGGATACGGCCTGATGCGCCGTTGGCGTGTGCGCCCGTTTAGGCTATCCACAGTCTCTTTTCTGGCCGGGGGCGGTCCCCATCGATTTCCGGCATGCGGAATCGATGGGTCAACAAACTGGCGCGCTTCCCTTTCGGCGAGACTTCGCCGCGCCGGGAAGCGCTAGGAGCTACCACCTCATGAGCGTCAACCGAGTGATCGTCGCCTCCGCCCTGATCGCCGCGGCGGGTCTCGCCGGATGCCAATCGACGCGCAACGCGCTGGGCATGAACAAGGTGACTCCCGACGAATTCCGCGTGGTGACCAAGGCCCCGCTGGTGCTGCCGCCCGACTTCTCGTTGCGGCCGCCGGCGCCGGGCAAGCCGCGCCCGCAGGAGCTGCAGCCGGAAAGCGCCGCGCGCGTCGCCCTGCTCGGCCAACGTGAGGGCGAGGCTCGGTCCGACGGCGAGAAGCTGCTGGTGGCCAAGGCCGGCGCGGACAAGGCCGACCCCCTGATCCGCTACGTCGTCGATGACGAGTTCGGCGATGTCAGCCACAAGGAAAGGAGCTTCGCCGACAAGGTGATGTTCTGGCGCGCCGACAAGACCGCCGCGCCGGCGGCTGCGCCCATTGGCTCAGACGCCACGCCCATCGACGCCGCCGCCGAGGAAAAGCGCATCGCCCAACTGACCGGCGGCAAGACGGTGGTGATCCAGCGCGAAGGCCAGCACCGGATCAAGCTGCCGGGCCTTTAGAGTCCAGCTATTCGTCCCACTGGAACACATCGTCCAGGCTGGCTGAGAACACATGGGCGATGCGGAAAGCCGCTTCCAACGAGGGCGAATATTTGCCGGCCTCGATGGCGGCGATGGTCTGGCGGGTCATGCCGATTTTCTCGGCCAGCTGGCCTTGCGTCATCTCGCCGTGCTCGAACCGCAGGCGGCGGATCTGATTGACGATCGGCAGGCGCGCGGAGCCCACGTCAGGCCCCGCGCCGGAAGGTGACAATCTGGGCGACCGCGACAACCAGGGTGGCGATCACCACGCCCAGCAGCGCGAAGTTGGCCATGTCCAGCGCGCTGTGGCCCAGGTGGATCGGGATGAACATCGCCAGGCCCCAGACCATCAGCACATGGTAGCCGATCGTGTGTGAGCGGGCCTGGATCAGGATCTCGCGCTCGTCCCTCGGCGCGCGGCCGTCCCTGGGCGTGGTCAGCGCCGCGATCAGGGTCAGCCCGAGCTGCAACCCGATCAGGCCGACGCCGCAGATTAGCAGGAAGAACAGGGCTTGAAAGCCGCGGACGTGGCCGGTCAGCAGCGCGCCAAAATAGGCCCCGAAGCAGACGAGCACCGTCGCCAGGGTGATCCAGGCGGATTTCTCGCGGAACGACATGGCTTTGACCTCGGTGGACGACGGGCTTGAGAAGATGTATGATATCTTTTACATGATGTCAGTCTTTCTTGCCATCAATGCCCCGCCTTGGCGCGCGCCTGCGACCGGTTTCCGGGGCGGGGGAAGCCACGTCGAAACCTCAAGGAGCGTCACATGATTGCCTCGACCCGCCAACGCCTCGCCACGGGCGCCCTTTTCGCGTTCCTTGCGTTGAGCGCGCCCGCGCTGGCCCATCCGGCGCACAGCAAGGCCGCGGCGCCCGCCGCGGCCAGCCTGCAGGGCGGCCAGGAGCAGCAGGCCTGGATCAACGACCCGCACATGCACGCCTTCTATGACCTCAGCCGCGAGGCCTTCGCCAACGGCCCAGCCAAGGTCGATGTCGACGGGTTCGAGCAGAAGGCGTTCGCCATCTTTCGCGACTTCGGACCCACGATGGGCATGGCGCCGCTGAAGATGCAGGATCACCTGAAGCTGATCCCGCGCCAGGTGGTGCAGATCGTCCGGGAGGATCCCAAGGTGCTGGACAGCTACGCCAACTTCGTGGCCGCGACCTTCGGGCCCCAATGATCCGAGGCGCCGTTACTCCTCGTCTGCGGGCGTCGTCACCGTAAAGCCCTTCGAGCGAAGCCGGTCGAGCACGCCGCCCTGCGCCAGCAGCGGCCGCAGTTGCACCACGGCGATGGCGTGGCCCGGCGTCTTCAGCGCGGTCTCGATCGCCGCGACCTGATCGGCCTTGACCTGGGCGTCGAAGGCCTGGACGCCCGGCACACTGGCGATGCAGCGTTCGAAGGTCCGCTCATTGTCCAGCGCGCCGCGCACGTCGCCCTGCGCCCAGGCTCGCGCCGCGGCGATCGTGCCGGCGGGTCCCGCCTCGACCGTGCTCATCACCTCGTCGAGGCAGGTGCGCGCGGCCGGGGCGGGCGTGCGCGTGATGGCCCCCATCAGCGGGCCGATGTCATAGCTCTTCTGCAGGATCGGCACATGCGCCTGGCGGGCGAGCAGCCGGATCAGCTTGGTGGGATCGGTGACCGTCAGGCCGGTGTGCTCGCGGTTGTCGTTGGCCAGGATCAGGCCCGCCGCGAGTGCGCTGCGGGTGCCGTAGTGCGAGGCGGGCTGGCCCAGGCGCGTGCGTAGGGCGACGAACCGGGCGCGGGCAGCCGGCTCAAGAGTCTCCTCGAACGGGGTTCCAGACCGCAGGCGCAGGTAGGCGACGGCGGCGGCGAACGCCCCACCCAGCGTCACGCGGATCTGCTGGAAGGGAAGGATCACCACGTTCGCGCCCTTCAGGCGGCGTTCGAAGACGGTCCGGTCCCACGCCATGCGGCGCGGCGCCAGCGACGGCGAGCCCAGGACATAGACGGTCGTTTCGGCGTCGGAGACCGTCCACCAGGCCGGCCCCGGAAGGCGTCCCCTGACCACCAGTTCCTCGACCAGGACGGAATCGGGATCGGTGGGATCGGGTCTGGCGGCGGTCAGCGGGACCTGCGCCGTCGTCGCGGGCGCGGCGGCCATGCAGGCGGCCCCGAGCGCGGCCAGTGCGAACGCCGAAAGCTTGTGCCGCACGCCCATTCGCCGCCCCGGAATCGTCCTATAGTGCCGGACTGCTGAAAGCTCTGACATGCCGATCCGTCGCCTGCCGCCGCAAACCGTCAACCGCATCGCCGCCGGCGAGGTGGTGGAACGCCCGGCGAGCGCGGTCAAGGAGCTGGTGGAAAACGCCCTGGACGCCGGGGCGACCCGCGTCGAGGTGCAGGCCGACGGCGGCGGCCTGAGCCGCATCCTGGTGGCCGACGACGGCCAGGGCCTGGCCGCCGACGAGCTGCCGCTGGCCATCGAGCGGCACGCCACCTCCAAGCTCAGCCCCGACGCCGCTGGCGACTACGATCTGTTGCACATCTCCACCCTTGGTTTCCGCGGCGAGGCCCTGCCGTCCATCGGCTCGGTGGCCCGGCTGACGATCTCCAGTCGGGCGTGCGGTCAAGCCGAGGCTCACGCGATCTTCGTCGAAGCCGGCGCGGTGGGCCCTGTGACGCCCGCCGCCTTCCCCGATCCGCATGGGGCGAGGGTGGAGGTGCGCGACCTCTTCTACGCCACGCCGGCGCGGCTGAAGTTCATGAAGTCCGAGCGGGCCGAAGCCATGGCCATCGCCGAGGAGATCAAGCGTCAGGCCATGGCCCACGAGGCGGTCGCCTTCAGCCTGGACCTCGACGGCCGCCGCACGATCCGCCTGCCCGCCGAGGCGCCGGGGCCCGACGGGCGGCTGGCGCGGCTGGCGGCGATCATGGGGCGAGAGTTCGCGGAGAACGCCCTAGCCCTCGACCACGAGCGCGAGGGCGTGCGGCTGTCGGGGTTCGCCGGCCTGCCGACCTACAATCGTGGCAATGCCGGCCACCAGTACCTGTTCGTCAACGGCCGCCCGGTGCGCGACCGCCTGCTGCAGGGCGCGCTGAGAGCCGCCTACGCTGATTTCCTGGCCCGCGACCGCCATCCGCTGGCCGCGCTCTATCTCGAGCTCGACACGGCCTACGTCGACGTCAACGTCCACCCCGCCAAGGCCGAGGTCCGGTTCCGCGATCCGGGGGTGGTGCGCGGGCTGATCATCGGCGGCCTGCGCCACGCCCTGGCGGGCGCCGGGCATCGGGCCTCGACCACCCTATCGAGCGCGGCCCTGGGGGGCTTCCGGCTCGGCGGGCATGTTCCGCCGCCCTCCGCCGCCGGCTACTCCGCCTGGCGACAGGGCGGTTGGCAGCCGTCTGCCCTGGCCGCCGCCGTGCAGTCGATCCCCGGCCTGACCGAGGTCTCCGCCCGCGCCGAACCGCCCTGGGACTATGCAGCAGAGTCGGCGGTGGCCGAGGACGGCGCTCCCGCTCCGGCGTTCGATCCCGTCGACTACCCGCTGGGGGCGGCGCGGGCCCAGGTGCACGCGACCTACATCGTCGCCCAGACCCGCGACGGGGTGGTCATCGTCGACCAGCACGCCGCCCACGAGCGGCTGGTCTATGAGCGGATGAAGCACGAAATGGCCGAAGGCGGCGTCATGCGTCAGGCCCTGCTCTTGCCGGAGGTGGTCGAACTCGATCCCTCCGAGGCCGAACGGGTCTGCGCCAAGGCCGAAGAGCTGGCGGCGCTGGGCCTCATGGTCGAACCGTTCGGGCCGGGCGCGGTGCTGGTCCGCGAGACCCCGGCCCTGCTGGGCGAGACCGACGTCCAGGGTCTGGTCCGCGATATCGCCGACGACCTGGCCGAGAACGGCCAGGCCCTGGCGCTGAAGGAACGGCTGGAGGACGTCTGCTCGACCATGGCTTGCCACGGCTCGGTGCGCGCCGGCCGCAGGCTGGCCGCCGCGGAAATGAACGCCCTGCTGCGACAGATGGAAGCCACGCCCCACTCCGGCCAGTGCAACCACGGCCGCCCCACCTATGTCGAACTGAAGCTGGCCGACATCGAGCGGCTGTTCGGGCGGCGTTGATCTTCCTTTCCCGCACGTTGTTCACTAAGGGAGGGAAGCTACCCCCGCGTGCGGAACGGGTCGGCGGGGTAGACGCCGAGGATCTCGAACTTCTCGGCGAAGAAGCCCAGTTCCTCGAAGGCCAGCGCCAGGCCGCGGTCCTCGGGCCGGCCGTCGGCCTCGGCGTAGAAGAAGGTCGCTGTCCAGGCGCCGTCTTCCATGTAGCTTTCCAGCTTGGAGATGTTGACGCCGCTGGTGGCGAACCCGCCCATGGCCTTGTAGAGCGCCGCCGGCAAGTTGCGGACCTTGAAGGTGAAGCTGGTGATGCAGGGTTCGGTGAACGGCGGCGGCTTCGGCGCCGCCTCGGCGGTCATCACCAGGAAGCGGGTGGTGTTGTGGTGCTCGTCCTCGATGTCACGCGCCAGGATCTCCAGGCCGTAGATCTCGGCCGCCAGCGCCGGTGCGATCGCCGCGCGCGTTGGATCGGGGTGTTCCGAGACGATTCTGGCCGAGGCCGCCGTGTCGCCGGCGGCTTCCATGGTCACGTCAAGGGTGCTGAGCATTCGCCGGCACTGGCCCCAGGCAAAGGGCATGGAGACCACCGTCCTGATGTCCTCGCGCCGGACGCCGGGGTTGGCCATCAGGTGAAAGTGGATCGGCTTGAACCGCTCGCCGATGATCTTCAGGCCCGAGGAGGGCAACAGGTGGTGCACGTCGGCCACGCGCCCGGCGGTAGAGTTCTCCACCGGGATCATGCCCAGCTGGCAGTCGCCGGTCTTCACCGCCTCGAACGCCTCCTCGAAGGTGGCGTGCGGAACCGGCTGCATCGCCGGATAGGCGGCCATGCAGGCCTCATGGCTGTTGGCGCCCAGCTCGCCCTGGAAAGCGATGCGTCCCCCGCTCATGAAGACTCCCTTGCATGGTTGCGCGCGCGGTCCAGATCGGCGGGCGTGTCCACCGAGATCGGCGCTTCGTCGATTACCGCGGCCCAGATCGACAGGCCAAGCTCCAGGGCCCGCAGCTGCTCCAGCCGCTCGCGCAGCTCCAGCGGCGAGGGCGGGGTCGCGGCGAACCGCGCAAGCGCCGCCCGCCGGAAGCCATAGATCCCGTGGTGCAGCCACACCGGCCCCTCGCCATAGAGCACCGAGCGGGTGAAATAGAGCGCCCGGCCCGACCGTCCGTCGGCCTGCATCGCGGCGACCACCTTGGGGATGTGGGGGTTGGTCCGGTCGGCGGGATCGGCCAGCGCCACCATCACCGTGGCGATGTCGCAGGAGGGCTGGGCGGCCAGCAGGTCGGCCACCGCCCGCACGGCGTCGGGACGGACGAAGGGGATGTCGCCCTGCAGGTTGATCACCACGTCGTGGGCGCCGGCGGGGTCGAGCTGCGCCAGGGCGGCGACGATGCGGTCGGTGCCGGAGGGCAGGTCGGGGTCGGTCAGCACGCAGCGTCCTCCGGCGGCCTCCACCGCCGCGACGATCCGCGAATCACCCGCCGCCACGGCCACGGGACCGACGCCGGCGGCCTCAGCCTGGCGCAGCACGCGCACGATCATCGGCACACCGCCGATGTCGGCCAGGGGCTTGCCGGGCAGGCGGGTCGCGGCCAGGCGCGCGGGGATCAGCACGATCGGATTCATCGGAAGCGTTACGGCCTTGCCTGGGCGGTTGCGCGAGCGCCGGTAGCGTGTAAGAGAGCCGGGCGCAACAAGGGGCGGGATTCCCGCGCTTTCGCCGGCCTTCCCGGCCGGCCGTGAAGAGGGCCGATTTCGATACGATGAGCGACCTGACCTTCAACAAATACGCCGGCGCCGTGCTGGCGACGGCCTTCATCATCACCGGCCTGGTGCAACTGTCTTCCGGCGTGTTCAGCCCGGAGAAGGTCGCCAAGCCCGGCTATGTCGTCGAAATCACCCAAGACGCCGGCGGCGCGGCCGCGGCGCCCGATGTTCCGCCCGACTGGGGCGCGGTGCTGCAAAAGGCCGACCTGAAGGCCGGCGCGACGGTCTTCGAGAAATGCAAGTCCTGCCACAACGCCGACAACGGCGGCGCCAACGGCACCGGCCCGAACCTCTGGGGCGTCGTCGGCCGCGCGCCCGGCAGCCATGCGGGCTTCGCCTATTCCGACGGCATGAAGGCGTTCGGCGCCAAGCAGCCGATCTGGGACTACGAACATATCTACGAGTTCGTCAAAAACCCGCAGAAGTACATCAGCGGCACCAAGATGAGCTTCGTCGGCCTGAAACAGCCGCAGGACCGCATCGACGTTATTGCCTACCTGCACGCCCAGGGCTCCACCCTGCCGATCCCCGCGCCGAACCCGGCGGCCGCGGCCGCGCCGGCGCCGGCCGGAGCGCCCGCCAAGCCTGATAAGAAGCCAGCGGCGCCGGCCGCCGCCGAGACTGACGCCGCCAAGGCTCCCGCCGCGAAATAGGCGGATCGGGGGCGTCAATGGAAGATCTGGCCTGACGGCGCCGTCCCGCGCGACTCGGGCGCGGCCGGCGAATGGGCGAGACTCATTCCTGCGACTCTATTCTGGCTGGCGAAGGTCATTTCGGGGAGGATCATGAGCATCAAGGGCAAGGCCTATGTCATGGGCGCGTTCGAGCATCCGCTCCGCGATGCGCCGGACACCTCCACCGCGCAGCTGCACGCCGAATGCGCCCAAGGCGCCCTGGCCGACGCCGGCCTCTCCCACCTCGACATCGACGGCTACTTCTGCGCCGGCGACGCGCCGGGGTTCGGCGGCATGTCGATGGTCGACTACATGGGGTTGCGAAACGTCCGCCACCTGGATTCCACCGAGACCGGCGGCTCGTCCTACATCGTCCACGTGGGCCACGCGGCCCAGGCGATCGCGGCGGGCAAGTGCTCGGTGGCGCTGATCACGCTGGCCGGCCGGCCGCGACACGGCGGCAACCGGCCAGGCGGCGCCGGGCGCGGCCCGGCGGCCGGCGGGGGGCTCTCCGACGGGGCGCCGGAAGCTGGCTTCGAGAACATCTATGGCGGCTCGACCCACAACACCTACGGGATGTGCGCCATGCGCCACATGTATGAATACGGCACGACCAGCGAACAGCTGGCCTGGATCAAGGTCGCCGCCAGTCACCATGCCCAATGGAACCCGCACGCCTTCCTGAAGGACGTGGTCACCGTCGAGCAGGTGGTCAACTCCCGGATGATTTCCGACCCGCTACATCTGCTGGACTGCTGCGTCGTCACCGACGGCGGCGGCGCGCTGATCGTCACCTCGCCGGAAGTCGCCAGGACGCTCCACCGGCCAAAGGTGCGGGTGATCGGCGCGGGCGAGGCGCCGAAGGCGCCCCTGGGCGGCCTGGACCTCGACCTCACCCATTCCGGCGCCGTGTGGTCGGGGCCACGCGCGTTCGAGGAGGCGGGCGTGACACCTTCCGACATCAAATACGCCTCGATCTACGACAGCTTCACGATCACCGTGCTGATGCAGCTGGAGGACCTGGGGTTCTGTGCGAAGGGCCAGGGCGGCCGGTTCGTCAGCGACGGCAACCTGATCTCCGGCGTGGGCAAGCTGCCGTTCAACACCGACGGCGGGGGTCTGTGCAACAACCACCCCACCAACCGCGGCGGCATCACCAAGGTGATCGAGGCGGTGCGCCAGCTGCGCGGCGAAGCCCATCCCAAGGTCCAGGTGGCCGACTGCGACCTGGCCATCGCCCACGGCACGGGGGGCTCGCTGGGCACCCGGCACGCGGCGGCCACCGTGATCCTGGAAAGGGAGGGCTGAACATGTCTGAAGCTCAGGAGAAGATGACCCGCCCGATCCCGCCGCCGGCGGTGTCGATCGAGACCAAGCCGTTCTGGGACGCGGCCGCCGAGGGCCGATTCCTGATCGGCCGCTGCAACGCCTGCGGCAAAGCCTACTGGTATCCGCGCGCCATCTGCCCGCACTGCTTCTCCGGCGATACGGTGCTGGAGGAAAGCCCGGGCGAAGGCGTGGTCTACACCTATTCGGTGCTGCGCCGTTCGCCCACCGGCCCCTACGCCATCGGCTATGTGACGCTGAACGAGGGTCCGTCCGTGCTGACCAACTTCGTCGACGTGACCCCCGACGGGCTTGCCATCGGCCTGAAGGTCAAGGTTAGGTTCCAGCCGACCGAGGGCGGGCCGCCGGTCCCGGTGTTTGCTCCGGCTTAGGCGTCGGCTCCTGGCGGGCCCCTGGCCGGGCCAGATGGTGGAACGCTGATGCCCACGTCCGACTCCGCCGTCCTTCCAGCCGCCGCGACGGCGGGCGGCGGACACGGATCCGTCGGCCTCTTCGGGGCCACGGCGCTCGTTGCCGGCAGCATGATCGGTTCGGGCATCTACCTCCTGCCCGCCACCCTGGGCGCCGTGGGCTCCATATCGATCCTCGGTTGGCTGGCCGCGACCGCCGCGGCCCTGGCCATCGCCGGCATGTTCGCCTGGCTGGGGATCGCCGCGCCGCAAGCCCAGGGGCTGCCCGGCTATGTGGAGGCGGGGCTGGGCCCGTTCTTCGGCGTCCAGATCGCCGTGGCCTACTGGGCGACCAACTGGATCGGCACCGCGGCGATCGCGCTGGCCGTGGCTGGCGCGGCGGGGTTCCTGGTTCCAGCGCTGGCCGAGCCGGGTCCGCGGCTGCTGATCACCCTCGCCGCGATCTGGCTATCGGTCGCCGCCGCCTGGATCGGACCCAGGGCCGTCGCTCGTGTCGAGGGCCTGACCCTGGCGCTCGGCCTGCTGCCGGTGCTGATCACCGCGACCCTGGGCTGGCTCGCCTTTCACCCGGCCACCTTCATCGCGTCCTGGAATCCGCAAGGGCTGAGCCTGGGGTCGGCGGTGGGCGCCTCGGCGCTCAACGCCTTCTGGGCCTTCCTCGGCGTCGAGTGCGCCGCGGCGACAGCGGGCGTCGTGCGCAATCCGGCTCGCAATGTGCCGCGCGCCACGCTGATCGGCGTGATCGCGGTGGCGGTGCTCTACTTCAGCGCGTGCGCCGTGCTTATGGGCATTCTTCCGGCGACGGCCCTGGCCAGGTCCTCCGCGCCGTTCGCCGAGGCCGGGCGCACGACCCTCGGCGTCGGCCTCGCCGCGGCGATCGCGGTCTGCGCCCTGCTGCGCGCCCAGGGCTGCGTCACGGGCTGGGTGCTGGTGACCAGCGAGACCACGCGCACGGGCGCCGACGCCGGGGTCTTCCCGAAGGTCTTCCGCACCCGCCCGGGCGAGCACGCCTCGCCGATCAACCTGATGACCGCCGGCGGGCTGATGAGCCTGATGGCCGCCGTCACCGCCAGCCCGACGCTCGGCCAGCAGTTCGGCTTCCTGGCCAATGTCTCGGTGCTGCTCGCCCTCTACAGCTACACCCTGGCCGGCGGCTCGCTGATCCGCGTCTCGCGGGTGTTCGCCCCCCGGCGTAGGTTCGCCGCCGTCCTGACCGCCTTGGCCGCCATGGCCTGCAGCATCGCCTTGATCGCGACCGGCAAGCCCATTGAGCTGGCCTGCTGGCTGAGCGCCGTCGCCATGGCGGCGCTTCTGTATCTCTGGCTCCGGCGGCGCTAGGCTGGCGGTGCAACCCCAGCATTCCGGAGGCGCCATGCTGCGCGTCGATCTCTACTGCGGCGAAGAGCCCTTAAAGGTCGATCGGACCCAGGTGCTGCGGCGCTCCTGGCAGTTCATCGGTCATGAAGCCATGGCGCCCAGCCCCGGCGACTATCTGGCCGAGGAGATCGGCGGCGCGCCGGTGGTGGTGGTGCGGAACGCCGAGGGCGGCCTGGCGGCCTTCCACAACGTCTGCCGGCATCGGGCGGGCGCCCTGGTGGCCGACGGCCAGGGCAGCTGCGGCGAGGCCTTCGTCTGTCGCTACCATGGCTGGCGCTATGCGCTGGACGGGCGGCTGAAGAGCGCCACGGACTTCGGCGCAGCGCCGGGGTTCGATCCCCGGCGGTACGGGCTCTTCCCGGTGCGGGTGGAGACCTGGCGCGGACTGGTGTTCGTCAACCTTGACCTCGACGTCGCGTCCCTGGCGCAGATGCTGGAACCCCTGGCCGGGGCCGCACCTTTGCCGGCCTTTCCGCTGGTCGAGCGTCGCAGCCACACCTTGGCCTGCAACTGGAAGACCTATGTCGAGAACTATCTGGAGGGCTACCACCTGCCGATGGTGCATCCGGAGTTCGACGCCGACGTGGTGGTCGCCGACTACAGGGTCGAGATCCAAGGCGAGGTCATCTTCCATTCCGCCCCGCCGCGCGACGCCTCGGTCTACGCCGGGACCTGGGCGTGGCTGTGGCCCAACCTGGCCATCAACACCTATCGTCACGGCTACATGGTCGAGCGGATGACCGCGATGGGGCCGGAGGAAACGCGGCTCGACTATTTCTACTTCTTCGACCCGGCGCGCACCGCAGAGCTGGCGGCGATGTTCGCGGTCTCCGACCGCGTCACCGCCCAGGACAAGCGGGTCTGCGAGGAGGTGCAGCGCAACCTTCGGACCGGGATCTATCGCGGCGGGGTGCTCTCGCCCAAGCACGAACACGGCGTGGCCTGGTTCCAGACCCGCATCGCGCAGGCCCACGGCGAGCCCGCGCCGGCGTAGGCGCGCGCCTCGCTTGCATGGATCGGCGTCTATGGCCATGCTGAGGGTCGAGCCTGGGCGTGGCCGTTTCCTACGGGTCATGGGGCTTGAGGAGGGCGGTCGCATGCGAATTCAGGCGCTGGGCCACGTGGTGCTGCGGGTCACCGATCGCGCGCGGGCGGAGAAATTCTACAACGGCGTGCTCGGCCTGCCGATCTGCGCGCGAAACGACGAGGACGGGAAGAAGATGGCCTTCTTCACCCTGGGCAATCATCACGACTTCGCGGTGATGGAGGTCAGTGGCGAGGGCAGCGCGCAAGGCGACTCCGCCGTGGGACTGCACCACGTCGCCTTCAAGATCGGCAGTCATATCGACGCCTTGCGCGAAGCCAAGGCGAAGCTGGAAGCGGCGGGCCTGACCCTCCATCCCGTCGATCATGAGGTGACCAAGTCGCTCTACTTCAAGGATCCCGACGGCAACGGCATCGAGGTCTATGTCGATGTGTCCGACGCCTGGCGCCAGGATCCGCAGCGCGTCGCCCAGGGCGTCCCTATGGAACTCTAAAGGCGGGCCGGGCGCCCGCTGCCCGTCACCGGGATGAAAAGGGCCTCGGCGGCCAACCTTGCCTCCAGGGTCCGGGCCTCTCGCGGGTGGCGAAGGCGCTGTTTGCGGATGCCAGCGAGCCGCGCGTCGGCGAAGAGCATCTCGTACTGCGCGCGGCGGCGGGCAAAGGTGTCCCAGGCCCATCGGATCGGATGCTCCTTGTCGCGCCAGCGGCGGAAGGCCTCGCGATTTCCGGTACCCGGCCAAAGCTCCCGGCGGTCCAGCGCGCGCACGAACGAACGATGAATCACCCGCGGCATGACCACCCTGCGCGGGTAGTCCAGCCAGATCAGATCCGTCGCCCGGGGCAGAACAAGGGCCAGGGCGGCGCGGTAGTTTCCGTCGGTGATCCACTGATCGCCAATGATGGCAGCCTCGATCCGACGGGTGAACTCGCCGGGATCGGCAACGGACCGATTCAGCCAGGCCGGACCCCAGTTCAGCACGTCGAGTTCGACATGCGGCGCGTCGATCGCCGCGCTGAGGCGTCGGGCAAGCGTCGACTTACCCGATCCAGACGGCCCGACGATGACCACACGCATGGCTCACGCGTCCTCGTCTCCGCCCACCTCGGCCAGGATCTCGGCGGTGTGCTGGCCCAGGCCCGGCGGGTGGCGACGGATGTTGGACGGGGTCTTTGAAAACCGCACCGGCGGGCGCATCTGGCGATAGCAGCCGAGGTCCGGATGGTCGAAGGTCTGGAAGAAATCCACCGCCACCAGATGCGGATCGTCCGGCAAATCGTCGAGACGGTTGGTCTTCACCACCGGGATCGACAGCGGCTTTAAGAGATCCAGCCATTCCTGGGTGGTCTTGGTGGCGGCCGCCTCGCCCACCAGGGCGTAGAGCTCGTTGATGTGCTTGGACCGGGTGAAGTAGTCGGAAAAGCGTGGATCCGTGGCGATGGTGTCGGCCATGCCCGCGACCTCGAAGAACTGATCCCACTGCTTGTCGGTGTAGGGCAGGAGGCCGATGTAGCCGTCCTTGGTCGGAAACGGCCGGCGGTTGGGATTGACCACGCGAGTATAGCCCCACTGGCCGGTGGGCGGCTCGAACGTGTGGCCGAACAGGTGCTCGACCAGCAGGAACGAGGTGACGCACTCCAGCATCGGCACCTCTACGAACTGGCCCTCGCCGGTGCGCGCGCGGTGCAGCAGGGCGGCGGTCACCGACTGGGCCAGGAACAGACCCGAGACCTTGTCGGCCACCAGGGTCGGCAGGATGCGCGGCGTGGGATTGCCGTCGGTGCGCGGCAGCACGTCGGCCAGGCCCGAGGCCGACTGGATCAGATCGTCATAGGCGGGCTCGCCGGCATAGGGGCCGTCGGAGCCATAGCCGGCGGCGTGGACATAGACGATATCCGGCCGGATCGCTGCGACGTCCTCATAGGCTAGGCCCAGGCGCTCCAGGCCCTTGTAGCGGATCGAGGCGACGAACACGTCGCAGGACTTGATCAGCCGGACCAGGGCGCGCTTGGCGCCGGGCTTGGCGAGGTCCAGCAGCAGGGATCGCTTGTTGCGGTTGATGGTCACGAAGATCGGCCCGAAGCCGCGCGGGGCGCCGTCCGGCACGTGGCCGGCCCAGCGCATGATGTCGCCGCCGTCGCCGCGCCCGCTGCCGGGATCCTCGAGCTTGATCACGTCGGCGCCCTGGTCGGCTAGAATCTGAGTGCCATAGGCGCCGTTGACCACGCTGGTCAGGTCCAGGATGCGGATGCCGGCCAGCGGCCCCGTCGCTTTCCCGGCCAATTCCCTAGCTTGCGCCACTTGTCCACTCCCATCGCCGCTTCCGGTCGTTATGATCACCCTACAAAGAACGCGCACCCGGCGGGAGGGGCCATGGATTTCGAGATCGCCGAAGAGCATCGGATGCTGAAGGACCTGGTGGCCAGGTTCGTCCGCGACGAGCTGACGCCGCTGGAAGCCGGCGTGCTGGCGCGCGAGGCGTCCGGCCAGGGGCTGGGGATCGGTCCGGTGGAGCACGCCCGGCTGGACAAGGTGGCCCATGACCTCGGCCTGTTCGGCCTGGACGCGCCGGTCGACGTCGGCGGCTCGGACCTGCCGATGGTCGCCATGGTCGGCGTCGAGGAGGAGATCGGCCGCTGCGTCACCCCCTACACCCTGCCGCCGGACAGCCCGAACCTGCGGATGCTGATGCAGACGGTGGATGAGCGCCAGCGCGCCGCCTATCTGGCGCCTTATGTGGCCGGCAAGACCATCTCGGCGATCGGGATCTCCGAGCCAGGCGCCGGATCCGACCCTGCCGGCATGACCACGCGGGCGGTAAGAGACGGAGAAGACTGGGTAATCAACGGTCGGAAGATCTGGATTTCGCGCGCGGCGGACGCCGACTTCACGATCCTGATGGCGGTCACCGACACCGAGAAGCGGGCGCGCGGCGGGATCTCGGCCTTCCTTGTGGACAAGGGCACGCCCGGGTTCAACGTGCTGCGGCGCATCCCGATGGTCGGCGGCGCCGACACCTATGAGATCGCGCTGGAGGACTGCCGGGTCGAGGGCTGGAAGCTGCTCGGCCAGGAAGGCGCGGGGTTCGCGCCGATGCAGACGCGGCTGGGAACCCGGCGCATCCAGATGGCGGCCTGGTCGGTGGGCATGGCGCAGCGGGCGCTGGACATGATCGTCGAGTACGCGCCGCAGCGAAAAACCTTCGGCATGCCCTTGAGCGAGCGTCAGGCGATCCAGTTCTGGGTCGCCGAGGCGGCGACCAAGATCCACGCCACCCGGCTGATGACCTATGACTGCGCCTGGAAGCTCGATCAGGGCCGCGATGTCAGGAACGAGATCTCGATGATCAAGTGGTTCGCCACCGAGATGGCCTATGAGACCGTGGACCGCGCCATGCAGGCGTTCGGCGCCATGGGCATGACCAAGGAGCTGCCGCTGGCCCAGATGCAGGCCAAGCTTCGCACCATGCGGATCTACGACGGACCCACCGAGGTCCACAAATGGGTGGTGGCCCGCAATCTGTTGGGGACAAGAAAATGAACAGCCAGTTCGGAGACCACATCACCGTCGCGGTGGACGGCCACGTCGCGGTGGTGACCCTGGATCGTCCGCCGTACAACCACGTCAGCGTGGAGTTCATGGCCGATCTGGCCGACGCCATCGAGGCGATCGACGGCGAAGTCGATCTGCGCTGTTCGGTGCTGCAGGCCGATGGCAAGAACTTCTGCGCCGGCGCGGACCTGGTGCGCAGCGAGGGCGCGGGCGGCCTGGGCGCAGTCAACCCTCTCTACGACCAGGCGGTGCGGCTGTTCTCGGCCAAGAAGCCGATCGTCGCCGCCGTCCAGGGCGCCGCCGTCGGCGCGGGCCTGGGCCTGGCGGTGATGGCCGACTTCCGCATCGCCTCACCCGATGCGCGCTTCGCGGCCAATTTCGTCAAGCTGGGCTTCCATCCGGGCTTCGGTCTGACCCACACCCTGCCCAGGCTCGTCGGCCAGTCCAAGGCCGAGCTGATGTTCCTGACCGCGCGCCGGGTGAAGGCGCAGGACGGCCTGGCCTGGGGCCTGGTGGACGAGGTCGTGCCGCTGGAAGCGCTGCGCGGGGCGGCGCTCAGCCTTGCCCGGGAGATCGCCGAGAACGCGCCGCTGGCGATCATCTCGACCCGCAAGACCCTGCGTGGCGACCTGGCCGCCGCCGTCCGCGCCCAGACCGACAAGGAGGCCGCCGAGCAGGGCTGGCTGCGCGACACCGCCGACTACGCCGAAGGGGTGCGCTCGGTCTCCGAGCGGCGGGTGGGGAACTTCGTCGGGCGGTGACGGGAGGCGGAAGCCGGCTCAAGGTCTCCGCGAATTGGCCGCTGGCGAACCCGGCAAAAACCTCTAGCCTCCCAGGCAAAATCGGGCGGGGGCGACCATGGCGGTAGGGACTGGGGCGATCAGGGTGGCGCAGCCGCGCGCCGGGATGGGCGCGGCGATCGTGCCGCTGTTGGCCCTGTCGGTGTTCATCAACTATGTCGACCGGGGAAACCTGGCCACCGCGGCGCCCCTGATCAAGGACGAGCTGCACCTCTCGGCCAGCGCCTTTGGCCTGCTGACCTCGGCGTTCTTCTGGACCTACACGCCCTGCCAGCTTCTGGCCGGCTGGCTGAGCGAGCGTTTCCACCCGTATCGGGTGCTGGCCGTGGGCCTGGCGATGTGGTCGCTGGCCACCGCCGCCACGGGTCTGGTCACCGGCTTCACCGCCCTGCTGCTGCTGCGGGTCCTGCTGGGCCTTGGCGAGAGCGCGGCCTTTCCCTGCAGCTCAAAGCTGATCGGCAAACATCTGCCGGCGCATCGGATGGGCGGGGCCAACGCCATGGTGCTGCTGGGCACCACGCTTGGGCCGGCGTTCGGAATCTTCTTCGGGGGACTGGTGATGGCCAAGGTGGGCTGGCGGCCGACCTTCCTGATGTTCGGCCTGGCGTCCTTGCTGTGGCTGGTCCCGTGGTTTCTGGCCACCCGGCGATCGCCGCAGACCCGGGCGGCCGAGGTGGTCGCCGACGCGGACGCGCCGAAGGCCCCCTCCTTCGCCGCGATCATCGTCCGGCGCGAGGCCTGGGGCGCCGGCTTCGGCCACTTCTGCCTGAACTACGCCTTCTATTTTCTGATCAGCTGGATGCCGCTCTACCTGGTCAAGGCGCGCGGGTTCTCCATGTCGCACATGGCCATCATCGGCGGGGAAATCTACCTGATCAACGCCGCCAGCGGCATTGCGCTGGGCTGGGTCAACGACCGGCTGATCGCCGCGGGCAGGTCGGTCACCCTGGTGCGCAAGGGCTTCATCGCCACCGGCTTTCTGATTGTCGCCGCCAGCTTCATCGTCACGGCCCTTGCCGACGCCGAGGTCGCCGTCGCCGCCCTTTACGTCGCCGGTTTCGGCTTTGGCTTCATCGGGGCCAGCAATTTCGCCAACGGCCAGACCCTGGCTGGACCGCACGCGGCGGGCAAATGGATGGGCTTCCAGAACTTCGTCGGCAATTTCGCCGGCATCGTCTGCCCGCTGATCACCGGCTGGATCGTCGACGCCACCGGCAGTTTCAGCTCGGCCTTTGTCGTGGCCGCCGCGGTCTCGGTCGCCGGCGTGTTCAGCTGGTGCGTCGTGGTGCGCAGGATCGAGCCCCTCACCTGGCCGAAGGCGGTGGCCGGGGCGTAGCGACCGCGCCTTCAATCCGCGCGTCGAGGGCGGCGATGTCGGCCGGCGGGCGGGGCAGGGTCTTCCAGGGCATGTCCTTGTGCAGGGTCAACGCCCAGCGGGTCACCCAGGGGGTTCCGGCCGCGCCCACATAGTCGTCGGCGATGGCGTAGGCCGGGTCGGTCATGGCGCGGTCCAGGGTCACAGGCTTCAGGTCGTTGGCGCGCAGGATCGCGGCCAGCTCGCCCAGGCTGTCGGCGTTGATCCGGGTGGCGTGCAACAGGAAGACGAACGCCGGGCGCCGGCCCAGAACCTCCAGCGCCGCCTGGCGATACCAGGGCACGATCTGGGCGGTGAACGTCAGATAGGCCTGGCGGATGCGCTCGGCCTCGCCCGCATCGCCCCTTGTCACCGCCTCGTCATAGGGCAGGGCGAACAGCCAGTCGGAATTCTCCATCGACACCGGCGCGACCCGATAGCCATGCGCGGCCAGCCAGGTCTCGAAGGTGGCGCGGTCCTGCGACGTCGCGCCGGTCTCCAGATAGGGATGGCGGTACCAGCGGAGCGGCTTGCCGCGCGCCGCGAGCAGGGACCGGGTGACGACCTCGCCCCGGGCTACATCGGCGATGTAGTCGGCCACCGGGGTGGTCGAGAAGTGCGGGTGCGAATAGCTGTGGTTGCCCAGCGTCATGCCGGCGTCGAGCCAGCGCGTGAGCAGCGCGATCCGCTGGGGCTTGTCGCGCGCCTCCAGCTTGACCTCATTGACGAAGCCGATGGCCGGGATGTGGTTGCGGCGCAGGCCGGCCAGCAGGGCCTTGGTGGTCACCAGGGCGTAGTCGGTGGTCGGCGACAGGGCCATGGTCGGCAGGTCGTCGAAGGTGATCGCCACCGGCTCGGCGGCGGCCGGGGCGGCGGTTGCGATCAGGGCGGCCAGGGCGAGCAACAGCCTGCGCATGGGCCGCCTCCTGCGCTCTAAAGTCGGCGAAATGTGGTCGGAGGTCCAGCGCCGGCGGCCTCGATCCGCGCCAGCGCGGTCTCCAGCGGCTCGATCGCCACGGCCATGTGGAAGGCGTTGGCATGGACGATGCGCTCAGCATCGAGGCCGATCGCCACGTGGCCCTTCCAGACCACCAGGTCGCCGCGGCCGAAGGCCTCGCGGGCGATCTCCCGACCGAGCCCGGCCTGCTGGTCGGCATCGCGCGGGCAGGCGATCCCGCAGGCGAACAGGGCGGCCTGCGCCAGGCCAGAGCAATCCAGCCCCAGGCTCTCGCGCCCGCCCCACAGATAGGGCGCGCCCACGAACCGCTCGGCGACGGCGGCGATGTCGGTCTCGAAGACGCCGATGGGCGCCAGGTGCTCGGCGGCCATCCAGCCGGCGCCGGCGACCTTCCTGAGGCGGCCCTCCTCAGCCTCCACCGCCACCAGGGCGTTCAGCGAATAGGGTCCGGAAGCCCGCGACTTGATGCTGGGCGCGGCGAAGGCGTAGGTGCGCAGCGCGCTGACCCTGTGGGTCGGGAGCACGGGGGCCAGGGGCGCGAGGCTGGCGGCGGCGACAAAGCCCACATAGCCGTCGCGGCGCGCCTGGCCCCAAAGCCAGGCGCCTTCCTCCTCGATGACCTCGAAGGTCTCGCCGAACAGGAGCTGGTCCAGTTGTTCGCAGGCCGCATCCGGCGCGCGATGCAGGCCGGCGGCCGGGACCGCGCAGGTCATCGCCGTCGGGTCGAGATAGACCTCGGCGCGGACCAGGCCTTCCAGAGAACGGCCGGCGATCCCGTCGCGCAGCGGGCTCACGCGGCCGTCGAGGGTGTCCAGCGCCGGCGTCACGCGAACCGCTCGCGGATCATCCGATAGAGCCCGCGGATGGCTTGCGCCTCCGCGCCGGCGGGAAAGCCCGGCCGGTTGCGCGGGTTCCAGGCGAAGATGTCGAGGTGCGCCCAGGGGCCGCAGTCGGGACCGGACGGGGCGAACCGCTGCAGGAACAGCGCCGCCGTCACCGAGCCGGCCTGCGCCCAGCCGTCGGGATCGTTCTTGATCTGCGCCACGTCGCTGTCCAGCGCGTCCACATAGCCCTTCCACAACGGCATTCGCCAAAGCGGGTCGCCTGCCGCCTTGGCCGCGGCCTCGATCTGCCCGGCTAGCTCGTCATCGTCGGTGTAGAAGGGCGGCAGCTGCGGCCCCAGCGCCACCCGCGCCGCGCCGGTCAGGGTGGCGAGGTCCAGGGTCAGCGCCGGCTTGAGCTCCCCGGCCCGGGTCAGGGCGTCGGCCAGGATCAGGCGGCCCTCGGCGTCGGTGTTGCCGACCTCGATGGAGATCCCCTTGCGCGAGGCCAGCACGTCGCCCGGCCGCATGGCGTCGCCGGAGATGGCGTTCTCGACCACCGGAAGCAGCACCGCCAGCCGCACCGGCAGGCCGGCGGCCATGATCATCCGCCCCAGCGCCAGGGCGTGGGCGGCGCCGCCCATGTCCTTTTTCATCTGCCGCATGCCGGCCGAGGGCTTGATGTCCAGGCCGCCGGTATCGAACACCACCCCCTTGCCCACTAGGCAGACCAGTGGCCTGTCGGCCCCGCCCCCGGGCGGCGCCCAGCTCATCTCGATCATCCGCGGCGCGCGGGCTGGATCGGCGGCGCGGCCGACGGCGTGGACCGCCGGATAGTTGGCCGCCAGCAGGTCGTCGCCGGCGATCACGCTGATCTCCGCCCGGTGCTGCTCGGCGATCTCGCGGGCGATGGTCTCCAGCTGCAGGGGGCCCATGTCGTTGGCCGGGGTGTTAATCATGTCGCGGGCCAGGGCGCAGGCATGGGCCACCTGGCGCACCTCGGCCACGTCGCAGCCTTCGACCAGCAGCTTCGCGCGCTCGCCGCCATGGGCCTTGTAGCGGTCGAACCGGTAGCTCCCGAGCGCGAAGGCCAGCGCCATCTGGTCGGCGGCCAGACCCGGCGGCGTCTGGGCGATGCGGTAGACCCCGGCCGGCAGTTTCGCGGCGAGCTGGCGCAAGGTCATGGGGTCTGGATCGGCGCCAAGCCCGAACCAGACCCTGGCCAGGGCGCCGTCGGCATCGGGCGCCAGCAGGATCTGGCCGACCTTGCCCTTGAACTCGCACAGCGCGGCGAGGGCCCTGACCCACGGGGTGGCGGCGTCGAGGGCGTTCGCGACGTCGCTTTCCACGAGGGCATGGACCGGGATCGCGGGGATCTCCGAGGTTTCCAGGATCACTTCGGACATGCTGGGCTCCCTACCGGACGAGGAGTGACCCTCTTCAGGTCGCATGTGCGCCGCCGCCGCGACGGCCGCAAGGCCCCCTCAGAGGCGCGCCAGAAGGCTGCAGCCCGGAAAGGCCGCCAGGGCGCCCACCGCGATGGCCACGCCATAGGGCACATTCTCGCCGGGCTCGGCCAGCCGGACGAACCAGCCGGGCCCCGCCGGCAGATGCCGCCGCACGGCCGGCGCGCGCAGCGCCAGCAGGCCCACGGCCAGGACGCCGCCGGCCACGCCGGTCACCGCCAGGAAGGTCAGGATCGCTGGCCAGCCCAGCCAGAGCGCGGCGGCGGCGAACAGCTTGGCGTCGCCGCCGCCGATCCAGCCCAGGGCGAACATAGCCATCGCCGCGACGAGCGCGGCGGCGCCGAGGCCCAACTGTCCGCCGAGGACGGCCAGCGGCAGGCCCAGCGCCAGGGCCGCCAAAGGGAAGATCCCCACCAGCGCCAGCGAGATCCAGTTGGGTATGGTGTAGCTCGTCGCATCGCGCAGCGCCGCGATCAGTGTCAGCAGCGGGAAAGCGAGCAGGACGAGGCTCTGAAGTGCGTGGATCATCGCGTGACTCCGGGCCCCATGGTCTGGGCCCCGCCAGCATGACCGCGACGGGTGAACGGAGGGTTTCTCGAACGCGCGTGACGCTCGGGCGCGCCGAAAAAGAAGAACCCCTCGGCGGACGGTCCGCCTGGAGGCTCCCCTTAAGCGAACTGCGTCGGCGCCTAGACCCTGTCCCGGCTGACTTGGATCAAGTCAGCCGGATCTGGAGCCCTTCTCCTCCGCCCAGGTTGAACCAACCTGGGCGGGAAGAGCCCTAGGGAAGCGCGGCGCTGACGGCGGTAAAGGTGCTCGTGAGCTTGCCGCCCATCGCGGTGAGCGCGGAAACCAGTACGACGGCGACGAGCGCGGCGATCAGGCCGTACTCGATCGCCGTGGCGCCGGAGTCGTCCTTCATAAAGCGTGTGACAAAGTTGGACATGGTCAGGTCTCCCTTTCAAGCGAGCAGTCGATGGTGGGCTTCAAGCGGGTCAGCCTGCTCGCCCTCAATGCAGCCTCAACTTCGCAGGTCTCGCTTAATCCTGAGTAAAAATGTGAGTAATCGAAGCGTATTTCTATGATTAATTCAAATTTACTATCATTTTTGATGATCCGTTATCCAAGTTCAAAAAAAACTGTCATTCGTCTTGCTGTTAAGGACTACGCTTAAATCTCGATTATCCACGGCGTTGTAAATTGCGCCCTCGTTTCTCGAGGATGCCGTGTCGCTTGTCCGCCCTTCAGGCATGATCTCGTCGCTGCGGCGCTTCGCCCGCGCCGAGCACGGCGCGACGGCGGTGGAGTTCGCCATGGTCAGCCTGCCCATGATGGTGCTGGTCTTCGGGGTGATCGAGCTGGCCATGGTGCTGCTGGTCTGCACCACCCTGGAGAGCGCCACGGAGTCCGCCGCCCGGATGATCCGCACCGGCGAGTTCCAGACCAGCGCGTCCAACACCCGGGCCGACTTCAAGGCCCTGATCTGCGCGCGGATGAGCTGGCTGAGCGCCAAGTGCGCGAGCGACCTGTGGGTCGATGTGCGCACCTATTCGAACTTTGCCAGCCTGGGCGCCAGCGCGCCGCAACCGGGATCCACCTTCAACCCGGCGACCACCTGCTTCACGGCCGGCGCGCCCGCCGACATCGTGCTGGTGCGGACCTATTTCCAGTGGCGGCTGTTCACGCCCCTGCTGTCGACGGCGCTGGAGGACATGGGCGGCGGTTCGGGCCGGCGGCTGATCTCCACGGCCACCGCGTTCCGCAACGAGCCCTACAACGACAATCCGCCGGTGGGCGCCGCATGCTGAGGCGCCTGGCATCGGATCGGCGCGGCATGGCGGCGGTGGAGTTCGCGCTGATCGCCCCGATCATGATCTTGCTCTACATGGGCCTGGCCGAGCTCAGCCTGGCCATGATGGCCGAGCGGCGCGCGGCCCACTCCGCCTCGATCGTCGCCGATCTGGTG
The DNA here is from genome assembly GCF_031360265.1 of Phenylobacterium sp. Taxonomy (GTDB): domain Bacteria; phylum Pseudomonadota; class Alphaproteobacteria; order Caulobacterales; family Caulobacteraceae; genus Phenylobacterium. Next base: position 30,487 of record NZ_JANMBF010000020.1, read on the forward strand.
GCCCAATCCAACCAGATGGACGGCGTCCAGATGACCGACATCTTCAATGTCGGCGACGCCATCCTCAAGCCGTTCCCGACGACGCCGCTGAAGATCCGCGTGACCAGCGTCACCGCCGACGCCGCGGGTGTCGCGCGCGTCATCTGGAGCCAGGGCCACGGCCTGGGCGCGCTCGGCTCGGGCACGGCGGTGGGCGGGGTCCCCGGTGGCCTGCTGCTGCCCGGCGACAGTATCATCATGGCCGACGTGCAGTACGCCTTCACCTCGCCGCTGCACCACACGATCCCCACCGGCCTGCTGTTCAGCGAGACCTTCTTTCTGCGGCCCCGCAGGTCGCCGAGCGTGGTCTGGACCGGGCCTTAAGCCGTCGGCGTCCCCGCCTCCGAGCCCCGCCCGCCGCCCTTGACGAACATCAGCCCGAGCAGGCCCAGCACCAGCAGGATGATGATGGTGGCGAACCCGCCCTGCTGGCTGTGGGTGACCCGCGTGCCGATATTGACCAGGCTGGGCGCGAGCCATGCCGTGGCCACACCGGCCAGGGCATAGACCCCGAAGAACGCGCCCGTCCGCTCGGGCGGGGTCAGGCGGGTGAGCGCCGTGCGCGCCGAGGCGTACTGGCCGGTGATGAAGACCGCGTTGGAGAAACCGATCAGCAGGAAGATCAGGTCGGGCAGGGTGCGATAGACCGGACCGTTCCACAGCGGCGCGTGGTCGGCGGCGTGATAGGGCCAGACATAGAGGATCTTGTCCGGCGCCATGCCCAGCAGGGCGGTGAGGCCCAGGATGGTCATGAAGATCTCGATGCGCAGGGCGTTCTTCGGGCCAATGGTCTGGTCGAGCCAGCGCCCGGTGAAGCCGCCAAAGACAGCGACCACGCTCAGGATGATGCCGGTCAGCAGGAGGTCCAGCGCGCCCCATTTCATGACGCCGGCCGCCAGCACGCCGAAGAAGAACAGCACGCCGTTCATGCCGTCCACGAACAGCATCCGCGACAGCAGAAAGATCACCGCGTCCTTGAAGCGCGAGACGGTCCGAAGCATGCCCCACAGGTCGGCCGCGCCGTCGGCGAAGGCCTTGACGATCGGCACGCCGGTGCGCGGCGCGTCGGGGGTGAACAGGAAGATGGGGATCGCGCCCACCGCCAGGATGCCGGCGGCCAGCAGGGCGACAACCCGCTCAGGCTCGTGGGCCGCCGCGCTCAGGCCAAACAGCGGGCTCGCCGGCACCCAGCCCCAGGTCACCTTGCCGGGGAGCGCGAACGCCCAGGCGGTGAAGGCCAGCGCCAGCACCGAGGCGGCGTTGCCCAGCGAGAGCGCCAGGCCGGACGCTGCGTGGGCGCTCTTCATCCCGGCGGCGCGGATCAGCATCGAATTGTGCAGCACCTCGGAATAGGCGAACAGCACATTGACCAGCATGGCGATAAACATGGTCACCGGGATGGTCAGGCCGCTCTGATCTGGCTTGGCCCACCACAACGCACCGATCAGCGGGACCATGCCGGTCACCGCCAGCGCCAGCCACAGCTTGCGCGGCCCCAGCTTGTCGATCGAGGCGCCGAGGAAGGGCGCCGTGGCCATGACGATCCAGCCGGCGTATTGCTGGAAGCGCGAGATCACCTCCTGTCCTCTGACCGGATCGCCGACCATGGTCGAGGCGACGTAGGGCATGAAGATGTAGATGGTCATCAGGATGACGTAGGGGTCGCGGCCGCCCTCGAAGATCGACCAGGAGATCGCGCCGCGGCTCAGCCTGCCGTCGCCGCCCAGCTCGGAAATCGCCGGGGGGTCGATGACCGACGAAGGCCCATGGATCTCCAGGGGTGTGGATTCACTCAAGCACGTCCCTCCCGATCCGCTTTTCAACATGCGGTTGGCCAGACGTTAGTCGCTTTCCGCCAAAGCGCTAGGCGAGCTTCGCGTCCGCCGCCGCCAGCGCCGCCTGGGCGTCGGCCTTGAACCCCTGGGCGTTCAGCGCCTCGCAGAGCGCCGTCAGGCACAGGCGCACGTGCCAGGGGGTGGCTGAGGCGCCCATCAGCCCGATCCGCCAGACCTGGCCCTTGAGTGGCCCCAGGCCCGCGCCGATCTCCAGGTCCCACACGTTCAGCACATGGGCGCGCACCTTGCCCTCATCGACGCCGTCGGGGACTCGCACCGTGTTGAGCTGCGGCAGGCGGTGGGCGGCGTCGACCAGCATCTTCAGCCCGGCGGCCTCCAGCCCGGCCACCAGGGCCTCGTGGGTGCGGGCGTGGCGCACGATGGCGGCCTGCTGGCCCTCCTCGAAGATCGCCACCAGGCTCTCGTGCAGGCCATAGAGCGCGTTGATCGGGGCGGTGTGGTGATAGGTCCGGCCGCCGCCCCCACGTCCATCGGGGCCGCCCCAGTAGGCCATCAAGAGGTTGAAATCCAACAGCCAGCTACGGACCTTTTCCTTTCGTCCGCTGATCGCCGCCTGCGCCCGCTTCGACAGGGCGATGGGCGACAGGCCGGGCGGCGCGGAGAGGCATTTCTGGGTTCCCGAATAGACCACGTCGGCGTCCCAGGCGGCCACGTCGACGACGATGCCGCCCAGCGAGGTGACGCAGTCGACGATCGACAACGCCCCGTGCCGGCGGGCGATCGCACACAGGGTGGCCGCGTCGCTGCGCGCGCCGGTGGAGGTCTCGGCGTGGACGAAGGCCAGCACCTTGGTCGGCGCCTCGGCGAGCGCGGCCTCGACCCGGGCCGGATCGACGGGCTTGCCCCAGTCGTGATCGACGGTGACCACGGTGGCGCCCGCGCGGCCGGCCATGTCGGCCATCCGCCCGCCGAAGGCGCCGTTGACGCAGATTACCGCCCGGTCGCCGGGCTCCAGCAGGTTCATGATCGCCGCTTCCATCCCCGCCGTCCCCGGCGCCGGCAGCGGCACGCAGGCGTGGTCCGGCGCGTTGAACAGCCGTTGCAGGGCGGCCTTGATCTCCTCCATCAGGTCCTGGAACGCCGGGTCCAGGTGGCCGATGGTCGGCCGCGCCAGCGCGCTCAGAACGCGCGGGCTGACGTCGGAGGGGCCGGGCCCCATCAGGATGCGTCGGGGCGGCTGAAAGCTCTGCATGATCGGTCCTTGGGTCTAGGCGAGCAGCCGGGCCCGCAGGCGGGCGCGCAAGGGGGCGTCGACGCCCAGGACGTCGGCCAGATAGCCGTCGAGCGAGCCGTTGGCCTGGCGGATCACCGAAAACGCCGTCTCCAGATAGTCGGCATTGACCGAGACGGCCACGCGCAGGCCGGCCTCGTCCACGGACTTGCCCACCGTGTCGCGCAGCCAGGGGCCGAGGAAGGCCATCTTGCGCGCCATCCGCGCCTCGTCATTGGTCAGGAGGTAGTCGGCCATGATGTCGTCGGCGCCGACGCCCAGGATGTGGTGGGTCAGCGCGCAGATCAGGCCGGTGCGATCCTTGCCCGCCGCGCAGTGGACGACAATGGCCCCGTCCGTATCGGCCAGGGTGTGGAAGTAGCGGCGGAACAGGTCGATGTGCCGGGCCTCGAACGGCGCGCGGCGATAGTAGGCCATGCCGTCGTCGAAGAACCACCGGGCGTTGACCTCGGCGTCCTTCATGGCCACCGCCCAGTCGGCGTGGTCGGAGAGGATGTCGTTCTCCACCACCGCGGCGCCAAAGCCCGGCCAGCGTTTGGAAGGCTCACGCGCCCGCTCCTCGCTGCGCCGCAGGTCGACGATGGCGGCCAGGCCCAGGTCGGCCATCCGCGCCAGATCGCCCTCGCTGGCATAGGCATGGTTGGCGGAGCGATAGAGCAGGCCGCGCTTTACGGCGCGCCCGTCGGCGCCGCCATAGCCGCCGAAATCGCGGAAGTTCTCGATGCCTTCGAAGTCGATGTGCCGGGTCATGGGCGTGCAGATAGCCGCAAATCAGCTCCGGATCGAGAGGCCGTCGCCAGGCGGATCGCCCGGCGGGGGAACCGACGCCGTTGCGGAAACATTAATCCTCCAAAGGCCGCACGCCGCGACCTATGAGAGGCAGAACAATGCTCGCGACTATCGCCGTCGTCCTTCTGGTCCTGTGGTTGCTGGGCTTCTTCGCCTTCCATGTCACCGCCGCCTTCATCCACGTGCTGCTGGTGATCGCCCTGGTGCTGGTCGTCCTGCACTTCCTGCAAGGCCGCCGATCGCTTTAGGCGGACGCCCCGCCGCCTACCGGAACGGCGGCTCGTCGAAGCTGCGGAGTTTGCGTGAGTGCAGGCGCACGCCGTCCTGGCGCAGCAGGTCCATGGTGGCGATGCCGATCCGCAGGTGCTGGCCGATGGCCCGGTCGTAGAAGGCGTTGGCCTGGCCGGGCAGCTTGATCTCGCCGTGCAGCGGCTTGTCGGATACGCAGAGCAGGGTCCCGTAGGGCACCCGGAAGCGATAGCCCTGGGCGGCGATGGTGGCGCTCTCCATGTCGATGGCCACCGCCCGGCTCTGGTTGAACCGCTTGGCGCTGGAGGAATAGCGCAGCTCCCAGTTGCGATCGTCGGTGGTCACCACGGTGCCGGTTCTGAGGCGCCGCTTGAGCACCTCGCCGGTCTCGCCGGTGACCATCTCGGCGGCCCGGTTCAGCGCCACCTGCATCTCGGCGATCGGCGGGATCGGGATCTCCGGCGGCAGCACCTCGTCCAGCACATGGTCGTCGCGCAGATAGGCGTGGCCCAGCACATAGTCGCCGATGGTCTGGGACCCGCGCAGGCCGCCGCAGTGGCCGATCATCAGCCAGGCCTGGGGCCGGAGCACCGCCAGGTGGTCGCAGATGGTCTTGGCGTTGGAGGGGCCGACGCCGATGTTGACCAGGGTGATCCCGGCCCGGCCCGGCGCCATCAGGTGATAGGCCGGCATCTGATGCTTGCGCCAGGTCGCCGCGGCCACCGTGGCCTCCGGATCCGGCGTCTCGGCGGTGATCAGCACGTTGCCGGCCGCCGACAGCGCCGTGTGGGGCCCGCCCGCCTTCAGCTGCTCGCAGCCCCAGCGGACGAACTCATCGACGTAGCGGTTATAGTTGGTGAACAGGATATATTGCTGGACGTGGTCGGCCGGCGTGCCGGTGTAGTGCGCCAGCCGGGCCAGCGAGAAGTCGGTTCTGAGCCCGTCGAACAGCGCCAGGGGGCGGGGCTTGTCGGGGCTGTGCGCCCAGGACCCGTCGACGATCTCGTCGCCGATGAACGCCAGCTCGGTGGTCGGGAAGTGCCGGGCGATCTCGGCCGACCCGATGTCGGCCAGCGCCACATCCGCCTGGCCGTCCAACACATAGGGGAACGGCATCTCCTGCGTCGAGCGGCCGACCTCGATCTCCACCTGGAAATCCTGGGCCAGCAGGCCCAGCTGCTCGATCAGATAGTCGCGATAGAGCCGGGGGCGGGTGACCGTCACCGCATAGTGTCCCGGCGCGCCGATCCGGGCATAGGCGCGGCCGATCCGCGGAAACGCCTGGCCCGCCGGCCAGTGCAGCCGAAGTTCCGGATAGTTGAAGGCGCCCGAGGCCCGGAGGCCGGGATCCGGCGGCGGGCCGCCGGCCAGGAACGCCTTGAGGGCGCCGCGCAGGGCCTCGACCGTCCTGCCGTATTCGTCTTCGAGCCGGTCGACGATGCCGGCGGCGTCTGTCTTCGCTGTCATCGCCTGCTTATAGCGACGCTGGGCGCGGCTTGCGAGCGGCGGCGCAAGGCGGGCGAACCGCCGCGCGCAGGTTGCCAGGGTTCACGGGGCAGCCCATGCTGCTGTGCAGCAGAGAGGCGAGGGCGCAGGCGGGCCTGGGGTCTCGGTCGAGAGGCGGACGTGACGACGGGCAGCAGAGTCGAGCGGCGACTGGCGGCGATCCTGGCGGCCGATATCTCGGGCTACAGCCGCCTCGTGGCCGCGGATGAGGAAGGCACCCTGGCCCAGGTCGCCGCGCATCTGCGCGAGATAATCCAGCCGGCGGTGGCCGAGCACGGCGGCCAGGTGATCAAGACCACCGGCGACGGGGTGCTGGCGGCGTTCGCCAGCGTGGTCAGCGCCCTGCAGTGCGCGCTGCGCATTCAGGCGGCGATGGCCGAGCGCAATATCGCGGCGCCGCGGGGCAAGCGCGTGGACTTCCGCATGGGCCTGCACGCCGCCGATGTGGTGGTCAGGGACGGCGACATCTTCGGCGACGGGGTCAACGTCGCCGCACGCCTGGAAACACTGGCCGAGCCGGGCGGAATCTGCGTTTCCGGCCGCGTCCAGGAGGACACCGACGGCCGGCTAGAGGTCGCCTTCGAGGATATGGGCGAGCAGTCGGTCAAGAACATTCCCCGCCCGATCCGCACCTTCCGCGTGCGGATGGAAGCCGGCCCGCCCCTGTTGGAGGCGCCCCTGACCCTGCCGACGAAGCCGTCCATCGCGGTCCTGCCGTTCCAGAACAAGAGCGGCGATCCCGAGCAGGAATATTTCGCCGACGCCATCACCGAGGACATCGTCACGGCGCTCTCGCGCTGGCGCTGGTTCTTCGTCATCGGCAGCACGTCGAGCTTCACCTACAAGGGCCGCGCGGTGGACGTGGCCCGCGTCGGCCGTGAGCTTGGGGTGCGCTACGTGCTGCAGGGCAGCGTCCGCAAGGTGGGCGCCCGGGTGCGGGTCAGCGCCCAGCTGGTCGAGGCGGCGAGCGGCGTGCACATCTGGGCCGACAACCTCGACCGCGACCTGGTCGACATCCTGGCGCTGCAGGACGACATCACCGAACAGGTGGTCGGGGCCATCGAGCCGGCCATGCTGCATTCCGAAGGCCGGCGGATCGCGCGCAAGAACCTCAACGACCTTGACGCGCTCGACTGCTTTCAGCGCGGCATGTGGCAGTTCAACAAAATGTCGCAGGACGGCTACCGGATCTCGCTCGACCTGTTCCGACAGGCGATCGCCAGCGATCCGGAGCTGTCGCTGGGCTACATCGGCCTGGCGCGCACCCTCTACGGCGGGGTGATCTACGGATGGTCGCGGCAGGTGTTGCAGGACCTGACCGAGGCGCGCGAGGCCGCGCAGACCGCCATCGGCCTGGATCCCCGCGACGCCTACGGCTATTTCGCCGCCTCAGGCGCGTCGCTATACCTGCGGCGCCACCGTGACGCCCTGGACGAGGCGCGCAAGACCCTGGCGCTCAACCCGAATTTCGGCTTCGGCCACTTCCGGCTGGGGCAGGTGCTGATCTATTCGGGCCGCGCGGCCGAGGCCGTTGCGCCCATCGAGCGCAGCCTGCGCCACAGCCCCTACGACCCCCAGCTCGGCGCCATGTACTCGCTGCTGGCGCTGTCGCACTTCCACGCCGGCGCCTATCCCGACGCGATCCGCGAGGCCGAGAAGGCGGTGCGCCTGCAGGATGGCCGCGCGGCCCTGGTGATCGCCATGAGCCTGGTCAAGCTGGGCCGCCTCGAGGAGGGCCGCCAGATGGCCGCGGGCGAGGCCTCGAGCGCCAGCATCGCCCAGATGTCCCGGCTCGCCCCCTACGCCAACACCGCCGACCGCGACGATATCCTGGACACCCTGCGCCAGGCCGGCCTGGCGGTGGACGCGTTCTGAGTTAAGCCTTCTGGATCGGGTGCTTGTCGTCCGGATAGCGGCTCTTCAACAGGACGGTGATGCCGCCCTTGGTCATCTTGGTGTCCGGCGCCTGCCACAAGGTCAGCTCATAGTCGTAGCCCGGCGCCCAGGCGAAGGTGATCTGCGTCGGCGGGCTGGTGGTCAGCGCATGGTGGATGATGCAGCGCAGCGTCTCGCGGAAACTCATCGGCGCAAGTTCGATATAGCTCTTCCAGGCGCGATAGAGCGGCGTCTTGGGGTCGACGAGAAAGGTCAGGTCTAGCGGCTTGCCGGCGGAGAACTGTTCGGCGCGCGCCTCGGCGAACCGGATGATCCGGTCTCTGCCGAACTCATGGTTCAGTTCCGCCAGAACGGTCTGAAAAGCAGGCATTGGTCATCCCTCTCTGGGGTCCGCCAAAGCGGCGCAACCGACACTCTCGTCCACGTCCAGCGATGACTATGCCTCCGCCGGGTCAGGCTTCAACTGTTGAATTGCCGATCCACCAGGCTTTGCAGCCGCGCGGCGACCACCAGGCGCACGCCCGCCGAGGTGACCTCGACCGATCCGTCGCGCACCCACGCCTGAAGTTTCCGGTTCACGGTCTCGCGCGAGACGCCCAGCCTGCGCGCCAGTTCCGACTGGGTGAGCGCGATCATCCCGCGGGCGTTCTGCTCGCCGACCAGCAGCTGCGCCAGGCGGCCCCCGAGGTCGAGGGTGGCGCGCGCGCCCAGCGCCGCGTTGGTCCGCCGCAACCGTCCGCTAAGGTCGGCCAGGAGGGCGACCGCCGCCTTCGGCTCGGTCTCCAGCGCCTCGATCAGCGCGGCGCGCGGGATGCGCCAGAGCCGGGTGCGGCGCGCGGCCACCATGTCCGCCGACCGCGCCCCGCCATCGAGCGCGGCCATCTCGCCGACGATTTCGCCGCGCCCCAGCGCCACGAGGCGGACGTCGCGCCCGCTGGAACTGCTCGCGCGCACCTCGATCTCCCCCTCAACGATCAGATAGACCGCATCGCCAGGGTCGCCGATCCGGCAGAGAAAGGCGCCGGTTTCCAGGTCGACCGGTCCGCCGCGCTGGGCCAGCGCCGCGCGCGCCCCGGGCGACAAGACGCCCAGCACCTCGCCGCCCCGAAGCGCCGCGAGGATCTGGCTAGGTGGCTCTTTGGCGACCGAGGGCATGGCCCACCCTTGCACGGGAAGCGCTGCGGTCCCAAGCGTCGGTGGCCAGTCCGCAGGCCGGCGCGCCGGGACACGCCCCGAGCGCCGGCGCCGGAAGGCAGGGCCACGCCTCAACGCGGGTCGCGGCTGGCCAGCAGGATGTTCGGCTGGGCGCGATAGAGCGCGGTCACCCCCGGCGCGGCCAGCTGGTCCACCGCCTTGCCGATCATCCGGGACTCGCAGGCGCGCTGGTAGGCGATGCGGCCCAGGTCGCGGCTGTCGCCGTCCCGGCAGAACCGCGCCGCGCCGGCGTGGATGCGCCGGAAGGCGACCTGCGCCCCCTGGGCGCTGGCGGTGTTGAGGTCGCCCAGGCGGATCACCATGATGTCAGTCTCGGCGCGCACGGCGCCGGCGCTGAGCAGGGTCGAGGCCGCCAGGGCGGCTAGCAGACTGAAGCGGGTCATCTGGGAATTCCTTGCGGAGGTTCGGCCGCCGATCGCGGCGGGGCATTTCCTACGCCGCCCGAGGGCGGCAGGCTGTGACACGGCTCACCCGCCGCGCGGGATGGACGCCGCCGTGCTTCCCGGCGACAAAGGCGGCCTTGGCGAACTCTCGGACCCCCGCATGAACCGGCTTTTCTCGATCCTCATCGTCTCGGCCATGGTCCTGGGGATCGGTGTCGGCTGGGCGATTAACCAGTACGCCACCCCCGTGCAGGCCAAGGCGGTCGCCGAGAACCTGTCGATCGTCACCGACGTGTTCCTGCGACTGATCAAGATGATCATCGCCCCCCTGGTGTTCTCGACCCTGGTGGCCGGAATCGCGCGCATGGAGGACGCCTCGACCATCGGGCGCGTCGGCGCCAAGACCATGGGCTGGTTCATCTCCGCCTCGCTGATCTCGCTGACCATCGGGCTGGTGATGGTTCACATCCTGCAGCCGGGCGCCGGCATGCACCTGGCGGTTCCCGACGCTGGCTCGGCCAAGTCGGCGGTCGATATGACCAAGTTCAACCTCAAGGAATTCGTCAGCCACATCTTCCCCAGGTCGATCGTCGAGGCAATGGCCAACAACGAGATCCTGCAGATCGTCATCTTTTCGATCTTCGTCGGCACGGCGGTCTCCGCGCTGGAGGATCGCGCCCCGGCGGTGCTTGTGCTGGTCGAGCAGATCTCGGCGATCATGCTGAAGGTCACCGGCTATGTGATGAAGACCGCGCCGTTGGCGATCTTCGCGGCCCTGGCCGCCACCGTGGCGACGCAGGGGATCGGCGTGCTGGCGACCTACGCCAGGTTCGTCGGCGGCTTCTACCTTTCGCTTGGCCTGTTGTGGGCGCTGCTGATCGCCGTGGTGACCCTGATCGTCGGGCCCCGCGCGCTGAAGCTGATGCTGGCGATCCGCAGCCCCGCCCTGCTGGCGTTTTCCACGGCCTCGTCGGAGGCCGCCTATCCGGGCACGCTCGAGGCGTTGCAGCAATGGGGGGTCTCGCGCCGGGTGGCCAGCTTCGTCCTGCCCCTGGGCTATTCGTTCAACCTCGACGGCACGATGATGTACTGCACCTTCGCGACCCTGTTCGTCGCCCAGGCCTATGGCATCCACCTGACCATCGGCCAGCAGATCACCATGCTGCTGCTCCTGATGATCACCTCCAAGGGCGTGGCCGGCGTGCCGCGCGCCTCGCTGGTGGTGATCTCCGCGACCCTGACCTATTTCCACCTGCCCGAGGCCGGCCTGCTGCTGATCCTGGCCGTCGACCATCTGCTCGACATGGGCCGCTCGGCCACCAATGTGGTCGGCAACTCCGTGGCCTCGGCGGTCGTCGCCAAGTGGGAAAACCAGATCGAGGCGCCGGCCATCGCGTCGATGGCGCCGGCCACCTAAAGCCCACACGCGCGACCGGCGGCGAACTTCCCCCGCCGCGGACACCAAATGGCGCGCCCCGCGTTGGGTGGACAGCACTCAGCTGACCACCACCCTTCACCGCCCACCTGGGGACCCCAAATGGCCAAGACCAAGCCCGCGCCGACCCACGCCAAGAAGCCCGCCGCCCCCCAGTTCGGCGCGAGCGCCGGACACGGCGGCGAGATTCACCAGACGGCGACCACCCCGGAGACCCGGCTGACGACCAATTTCGGCGTCCCCATCAGCGACGACCAGAACTCGCTCAAAGCCGGACCGCGCGGGCCGTCGCTGCTCGAAGACTTCGTCCTGCGCGAGAAGATCCAGCACTTCGACCACGAGCGGATCCCGGAGCGCATCGTCCACGCCCGCGGCTCGGCGGCGCACGGCTATTTCGAACTGACCCGGTCTCTGGCCCGCTACACCCGCGCCAATATCCTCACCGAGGTGGGACAGCGCACCGAGCTTTTCGCCCGCTTCTCCACCGTGGCCGGGGGTGCGGGGTCGGTCGACACCCCGCGCGACGTGCGCGGCTTTGCGGTCAAGTTCTACACTCGTGAAGGCAACTGGGACCTGGTGGGCAACAACATCCCGGTGTTCTTCATCCAGGACGCCATCAAGTTCCCCGACCTGATCCACGCGGTGAAGATGGAGGCCGACCGCGGCTATCCGCAGGCCGCCAGCGCGCATGACACCTTCTGGGATTTCATCGGCCTGATGCCGGAGTCCACCCACATGATCCTGTGGGCCATGTCCGACCGGGCGCTCCCGCGGTCGCTGCGGATGATGGAAGGCTTCGGCGTCAACACCTTCCGGCTGCTCAACGATCGGGACGAGGCCACCTTCGTCAAGTTTCACTGGCGCCCCAAGCTCGGGACCCAGTCCACCGGCTGGGACGAAGCCGTGAAGATCGCCGGCGCCGATCCTGATTTCCACCGCCGCGACCTGCACGAGGCGATCGCCTCCGGCGCCTTTCCGGAATGGGAGTTCGGCGTCCAGCTGCTGAGCCAGGCGCAGGCCGACGCGCTGCCCTTCGACATCCTCGACGCCACCAAGCTGATCCCCGAAGAGCTGGTCCCGATCCAGGTGGTCGGCCGCATGGTGCTGAACCGCAACCCCGACAACTTCTTCGCCGAGACCGAGCAGGCGGCCTTTCTGCCCACCAACATGCCGCCGGGCATCGACGCCTCCGAGGACCCGCTGCTGCAGGGACGGCTGTTCTCCTATCAGGACACCCAGCTGTCGCGCCTGGGCAGCGTCAACTTCCACCAGCTGCCAATCAACCAGGCCAAGGGCTGCCCGTTCCAGAACCTGCAGCGCGACGGCCACATGCAGATGCAGGTTCCCAGGGGCCGCGCCAACTATGAGCCCAACAGCCTGGCCGAGGCCGGCGAGATCGGCGGCCCCCGCGAGGACCCGCAAGGCGGCTTCCGCACCGCGCGGGTGGCCTTCGATGGGCCAAAGGTGCGCCTGCGCGCCGAGAGCTTCGCCGACCACTACAGCCAGGCTCGGCTGTTCTATGCCTCACAGACGCCCATCGAGCAGGCGCACATCGCCAGCGCGCTGGTGTTCGAACTCTCCAAGTGCGCCTTCGACCATGTCCGCAACCGCGTGCTGGCCAATCTCGGCAATGTCGACGCGGGCCTCGCCGGGCGCGTGGCGGCGGGCCTGGGCGTGGATCTTCCGGCAAGATCCAAGCCCGCCGTCGAGCCCATCGACCTGGACCTGTCGCCGGCGCTGCGGATCGTCGGCAAGTCGCCCCCGACGCTGATGGGGCGGACGGTCGGGGTTCTGGTCACCGACGGCGCCGACGGCGCCGTGGTCAAGGCGGTGCGCAGGGCCTGCGAGGCGCAAGGCGCCGCCGTCAAGATTATCGCGCCCAAGATCGGCGGCGTGACCCTGGCCAACGGCAAGCGGCTGAAGGCGGACGGCCAGCTCGCCGGATCGCCCTCGGTGATCTTCGACGCGGTGGCGCTGGTCCTGTCCAAGGACGGCTGCGCCCAGCTGCTGGGCGACAGCGCGGCCATCGACTTCGTCGCCAACGCCTTCGTCCATCTGAAGGCCATCGGGTTTACGCCCCAGGCCCAGCCGCTGCTCGACAAGGCCGGCGTCCATCCCGACCCCGGGATCGTTGACCTGGCAAAGGGCGGCGAAGCGTTCCTGGAGCCGGCCAGCACCCGGCAGTGGGCGCGCGAACCCAAGGTCCGCACGCTGGCCTGATCCACGCCTTGTCTTGCCCTGCCGCCTTGCCTCATCCGACGACGGATGGGAAACAGGGCGCAGGGGGGCCAGGCCATGCACAGTTCAAAGATCCACCGGGTTTCAGCAGGCTGCGGCAAAGAAGTGAGCGCATCGCTGGTGTGCGGGTTCTGAAGTACGCCTTCTTGCGGCATCGAGCACCGAACGGACTTCGGAGTCGGGACACTGGCCGCGCGCGCCATTGCGAACACCCCCGCCCGATGCTTTGGGGGCGCATGACGCCGGTTAGATTCGTCCTGACGCTGGGCCTCACCCTGGTCAGCGCGCAGGCCCAGGCCCTCGGCCAGACCCACGCCCTTGGCCAACCCCGGGCCCAGCAGGGCTATTCGCGCGCGGCGCAGCGGGTGCTCGCCCAGGCGCGCGCGGCCTCCGGCGGGGCGGCCTGGGGCTATCTGCGCGGCTGGCACGAGGCCGGCCGGCGGGACGGCGCGCCCTATGAGACCTGGGTGGACCCCCTCCGCTACGGCCTGCGCACCGAGATCCATGAGACCGCCGGCGTCAGGGTCCACGGGTTCAATGGCCTGGGCGCCTGGCAGATCGCCCCCTCGGGCGTGGTCAGCGGCACGGGCGATCCGGCGGCCGTGATCCCGGCCCGCGGCGAGGCCTTCTTCGCCGCCAACGGCTTTCTGTTTCCCGGCCGCTTCGACGCGCGCGGCGACTATCTTGGCCGCCGCCGGCGCCAGGGTCGTGACTTCGACGTGGTCAGCGTCAAGCCTTGGGGCGGCCCGGCGCGAGACCTGTGGTTCGACAGCGCCACCCACCTCCTGGCCCGCGCCGTCACCCCCGGTCGCCCGCGACCCACCACGGAGGAGATCTCGGACTATCGCCGCGTCGGACCCTTGCGCGTCGCCTTCCGCTTCACCCTCGACGACGGCGCGGCGGGCGGGGCGCGGGTGCGACAGCTGGAGCGCCTGGACTTCGCGCCCGCCGACCGCAGCCTGTTCAGCCTGCCCCGGCCTTGACCCCACGTTGCAAGGGGTGTGTCCTCGCGTCGAGGGCGAGAGGCGTTTCGGCGGGGCGATCCTGATGCGGCAGACCACCTTGTCAGTACCCCTGGAGGTCAAGCCGGAAAGCTGGGCGCGGCTGACCGGGCTGATCGACGCGCTGCGCGATGTCCAACAGCCGGCCGGCTATCCCGACCAGTATGCGCGCTTGCTGCGCGAGACGCCGGCCCTGCACTTCATGTCGCTGAGCGTCTTCCCGCATGAGGCGTTCGATCCGCTGTTTGTGCTTGAGGCCAATTTCGACGGCCCGCCGGGGGTGTTCTGGGGGCAGCTGGAGGCGACCTTCGGTCCGGAGCTGCGCGACATGCTGCGCTGCTGCAAGGCGCCGCTCGATGGGGACGGCCCGCTCTATACGGCGGTGACGGCGGCGGGATCGCGGGCGCCGATCGCGCCCTATCTGGAAGCCAGGACCGAACGGCCCAGCGTGTTCCATCACGGCAACCGCGGGCTTTCGCGGGACCGCATCCTGGCCGACGCGGCGCTGTTCCTGGCGATCCGCGCCGCCCTCTCGGGCTCCGAGCCCGGCGGCGTGGATCCCTACGCCGGCGCGACGCCGCAGGATGTCCACGCTCGCCTGCGCCGGGCGCTGGTTCCTGGGTTTCCCTGGCTGCTGGACGCTGCGCCGCCGCGCATCCCCTGGCCGGAACGGGTGGTGGATATCGCCCGGCTGTTCTGGTTTGCCATCGCGGCCATATTCTGCCTCTCCGCGCCGGGGTTGATCCTCAGCCTGGCCATGCCGACGACCCGCTACCTGGTGCTGATCGCCGTCCTGATCGGGCTGATCGGCCTGCTGATCTTCCGAAAACGCGCGCCGCTTCCCGGCACGGGCGTTCCCAGCCGCTTCAGGCTCGCGGGCGTGCTGCTGCGTCAGACGCCGCTGATCCTGTTTCTGCTGGCGGTCTACGTCGCCGCGGCGACGGCGGCGAGCGTCATCCCTGTCGCCCTGATCACCGGGCTCGACGCCAGCCAGGCCCTGCCGGAGACCTGGCGCTGGGTGCTGCTGGGCCTGGCCAGTGTGCCCCTGTCGCTGGCCGGAATGCTGCTCTGGCTGCGCTATCTGGAGCGGCGCGACAGCGCCCAGGATGCGCCGGTCGTCGACGAGACCATGCTCGCCGGGATGGTCCGCCGCGAGGACTGGATCGCCCAGAACCACATGGGCTCCGTGGTGCTGCTGAAGCCCGGCGTGCTGCGCGCCATCCTGGTCCACGCCGGCCACCTGGGCCTGGGCCTGCTGCTCAGGGTCAAGGCCACCAACGGCTATCTGGGTAGCATGCGCACGGTGCATTTCGCCCACTGGGCCTTCGTCAACAATTCCAGCCGGCTGATGTTCTTCAGCAATTTCGATCACAGCTGGGGGTCCTACCTGGACGATTTCATCGAAAAGGCCCACCCCGGCCTGACCCTGGCCTGGGGCGCCGGCGTCGGCTTTCCACCGACCCGCTTCCTGGTGCTGGACGGGGCCAGCCACGGGCGGCAGTTCAAGGCCTGGGCGCTGGCCTCGCGCGCGGTCAGCCGCTTCTGGTACAGCGCCTATCGCAATCTCACCGTCGATCAGATCGAACGGCAGGCGCGTATCGCCGAGGGCCTGCGCAAGGCCCGGCTCAATCCCAGGGAGGCGCAGGCGTGGTTGCAGGACCTGTAGCGAAAGCCACGGCCGCCGGCCCACCCAGCTGGAGGCTGACGGCGCCGCACAACGCCGCCGCCCAGGGCCTGGTGGTCGGCGGGTTCGGCGACCTGGGGACCGGTCGCGCTCTGTTCCTGGAATTCGGCTGGCCGCCCGGCACGGTGCAGGCTGGAGGATGGATCGCCGCCTTGCAGGCCCTGGCGCCGGTGACCAACGCCGACGGCCGCGAGCCGCGCGCCACGGCTCTGGCCTTCACCGGCACGGGTCTGGCCCGCATGGGCCTGGGCGAGGAGGCCCTTAATTCCTTTTCCCGGCCGTTCCGCGAAGGCATGTTCCAGGAGGATCGCGCGCGCCGGCTGGGCGACCGGCGCGGCGAAGCCTGGCTGGAAACGGTCATCGCGGGCGGGCCGCAGTGGAGCGCCAACACCCGCCAGCCGCCGCCGCCGGCCGGCGCGCCGACCCAGGCGCAGATCACCACCCCGATCACCGTCCACGCCGTCGTCCTGCTCTATGACCGCGACGAGGCGGCGGCCGAGGCCTGGTCCCAAGCGGTCGAGGCGGCGCTGGCCCCGCAGGGTGTGCGCATCGTCCACCGGCTGCCGCTGGTGCTCGACCCCGACAACATGGGCGTCAGCCGCGAGCATTTTGGCTTTGCGGACGGTCTGTCCCAGCCCGCGCCCTATGACGCCGAGGCGGTGACCCTGGGCGGGGCGCCGGCGCCGGCCGACGGCCGCAACAGCGTGCCGCTGGGCGAATTCCTGATCGGCCACCTCAACGGCCACCATGAGAAGGCGCCCGGCCCGATTGTCCCTGACACCCCGGCGGCGGCCGCCGCCGGACTGGCGCCGCACGAGCTGGCCGAGGGCTTTCGCGACCTCGGCCTCAACGGCAGCTATGTGGTGATCCGCGAACTACGCCAGGACGTGGCGGCCTTCTGGCGTTCGATGCAGAAGGGCGCCGAGGCGATCCGGGCGCGCGACCCCCAGCACAGCGCCCACGTTGACGCCGGCTGGATCGCCGAGCGGGTGGTCGGGCGCAGCATCGAGGGCAACCTGCTGTGTCCCGGCGGCTACCTGCCCGCCGACCGCTATGGCCTGCCGGACAACGACTTCCTGTTCCTCGATCACGACCCGCAAGGGGTCGGATGCCCGGCCGGCGCCCACGTCCGCCGCGCCAACCCTCGTGACAGCCTGGCCCCCAGCCCGGCCATGGCCCAGACCCTGCTCGACGCGGCCAACAACCACCGGATCCTGCGGCGCGGACGCAAATACGGCCCCAAGCTCGCCGACCCATCGGCCGACGATGGCCAGGACCGGGGCCTCCTGTTCATGTGCCTGAACACCGACATCGCCCGGCAGTTCGAGTTCGTGCAGCAGACCTGGCTGTTGAACGAGAACTTCGCCACCCTGTTCGACGAGACCGACCCCCTAGTGGGCCCGGCCGGCGCTATGACCCTGCGCGACACGGCGCTGCGTCGCCGGGTGGAGGTCGAGACCTTCATCAAGTTGGTGGGGGGCGACTATTTCTTCCTGCCCAGCCTGCCGGCCCTGGCCTATCTGGCGACCCTGTGAGCGGCGGCGCCCTCTCCGACCCGCGGCTCTCGACGCTGGTGCTGCGGCCGCGGCCACCGGGGCTGAAAGGCTGGATCACGGGCCAGGTCATGGTCGCCGCGCCGCTGGGCCTTGGCCTGCTGCGGCGCTTCGCGCCCCTGCCCAGGTTCGGCAACCTGGTCATCGCCACCCTGCACGACGACGTGGTCGAGGTGTTCGCCACCGACGCCGCCTTCGCCGCCCCCTATCGCGACAAGCTGGACGTGATCACCGGCGGCGAACCCTTCTTCCTGGGTCTGGCCGACGGCCCGGAGTATCGCGGCGCCGTCGCGGCCATGCGCCGCGTGGTCCGACCCGACGACCTGCCCGGCCTGGCCCGCCAGGCCGAGGCCCTGGCGGAGAAGGCCGTCGCCGGGGCCGGGGGCCGGATCGAGGTGGTGGACGCCCTGGTCCGCGAGGTCACCTTCAAGCTGCTCGGCGACTATCTCGGCGTGCCGCCGCCGCCGAAGGGCGACATCAGGGTCTGGGCGACTCGGCTGTTTGAGTTCCAGTTCGCCGACCCGGGCGGCGACCCGGCGCTGCGGGTCCAGGTCGACGCCATCGCGCCAGCGATGCGCGCGCACATCCAGGGCGAGATGGATCGCCGGCGCGCGACTGGCGCAGCCGCCCAGCCCGACGATGTGCTCGGTCGCTGCCTGGCCCTGCAGGCGGCCGGCGAAAGCTGGTACACCGATGCGGCGATCCGCACCGCCATCGCCTGCCTGATGGTCGGCGGCCCGCCGCAGCCGCCGATGGTGGTGCCCCAAGCCCTGGAGCAGCTGCTGCGTCGCCCGGAGGCCCTGGCCGACGCCCAGCGGGCCGCCCGCGACGGCGACGACGACCTGCTGGCGGGCTATGTGTTGGAGGCCATGCGCTTCGATCCGCTGGCGCCAGGCCTGCCGCGCCATGTGGCGGCCGAGGCCACCATCGCCGCCGGAACCCGCCGCGCGCGAACCGTGCCGGCCGGCGCCACCGTGCTGGCGGCCTTCGCCTCGGCGATGATGGACGCGCGCCGTCTGCCGGATCCGAAGGTCTTCAACCCCCGCCGGCTGGCCTATGAATACATCCACTTCGGCCACGGCCTGCACGAATGCTTTGGCCGGCATATCAACCGCGCCACCCTGCACCTGATGTTGAAGCCGCTGCTGCGGCGCCCCAACCTGCGCCGCGCGCCGGGCCCCGCGGGCCGGTTGAGCAAGAACGGCGTCTTCGCCGAACGCCTGGTCGTCGAGTTCGATTGAAGGCGCGGCCGTCGTCCGGGTCGCTCGCGGTCAATCCGCCGTCAGCGTCACCAGAACCGCGCCCTCGCTGACCTGATCGCCGAGCGCCACCGACACCGTTTCCACCACCCCGTCGAAGGGGGCGGTGAGCGCGTGCTCCATCTTCATGGCTTCCAGGGTGAGCAGCGACTGGCCCTTGGCGACCTTGTCGCCGGGCTTGACGGAAAGGCCCGTCACCTTGCCGGGCATGGGCGAGCGGATCGCGCCGTCGCTGGCCGCGTCGAGGCTGTCGCCCAGCGGCGGATGGGTGGTGAAGACAAACGCCTCGCCGGCCTCGAACACCACGATCTCGTCGTCCTCGGTAAGCAGCAGCGAGCGCGGCGCGCCGGCCTCGGTGGCTAGGGCGATCACCGGCTTGCCGCCCAGGAACAGGCGCACGGTCATTTCCGGTGCGGCGTTGAGGCGGAAGCCCGCCAGGTCGCGCCAGGGCTCGGCGTTCGGCGCGCGGGTCTCGTCCACCGCCATCGCCGCCTGCGCCGCGGCCGACAGCGCGGCGGGCGACGGCTCGGCCTGGGCGGCCAGCTCGGCGAGATGGCGTTCGATGAAGCCGGTGTCGACGTCCCCGGCGATGAAGTCGGGCGCCTCCAGGCAGCGGGCCAGGAACCCTGCGTTGGTCTTTACCGGCCAGACCTCGACCGCATCGCAGGCCTCGGCCAGTTCCGCCAGCGCCTGCTCGCGGGTTTCGGCGTGGGTGATCAGCTTGGCGATCATCGGGTCGTAGAACGGCGTCACCTCACCGCCCTCCTCGACGCCGGTGTCGGCGCGCACGGTGGGCGGCAGCGCGAAGTGCTCGAGCCGGCCGGTGGACGGCAGGAAGCCGGCCGACGGGCTCTCGGCATAGAGCCGGGCCTCCACCGCGTGGCCGGTCAGGCCGATCTCAGCTTGCGTCAGCGGCAGGGGCTCGCCTGCGGCCACCCGCAGCTGCCATTCAACGAGGTCGAGCCCGGTCACCATCTCAGTCACCGGATGCTCCACCTGCAGGCGGGTGTTCATTTCCATGAACCAGATGCGGTCGGGGCGCAGGCCAGCGCTGGCGTCGGCGATGAACTCCACGGTGCCGGCGCCGACGTAGTTCACGGCCTTGGCGGCCTTGACCGCGGCCTCGGTGACGGCGGCGCGGGTGGTGGCGTCCATGCCCGGCGCGGGCGCCTCCTCGATCACCTTCTGGTGGCGGCGCTGCAGGGAGCAGTCGCGTTCGAAGAGGTGGACGACGTTGCCGTGGGCGTCGCCGAACACCTGCACCTCGATGTGCCGTGGGCGGGTGACATAGGTCTCCAGCAGCACGCGCTCGTCGCCGAACGACGCGCCGGCTTCGCGCCGGCACGACGCCAGGGCCGCGGCGAAATCGGCGGCCTTGTCCACCCGGCGCATGCCCTTGCCGCCGCCGCCGGCCACGGCCTTGATCAGCACCGGATAGCCGATGCGCGCGGCCTCTCGCGCCAGGGTCGCCTCGGCCTGGTCCTCGCCCAGATAGCCCGGCGTCACCGGCACGCCGGCCTTGTGCATCAGGGTCTTGGCGGCGTCCTTCAGGCCCATGGCGCGGATCGCCGAGCTTGGCGGTCCGATCCAGATCAGGCCGGCGGCGGTGACCGCGTCGGCGAAGGCGGCGTTCTCCGACAGGAAGCCGTAGCCCGGATGGATGGCCTCGGCGCCAGTCTCGCGGGCGGCGGCGATGATCCTTTCCGGCACGAGGTAGCTCTCTCGCGCCGGGGCGGGCCCGATCGGCACGGCCCGGTCGGCGTCGGCGACATGGGCAGCGCGCGCATCGGCCTGCGAATAGACCGCTACGGTTTCCAGGCCCATGCGCCGCGCGGTGGCGAACACCCGGCGGGCGATTTCGCCGCGATTGGCGACCAGGACGGATCGGAACATGGCCACCTCAATGCGCCGTGGCGAGGCCGACGAAGACCAGTCCCACCCCCAGCAGGCTGACCGCGATGGTCGTGCCGACAAAGAGGAGGCTCATCCGCGCCAGGGTCCCGAAAACGCCGGTCCGATAGGTCCCGCGCATGTGGAAGAATAGATGGACCGGCGCGGCCAGGAGCAGCCACCACACCCCGGGGGCGACGATGGAGACGAGAAATATCGTGGTCAGCAGTATCCCGACAAACGACAGCGAGTGCATTGCGAAAATCACGTGGTCGAACACGTAGACGCTCTTCCGGAAGGCGAACAACCCGGTAAGCATGAGGGCCGCGATCGGCAGCAACAGGATCGCGAACCGATGTCCCCACTGCTCGATGGCGACGAAGAAAGAGTCCGGATTCTTCAACGCTTTGGTGACCCGCTGGCGCACCCACGCGGAGCGGGAGGTTACCTTAGTGTCGGCGCTGACGCCCATGTCCAGATTGGCCGTCCGGCCTGCCTTGGCGTTGGAGGCCGCGGTCCTGGCGGCTGCCTCCTGCGCCGCGGCGGTCAACGGACCGGCTGCCAGTTCATTGCGCAGCGGGGCCATTTCCCTGTCGAATTCGGCTTTCTCCTTCGGGGTCATGTTCTGGGTGAGTTCGGAATGGGTTGCATCCGCCAACGCGAAGTTCGGATGGCTCTGATCGACCGCGAGGCCGCCTGCGAAGAACACCATCAGCAGAACGATCAGGAAGATGCGAAACGGCGGCAGCTGCGCCGCCCGGTGGCCGTTCAGATAGTCGTGGGTGAGCTTGCCGGGCCGGAAGATCAGCCGCGGCCCGGTGGTCCAGAACCGACCGTCGAGATGGGTCAGGCCCTCAAGCGCCTCGCCCATCAGGCGCCAGATGGAACGGTCGTACTTCTCGCCCTTCTGGCCGCAGTTGTAGCACCAGGGCCCGGCCAGCCGGGTCCCGCAGTTGGGGCAGGGCGTTCCGACCGCCAGGGCATGGGCGCGGGCGCGGGCGATCTCGCCGGCGACGGTGTCGGCGGCCGCGGCGGCCTCGATGTCAGGCATGTCGATGGCCATGGCGTTACATCCGGAACACGCCGAAGCGTGTCTCGCCGATGGGCGCGTTCAGCGCCGCGGAGATCGACAGGCCCAGCACGTCGCGGGTCTGGACCGGGTCGATGACCCCGTCGTCCCACAGGCGCGCCGTGGCGAAATAGGGATTGCCTTCGTCCTCGTAGGTCTGGCGGATCGGAGCCTTGAAGGCTTCCTCTTCCACAGGCGTCCACTTGCCGGCGTCGCGGTGGACGGTGGCCAGGACGCTGGCGGCCTGTTCGCCGCCCATGACGGAGATGCGGCTGTTGGGCCAGGTCCAGAGGAAGCGGGGCGAATAGGCGCGGCCGCACATGCCGTAGTTGCCGGCCCCGAACGAGCCGCCGATCAGCACGGTGAACTTCGGGACCTCGGCGCTGGCGACGGCGGTCACCAGCTTTGCGCCATCCTTGGCGATGCCGCCGGCCTCGTACTTGCCGCCGACCATGAAGCCGGAGATGTTCTGCAGGAAGATCAGCGGGATCTTCCGCTTGCAGGCGAGCTCGATGAAGTGGGCGCCCTTGAGCGCGCTCTCCGAAAACAGCACCCCGTTGTTGGCCAGGATCGCCACCGGATAGCCCCAGATCCGCGCGAAGCCGGTGACCAGGGTCGTCCCGTAGAGCGCCTTGAACTCGTCGAACTCCGAGTTGTCGACAATGCGCGCGATCACTTCGCGCACGTCGTAGGGCGCGCGCACATCGGTGGGAACGATGCCGTAGAGCTCTTCCGGGTCGAAGGCCGGCGGACGGGGCTCGGCCACGTCCATCTCGACGCGTTTGGTGGTGTTGAGGTTACCCACGATGTTGCGGACGATGGCCAGAGCGTGCTCATCGTCATCGGCCACGTGATCGACCACGCCCGAGCGGCGGCCATGGGTGTCGGCGCCGCCCAGTTCCTCGGCGGTGATGATCTCGCCGGTGGCGGCCTTCACCAGCGGCGGGCCCCCCAGGAATATCGTCCCCTGGCCCCTGACGATCACCGTCTCGTCGCTCATCGCCGGCACATAGGCGCCGCCGGCGGTGCAAGATCCCATGACGCAGGCGATCTGCGCCAGGCCCTGCGCGCTCATCCGGGCCTGATTGTAGAAGATGCGCCCGAAGTGGTCGCGGTCGGGGAACACCTCGGACTGGTAGGGCAGGTTGGCCCCGCCCGAATCCACTAGGTAGACGCTGGGCAGGTGGTTCTGCAGGGCGATCTCCTGGGCCCGCAGATGCTTCTTCACCGTCAGCGGAAAATAGACCCCGCCCTTCACCGTGGCGTCGTTGCAGACCACCACCACCTCGCGACCGCTGACCCGGCCGACGCCGGCGATCAGCCCTGCGCCCGGCGCCTCATCGTCATAGAGGCCGCCGGCCGCCAGCTGGCCCACTTCCAGGAACGGCGAGCCTGGGTCGAGGAGGCGCATCACCCGCTCGCGCGGCAACAGCTTGCCACGGCCGACGTGGCGCTTGCGGCTGTCCCGCGGCCCGCCAAGCGCCGCCGCCGCCGCGCGCTCGCGCAGATCCGCCGCGAGAGCCCGGTTGGCCTGGGCGTTGGCGGCGAAGGCGATGGAGTTTGGGTCGACTGCGGAGGAGAGTTTGCGCATCAACCTCTTCCAGCATTCAAAAAATGCGTCATCCCGGACGGCCGACGAGCCGATCCGGGATCCAGGAGCGGCCGCACAGCTTGACCCGCTGGGTCCCGGCTCTCCGCTACGCCGCGGCCGGGATGACGGAGTTGGGTATCAGCAATCATGCGGTCTTTTCCGGCGCCAGGCTCAATTCCGCAATCATCGCCTCGCGCATGGCGAATTTCTGCACCTTGCCCGTGACCGTGGTGGGGAAACCGTCCACGAAACGGATATGGCGTGGAATCTTGTAGTGGGCGATCTGGCCCTTGCAGAACGCCTGGACGGCCTCAGGCGTCAGCACCTCGCCGGGCTTCAGCACGATCCAGGCGCAGAGCTCCTCGCCATACCGCGGGTCCGGCACGCCGATCACCTGCACGTCCTCAACGGCAGGATGGCGGTAGAGGAACTCCTCGATCTCGCGCGGATAGACGTTCTCTCCGCCGCGAATGACCATGTCCTTGATCCGCCCGACGATGTTGCCGCAGCCGTCGGCGTCCAGCGTCGCAAGGTCGCCGGTGTGCATCCAGCCCGAGGCGTCGATAGCCTCGGCGGTGCGCTTCGGATCGTCCCAGTAGCCGACCATCACCGAATAGCCCCGGGTGCAGAGCTCGCCTGTTTCGCCCCGCGGGACGATGCGGCCCGCCTCATCGATGATCTTGACCTCCAGGTGCGGGTGGACGTGGCCGATGGTGGCGACACGGACTTCGAGACTGTCGTCGACGCCGGATTGGAAGCTGACGGGCGAGGTCTCGGTCATGCCGTAGGCGATGGTCACCTGAGGCATGTGCATCCTGTCGATCACCTGGCGCATCACTTCGATCGGGCAGGGCGATCCCGCCATTATTCCCGTCCGCAGCGTCGTGAGGTCAAAGTGAGCGAACTCGGGATGGGCGAGCAGGGCGATGAACATGGTCGGCACGCCATAGAGCGCTGCGCAGCCCTCGGCCTGTACGGCCTCGAACACCGCCAGCGGGTCGAAGCCTTCCGAGGGATAGACCATGGTCGCGGCATGGGTGATGCAGCCCAGGTTGCCGCTCACCATGCCGAAGCAGTGATAGAGCGGGACCGGGATGCACACCCGCTCCCCGGCCGCCAACCGCATGGCCTGGCCCGTGAAATAGCCGTTGTTGAGGATGTTGTGATGCGACAGCGTCGCGCCTTTCGGGAAGCCGGTGGTGCCGCTGGTGAACTGGATGTTGATCGGGTCGTCGAACTGCAAGCCAGGCCCGATCTCGGCCAGGCGCTGGTGGTCGGCGGGCGTGCCGGCGTCGCAAGCCTGATGGAAGGCGAGGCACCCGGCGTGCTCCTGATCGCCCAGGGTGATCACCAGCCGAAGCGCCGGCAGGCGGGTGGCCTGCAGGGCGCCCGGCCGCGCCGATGACAGCTCCGGAGCGAGCTCGCGCAGCATGTGGAGATATTCGCTGGTCTTGTGGGCGATGGCCGTGACCAGCGCCTTGCAGCCGACCTTGTTCAGCGCGTATTCGGCCTCGCTCAGGCGGTAGGCTGGGTTGATGTTGACCAGGATAAGACCGGCCTTGGCGGTGGCGAACTGGGTCACCACCCATTCCGCGCAGTTGGGCGCCCAGATGCCGATCCGGTCGCCGGGCTCCAGGCCCAGCGCCAGCAGGCCGGCGGCCAGGGCGTCCACGCGGTCCTTCAGCTGCGCATAGGTCCAGCGGATGTGCTGATGGCGTGAGATCAGCGCCATCTGGTCCGGGTGCCCCGCGCAGGTGGCCTCGAAACGGGCGCCGATGGTCTGGCCCAGCAGGGGCCGGG
This sequence comes from Phenylobacterium sp., assembly GCF_031360265.1. GTDB lineage: Bacteria > Pseudomonadota > Alphaproteobacteria > Caulobacterales > Caulobacteraceae > Phenylobacterium. Next base: position 55,171 of record NZ_JANMBF010000020.1, read on the forward strand.
TGCTCGCGCCGCTCACGTAGCTCAGGTCGGTCATGTCGCCAGATGACCACCTTTGGCGGTCGATCTCCAGCCCGGCCCGTGGCAAGAGTTGCAGCCGTGGCCTACGACAGCGACCAGACCTTCCCTGAAATCCGCGAGGCGGTGCGCAAGCTGTGCGCGCGGTTTCCCGGCGCCTATTGGCGCGCGCTGGATCGGGATCGGGAATATCCCACCGCCTTCGTGACCGCGCTGACCGAGGCGGGGTTCCTGTCGGTGCTGATCCCCGAGGCCTATGGCGGCTCGGGCCTTGGGCTGTCGGCGGGCGCAGCGGTGCTCGAGGAGATCCATCGCTCGGGCGGCAACGGCGGCGCCTGTCACGCCCAGATGTACACCATGGGCACGCTGCTGGCCCACGGCTCGCCGGCGCAGAAGCAGGCCTATCTGCCAAAGGTGGCGTCGGGCGACCTGCGCCTGCAGGCCTTTGGCGTCACCGAGCCTGACGCCGGCACCGACACAACGCGCATATCTACCTTCGCGCGGCGCGACGGCGAGCACTATGTGGTCAGCGGCAAGAAGCTGTGGATCAGCCGGGCCGAGCACTCCGACCTGATGGTGCTGCTCTGCCGCACCACCGCGCGCGCCGACGCGGCCAAGCCCTCCGACGGCATGAGCGTGCTGCTGGTGGATATGCGCCAGGCTGTCGGCAACGGGCTGACCATCCGCCCGGTCAGGACGATGATCAACCACGCCACCACCGAGCTGTTCTTCGAGGACCTTCGGGTTCCGGTGGGAAGCCTGATCGGCGAGGAAGGCCAGGGTTTCCGCTACATCCTGTCGGGGATGAACGCCGAGCGCATCCTGATCGCGGCCGAATGCATCGGCGACGCGAAGTTCTTCATCGACCGGGCCAGCGCCTACGCCAGGGACCGGTCAGTGTTCGGCCGCCCGATCGGCCAGAACCAGGGCGTGCAGTTCCCGATCGCCCGGGCTTACGTCCAGATGACCGCCGCCGAACTGATGGTGCAGAAGGCCTGCGCCCTGTTTGAAGCCGGCCTGCCCTGCGGCACGGAAGCCAACATGGCAAAGCTCTGCGCGTCGGAAGCCTCCTGGTACGCCGCCGACATGTGCCTCCAGACCCACGGCGGCTTCGGTTTCGCCGAGGAGTACGACATCGAGCGCAAGTTCCGCGAGACCCGCCTCTACCAGGTCGCCCCGATCTCCACGAACCTCATCCTCTCCCACGTGGCGACCCATGTGCTGGACCTGCCCAAGAGTTTCTGAATGCCCGAAACCCTCCTTCTCGACGAACCGGCGCCCGGCGTGGCGCGGATCACCTTCAACCGCCCCGAGGCGGCCAATGCGCTCAACACCCGCATGGGCGAGGATCTGCTGGCGGCCTGGACGGCGTTGGCCGCGCGCGAGGACCTGCGCTGCGTGGTGCTGGCCGCGGCCGGGCGGCACTTCTGCGCCGGGGCAGACCTCAAGGAACGCAACGGCATGAGCGATGAGGCCTGGTCGCTGCAGCACAAGGTTTTCGAGGCCATGGCGCGGGCGCAGCTTTCCGTGCCCGTGCCGATCATCGCCGCGGTCAACGGCGCGGCCATGGGCGGCGGCTGCGAAATGACGCTGGCCTGCGACTTCGCCTATGCCGCCGACACCGCCCGCTTCGGCCTGCCGGAAGTGGGGCTGGGGATCATGCCGGGCCTGGGGGGCACACAGCTGCTGCGCCGCTGCGCCGGCGAGCGGCGGGCGCTGGAGCTCTTGACCACCGGCCGGCCGTTCACCGCGGCCCAGGCGCTGGACTACGGCGTGGTCAGCGGGGTGACGGCGCCGGACGCCCTGATGGATACGGTCCTGGCCGTCGCCGCCGAGATCGCGGCCAAGGCGCCGCTCTCCGTCCGAGCCCTTAAGCACGTGGTCCGCGAGGCCCATTCGCTGGACCTGGCGGCGGCCATGGAGATGGAGCTGTCGGCCTACAACCGGCTGTTCAAGACCGCCGACCGCCGCGAGGGAGTCGCCAGTTTCAACGAGAAACGGACGCCGGTGTTCGGCGGCCGGTAGGGGCGCACTCCGAGACTTGCGGGGCCACGCGTCCCCCGACTAGGTTTGCCGGGCAAGGAACCCGGGCATGATCCGACGCGGCCGACCCTATCTCGAACCTCGTGACGACCCCGCCAGCGACGAGACCCTCCAGCTGGAGCGCGAAGGCTATGCGGTCATCCGCGACCTGTTGACGGCCTCGGAGGTCGCCGACCTTCGCCACGAGATCGCCGGGATCTTTGATCGCGACCCGCCGGACGAACGCGGCCAGCGCCCGGTCGAAGACGCTGCCATGTTCCGCTACGCCATGCTCAATCGCAGCGCCGCCGCGCAAGCCGTCGTCGCCCATCCGCGGCTGTTGTCTGTGATCGAACCTCTGCTGGGCGAGGACTGCCACGTGATCGCCAACACCGCCTGGCGCAATCCCGCGGGACATCCGGGATCGCACGGCGGCCAAGCCTGGCACGTCGATGGCGGGCCGCATGTGCCTCTGCCCGACGGTGTTCGCTGGCCGGCCGATATTCCGCACCCGGTGTTCGCCATTGGCGTGCACCTCTACCTTCAGGATTGCGCGCTTGAGGATGGTCCCACGGGCGTCATCCCGGGCAGCCATCTGTCCGGCCGCGCCCCGCCGACGGGACGCCAGCTGGACGACGACCTGGACTTCGAGGGCCGGGGCGTTACGCCGCTGATCGTCCGCGCCGGCGACGCCGGGCTGTTCGTCTCCGACATCTGGCATCGCCGCATGCCCACCGGTCCAGGCGACCACGGCCGCTTTTTCCTGCAGGTCCACTATGGCCGTCGCGACATCGCCCAGCGGCTGGTGACCACTGCACAGAGCAACCAGCTCAGCCCCGAGGCTATCGCCCGCGCCACGACCGACCGGCAACGCCGGGTCGTCGGCCTACATCCGGCTCATTTCTACGATGGATGAGTCGTCGGTCGGCGGCGGCCCACTGTGACCTTGCCCTTGTCGATCAGGGTGGATCGGCGCCGCGGGGTGCTGGCGGGCCTGGGCGCCTGGGCGGGGGCGGCGATGCCTGCGGGGCCCGCGATCGACCCGCTGGCCGGGGCTTCGCTCCAGGCCGACGTGCGGACCTATGCGAGCCTGGGCGTACATCGGACGGGCACGCCGGGCGACGCGGCGACCACGGCCTGGCTGCTCCGGAGGCTCCGGGCGGCGGGCTACGCGGCGCAGGCGCAAGGGTTCGACTATCCGGTGTTCGAGCTTGGCCGTGCGGACCTGGAGCTGGCCGGCCGCACCCTGGAAAGCTTTCCCTATTGGACGCCTGTGACGACCGCGCCGGGCGGCGTGACCGCGCCACTGTCGACGGCGGGCGGACCGGGCCGGATCGCGCTGGTCACCCTGGCCGCCGGGGCGGGGGGCGGCCTCAACGCGGCCCCGCCGCCGCAGATCGTCACGGCCGCGGCCAGCGGGGCCGTGGCCGTGGTGGCGGTCACCGAAAACCCGCTGGGTGAGCTTGCCGCGCTCAACCGGACGCCCAAGGCCCGGGCCTGGTCGGTCCCGGTGCTGCTGGCGGCGGCGCGCGACGGCGCGGCGTTGCGGGCGGCCGCGGCGGCGGGCGAGCCGCTCACCGCGCGCCTGGAAGGTCGGACGGTCCTGGGAAGGGCCGACAACGTCATCGGCCACCGCGCCCGGCCCGGCAAACACCTGGTGCTCTCGACGCCGAAGAGCGGCTGGTTCCATTGCGCGGGTGAGCGCGGATCGGGGCTGGCCATCTGGCTGGGGCTGGCGCGCCAGCTGGCGGCGACGACCGATCACAACCTGACCGTGGTCGCCGCCTGCGGCCACGAGTTCGACGGCTATGGCGGGCATGTCTTCACCGAGACCGCCGCGCCACCGCCCGCCGACACCAAGCTGTGGGTGGCCATCGGGGCCAATGTGGCGAGCTACGACTTCGCCCTGCGAGACGGCAGGCTCGTCCGCCTGGATGGGCCGCCGGCGGGCCGGATCCTGGCCTGCAGCGACGCCCTGATGACCCGCGCCGCTACCGCGTTCGCCGGCCAGTCTGGCTACCAGGCGCCAAGCGACATCGACCGGACCAGGCCGCCCGGCGAGCTCGCTCACTTCCAGAGCCTCGGCTATGTCCCGCTGATCGGCCTCGTCGCCAGCCACCCCCTGCACCACACCCGCCGCGACCGGGCAGATGTGACGGGGCCGGCGATGCTGGAACCGGTGGCGCGCGGCCTGGCGGCGCTGATCGCGGCCGCCACCTAAGCGCTGGAGGAATCCGGCGAAACCGGGTTAGTCGTGGCGCAGATGAAGATGCCGCTGCCCGACGCCGCGCTGATGGCCCGCAAGGGTGAGATCGTGCGCGCACTGCGGCGACTGGTCCCCGGCGACGGGGTGATCGGCGATCCCGCGGGGCTGGTTCCATTCCAGTCCGACGGGCTGTCGGCCTATCGGCAGACGCCGCTGGCCGTCGTGCTGCCGGAGACGACCGCGCAGGTCTCCGCCGTGCTGGCCTGGTGCCAGGCCAACGGGGTCAAGGTGGTGCCGCGCGGGGCGGGGACGTCGCTTTCCGGCGGCGCCCTGCCGCTGGAGGACGGCATCGTGCTCGGCATGGCCAAGTTCAACGCCATCCTGGAGGTCGACTACGCCAACCGCTGCGCCGTGGTGCAGCCGGGCGTCACCAACCTGGCGATCACCGGGGCGGTGGAGGCGGACGGCTTCTACTATGCCCCCGATCCGTCGAGCCAGATCGCCTGCACAATCGGCGGCAACGTCGCGGAGAACGCCGGAGGCGTGCACTGCCTGAAGTATGGGCTGACGACCAACAACCTGTTGGGTTGCGAGATCGTGCTGATCAGCGGCGAGGTGGTGCGGCTGGGCGGCAAGGGGCTCGACGCTGCCGGCTATGACCTGCTGGGCGTGGTGACGGGGTCGGAAGGGCTTCTGGGCGTGGTCACCGAGGTGACCGTCCGTCTGCTGAGGAAACCCGAAACGGCGCGCGCCATGCTGCTGGGCTTTGCGTCGGTTGAGGCGGCGGGCGGGTGCGTCGGCGACATCATCGCCGCCGGCGTGATCCCCGCGGGGCTGGAGATGATGGACGCCCCGGCGATCCGGGCGGCCGAGGCGTTCGTCGGCGCGGGCTATCCGCTCGACGCCGCGGCCCTGCTGATCGTCGAGCTGGACGGCCCGGAGGCGGAATGCGCCGAGCTGTCGGCTCAGGTTGTGGCGCTCGGCGAGGCCCGCGGCGCGACGACGATCCGCAGCTCCGCAAGCGAGGCCGAGCGGCTGGCGTTCTGGGCCGGACGCAAGGCGGCGTTCCCGGCGGTGGGGCGCATCGCGCCGGACTATTTCTGCATGGATGGCACCATCCCGCGCCGCCAGCTGGCCCACGTGCTGACCCGGATCGGCGAGATGGCCAGCCAGTACGGCCTGGGCGTAGCCAATGTCTTCCATGCCGGCGACGGCAACCTGCACCCGCTGATCCTCTATGACGCCGACAAGCCGGGGGAGCTCGAGGCCGCCGAGGCGTTCGGCGCCGACATCCTGAAGCTCTGCGTGGCCGTGGGCGGGGTGCTGACCGGCGAGCACGGGGTCGGCGTCGAGAAACGCGACCTTATGGGGGAGATGTTCAACGATACGGACCTGGCCTGCCAGCAGCGGGTCAAGTGCGCCTTCGATCCGGACCTGCTGCTCAATCCCGGCAAGGTGTTCCCGCGCCTGCACCGCTGCGCCGAGCTCGGCCGGGTGCATGTTCACCGCGGGGCCGTGGCCTTCCCCGACCTGCCGAGGTTCTGATGGCGGACGTGGCGGCGATCCTGCGACCGAAGACCGCCGAGGCCCTGGCCGCGATGGTGGCGGAAGCCCGTAAGCTGGAGATCATCGGCGGCGGGACAAAACGCGGCGTCGGGCGCGTGATCGGCGCCGAGGCGGTGCTGAGCACCCAGGCTCTGAACCGGGTGATCGACTATGCGCCGGAGGAACTGGTGCTGACCGCCCAGGCGGGCGTGCGGCTCGCCGACCTCGAGGCGCTGGTCGCCGCCCAGGGCCAGATGCTGCCGTTCGAACCGCCGCACCTGACGCGCCTGCTGGGATCCCGGGGCCGGCCGACGCTGGGCGGGGTGCTGGCGGCGAACCTCTCCGGACCGCGCCGGATCCGCGCCGGAGCGGCGCGCGACCATTTCCTGGGAGCCGAGGCGGTCACCGGCCGTGGCGAGATCGTCAAGGCCGGTGGCCGGGTGGTGAAGAACGTCACCGGCTATGACCTGTGCAAGCTGCTGGCCGGATCGTGGGGGACGCTGGCGGTGTTGACGGAAGTGAGCCTCAAGGTGCTGCCGGCGGCGCGTGCGGAGCTGACGCTGCTCTATTTCGGCCTCGACGATGCGCGGGCGGCGCAGGCGATGACCCAGGCGCTGAACGCGCCCGTCGATGTCTCGGCGGCGGCTCACCTGCCGGGGGCCACTGCGGCGCGTTCGCCGTTGAAGGTCGCTATGGCGGTCACGGCGCTGCGGCTGGAGGGCTTCGCCGCCTCGGTGGCGGCCCGCGCCGATCACCTCGCGGCGGCATTGCAGGGCTTCGGCCGATGCGACCGGCTGGACGCCGAGCACAGCCGGGGGTTCTGGGTCCAGGTCCGTGAGGTCGAGGCGTTCAGTCGGGACCCGCGCCCGCTCTGGCGCATCTCGGTCCCCCCGGCGGCGGGCTGGCGGGTCGGCGAGGCGATCGCCGGCGATGCGCTCTATGACTGGGGCGGGGGCCTCGTCTGGCTGGCGTCCGACGCGGACCCCGGCCAGGTCCGCGGCGCCGTCCGGGCGCTGGGCGGCCACGCTACGCTCTATCGTGGCGAGGCGCCGGCGTTCGAGCCGCTGGACGGAGCGCTGGCGGCGCTCAGCGCGCGGGTCAAGGCCGCGTTCGACCCCCGGGGTCTGCTGAACCCCGGCCGGATGGGGATGGTCTAGGATGCAGACCGCGTTCACGCCCGAGCAGCTGGCCGATCCGGACTATGCCGCCAGCCACGCAGCGATCCGCAAGTGCGTCCACTGCGGCTTCTGCACGGCGACCTGCCCGACCTATGTGCTGCTCGGCGACGAGCGCGACAGCCCGCGCGGCCGGATCGAGCTGATCAAGTCCATGCTGGAAGCCGACGGCGCGCCGTCGAAGGAAACTGTCACCCACATCGACCGGTGCCTGTCGTGCCTGGCCTGCGTCACCACCTGCCCCTCGGGCGTCGACTATGCCCAGCTGATCGACCACGGCCGGACCCATATCGAGACCCACTACCGACGGCCCTGGTTCGAGCGCGTCCTGCGCTGGGGGATCCCCCAGGTCCTGACGCGGCCTCGGCGCCTGCGCGCGGCGCTCTGGCTGGGACGGCTGACCCGGCCGTTGGAGCCCCTGCTGGAGGCGTTGCGGCTCGGACCCCTGGCGGCCCTGCTGCGGCTGGTCCCGGAGCATCGGTCGCGGGATGAGTTCGAACGATCCTACCCGGCGCGGGGGGAGACGCGGGGCCGCGTCGCCCTGTTGCAGGGTTGCGTCGAGCCGGCCATGGCGCCGTCGATCCGCGCCGCGGCGATCCGGCTGATCACCCGGGCGGGCTTCGAGGTGGCGCTGGTCGAGGGCGAGGTATGTTGCGGCGCGCTGTCCGAGCACCTGGGTCGGGCCGAGGAAGCCCGAGGCTTCGCCGCCGCCAATCTGGCGGCCTGGAGCCGTGCAGGGCCGTTCGCCGCGATCGTCACCACCGCCGCCGGGTGCGGCACGACGCTGAAGGGCTATGATCGCCGGGTGGCCGGAGAGGCCGCGTCCACGCATGCGGCGGCGATCACCCGCGATGTGCTGGAGTTCATCGAGGAGGTCGGTCTGCCGCCGGTTACCCGGCCGGGCCGGATCAGCGTCGCCTATCACGCCCCCTGCTCGCTGCAGCACGGCCAGCAGCTGAAGGCCGGACCGGCGCGGCTGTTGGCGGAGGCCGGGTTCGAGGTGCGCCAGGTCGCCGAGGGCCACCTGTGCTGTGGCTCGGCCGGGGTCTACAACATCCTCCAGCCGGCGCTTGCGGGCCGCCTGCGCGACCGCAAGGCCGCCAACATCGCGCGCACCGGCGCGGCCGTGGTTTCGGCCGGCAATATCGGCTGCATCGCCCAGCTGGCGCCGGCCCTGGACGCCCCCGTGATCCACCCCGTCGAGCTGCTCGACTGGGCGACCGGCGGCCCCGCGCCGGCGGGGCTTGAACAGCTCGCCGTTGACGCCCCTGGAGCAGCCTCCTAGAGATTTCACCCAAAGCAGGGGAAACGTCATGAAGCTCTATACCTCGGTCGGCCCGAACCCGCGGGTGGTGAAGATGTTTTTGGCCGAGAAGGGCATCGACCTGGCCCGCGTCACCGTCGATCTGGGCGTCGGCGAAAATCGCCAGGAGGCCTACCTGAAGCTCAACCCCGCGGGCCAGACCCCGGCGCTGGAGCTGGACGACGGTTCGTATCTCTCCGAGATCACCGCCATCTGCGAATATATCGAGGAACGCCATCCCTCGCCGCCGCTGATCGGCGCGACGCCGGAAGAGCGCGCCGCGGCCCGCATGTGGACGCGCCGGGTGGACATCATGATCTGCGAACCGCTGGCCAACGGCTTCCGCTATGGCGAGGGCCTGCAGATCTTCCAGAACCGGATACGGTGCCTGCCGGAAGCGTCCGCCGGGTTGAAAGCCGTCGCCCATGACGGTGAGAAGTGGCTGGAGGGTCAACTCAGCGGCCCCTGGATCGCCGGCGATCGGTTCACACTGGCCGACATCCTGCTGTTTGCCTTCATCGACTTTGGCGGCGTCGTGGGCCAGCCGCTGGACCCGGGCCTCAGCAAGCTCAACGCCTGGTTCGCCAGGGTGAAGGAACGCCCGAGCGCCGCGGCCAGCGCCTGACCGCCGCCCTGCCCCCGCGCTCAGATCGCCCAGCCTCGGCCGATCTCCTTGAGCGGGACGCAGCCGCGATAGGGGCCGGGGATCGGGTCATAGCGCAGGGCCACCGTCGCCCCGGGCCTGGACGTGAAATAGCCGATTGTGACCAGTTCGCGCAGCGTCAGGAAGAACGGCCGCTGGCGGGCGCCTGAGCTGTCATAACCGGCCAAGATCGCGGTCTGCTCGGCCGCTGTCAGGTCGGCGAAGGCGGCGGCGTGGGCCGCGCGCGCGTCGGCGTCCAGGCCGTCCAGTCCAGCGCGCAACAGGGCAGCCTGGCCCTTGTCGCACCAGCCGGCGATTGCGCGGTCAACGAATTGCGGTACGCCCGCCGCCCGCGCGCCAGGCGTCTCGGTGGCCGGCATGATCTGCTCGGCGGCGGCGTCCAGGGCGCGCGCCTGCGCCGGCGTCAGGGCGACGGGCGCCCAGGTCAGCCCCTGGGCCGCGGCGGGTTGCGCCAGTCCGAAAGACAGGGCTCCGACTGTGAAGGCGAGGCCGGCGAAGGCGACACCGGCGAAGGCCTCACGCCGACTGAGCTTGGCGCAGGTCGCCATCAGAGGTCTCCCCTTCGACGCTGGCTCACCGCATGGTCCACCGCGCGCGCGGTCAGCGCCATATAGGTCAGCGACGGGTTGACGCAGGAGGCCGAGACCATCGCCGAGCCGTCGGTGACGTAGACGTTGCGGCAGCCATGCACCTGGTTGTGGGCGTTGAGCACCGAGGTCTTCGGATCGCGCCCCATGCGCGCGGCGCCCATCTCGTGGATGCCATTGCCCGGCGAATAGCCGGCGTCGTAGCCGCGCACGTTCTTGAAGCCCGCCGCCTCCAGCATCTCGGCGGCGGCGACCTGCATGTCGCGGCGCATGGCGTGCTCGTTTTGGCGGATCGAGACATTCAGGCTGAGGGTCGGCAGGCCATGCTGATCCTTCACCGCGGGGTTGAGTGTCGCACGGTTGTCGGCATAGGGCAGGGTCTCGCCGAATCCGCCCAGCCGGATCGCCCAGGGTCCGGGCTGGCTGAGCGCGGCCTTGCGCTCGGCGCCGAAGCCGGCGGCCATGCGGTTCCAGCCGGCGCGCCCCGCGCCGCCCTGGTAGCCGAAGCCGCGGGTGTAGTCGCCGCGCGCGCTGGCCTTGTCGCCAAGGTTGCGGAACCGGGGCACATAGATGCCGTTCGGCCGCCGGCCCGAATAGTACATATCCTCATAGCCCGGCGCTTCGGCCGAGGCGCCGACGCCTAGGTGGTGGTCCATCAGGTTGCGGCCAAGCTGGTCGCTGTCGTTGCCGAAGCCGTTGGGGAACCGGTAGCTGGTGGAGTTCAGCATTACCCAGGTGGTGTTGAGCGTCGAGGCGCAGAGGAACACCACCTCGGCGTAGAATTCGCTCTCCTCGCCGGTGTTGGCGTCGAGCACACGGACGCCCCGCGCCTTGCCCTTGCCCGGGTCGAAGATCAGCGAGGTGACGATCGAGGCGGGGCGGATCTTCAGGTTGCCGGTGCGCTCGGCGGACACCAGGGTCGCCGAGTTCGACGAGAAATAGGCTCCGAACGGGCAGCCCCGCATGCACATGTTGCGATGCTGGCACTGGCCGCGGCCCAGCGCCTTCTGTTCCTCGGTCGGCGCGGTCAGGTGGGCGGCGCGGCCCATGGTCACTCGCCGCTCGGGGTAGCGGGCCTCGGACCTGGCCTTGAACGCCAGTTCCACGCAGTTCATTTCCATCGGTGGCTGGAAGACGCCGTCGGGCAGGTGCGCCAGGCCCTCCGCCTGGCCGCTGACGCCGATGAAGCGCTCGACATAGTCATACCAGGGCGCCAGTTCCGAATAGCGGATCGGCCAGTCGATGCCGACGCCTTCGCGGGCGTTGGCCTCGAAGTCGATCGGACTGTGGCGGTAGCACTGGCGACTCCACAGCAGGGAGCGGCCGCCGACCTGATAGCCGCGGATCCAGTCGTAGGGCTTGGTTTCGGTGTAGGGTTCCTCGTCGTCGCGGACGAAGAAATGCTTGGTGTATTCGGTGAGCGCATAGCCGGTGCGGTTCTGCACCGGGTAGTGGGCCTTCACCTGGTCCGGCGGCAGCCGGCCTGCGGGGTATTGCATATCCCAAGGGTCGGTCATGGCGGTGGGATAGTCAGCGATGTGGCGGACCATCGGTCCGCGCTCGAGCACAAGGGTCTTCAGGCCTTTTTCGGTCAGTTCCTTGGCCGCCCACCCGCCGGTCATGCCGCTGCCGACGACGATGGCGTCGTAGCTGTTGTCCTGGCCCCAGCGGCTGTTCAGGTTGGCCATGTTCCTCTCCCGGTCGCCGCATCAGGTCGCCGCGGATCCGGCCATGAGGTTTCCACGGCGTCGATTACACTTCAAGCTGGCCCTGACGCTCCGGGACGGGGCCAGGCATAGTCGCACGGAGGTCACGATGGTCGGTCGGGGATGGCGCGCAGCGCTGGTGGCCGGTGTCTGTGCGGTGCTGACGGCCTGCGCCCATGCGCCGCCGGCGCGACAGGCCGAGGCCCCCTGGCGCCCGCTCTTCGACGGGCGGACGCTGGACGGCTGGACGCCCAAGATCGCCGGCCACCAGCTAGGCGACAACTACCGGCAGACGTTCGTCGTGCGCGACGGGGCGATCACGGTCTCCTATGCGGGGTACGACCGGTTCGCCGGCCAGTTCGGACACCTGTTCTACAAGGCCCCGTTCAAGGCCTACCGGCTAAGGCTGAGCTATCGGCTGCTGGAGCCCGGTATGGCCGATGCGCCAACCTGGGCGCACAGCAACAGCGGGGTGATGTTCCACGCCCAGAGCCCGCAGAGCATGGGCCTCAATCAGCCGTTCCCGGTCTCCTTCGAATTCCAGATCCTGGGGCCGGACGGCCCGGGTCCGCGGCCGACGGGATCGGTCTGCTCACCCGGGACCAACCTGACCATCGGCCGGGCGATGGCGAAGACCCATTGCGTGACCTCCAGCGGCCCGACCGTTCCCAACGGGACCTGGACCCGGCTGGAGCTGGAGGTCAGCGCCAGTGGCGAGGTCACCCACAGGATCAACGGCCAGGTGGTGCATCGCTATGTCGGGTTGGAACTCGATCCGCTGGACCGCGACGCGCGGCCGCTGATCGCCGCGCGCGGCGGGGTGCTGGCGCTGACCGAGGGCTACATCGCCCTGCAGAGCGAGGGCCATCCCATCGCCTTCCGCGACATCGAGGTGCAGCCGATCACCCCGGCCCGCGCCGCGCCCTGATCGGGCGGCCGCGATCCGCGCGACTAAGCGTCATGGGGCGTCGGGGCTTCGAAGATCGGCCCGCGGCTGAGCGAGCGGCCCAGCGGCATGCTGAGCAGCCAGTCGCGGCCGGCGGCCAGTTCGCTGGGGCCGAAGTCGCGGTCGAGATGTCTGCGAATGGGCTCGGGGATGGAGCCCTCCGGGGCGAGCGGATTGAGGGTGATGAGCTCGGCATACTTTGCATTGTCGATCGCCGGGTCGCCACTCAGGTCCGCGACCCGTTCGCAGATCATCGCCATGGCCGTGGGCGTGCGGCCGGCGTCGAGGCTGGGCGTCAGGGTCAGGCCGTCGAAGACGTCGACGCGTGCGGTGCCGACGCCGTTGAAGATGCCGAACAGCAGCACACCGCTGGTGACGTCGCAGGCGATCGAGAACAGCTGGTTATGCAGCGGCAGCATCCAGCCGCTGACTTCCGTTCCGCCGGTGCCCATCGACAGGCGCAGGAGGCCGATCTCGTCGCGGCGGATCATCCCGTGGTCATGAACAAAGCGGCCGGGCATGGCGGGATGGGCGCGGGTGGAGCGGAAGAAACCCTCATAGGCCGCGCCGCGCACCGACGCGCCGGCGATCATCAGGTCCCAGATGGCGAGGGGCAGGCCCTGGATCGGGCGCGGTGCGAGGATCGCGGGAAAGGCGCCGGGCTCGGCCCCGAACATCTGGGCGAGGCTTTCGGCGTCGCGCTCCCAGTCCAGCGTGCGAAAGCCGGGCAGACGGGTCGCCACCAGGGCCGACAGGCGCGACAGGTTGTGGGCCGAGGGCTGGACGGCGCCGGCGAGCCAGCGGCTGACCACGGACTTGTCGGTCTCCAGCTCGGAGGCAAGCCTGGCGCTGCTCATCGACAGCAGCTTCAGCACCAGCCGCAATTTTTCGGAGAACGGCGTCGTCATAACCCTGGTTTCCCGCGAAAACCCTAAGAAGGCGTGGACTCTGCTGTTAAACGTTTCGCGTGGATGGCGATTTGATACGCGTGCGGCGAGGCCGCCCGCCCGCGGGGGCGGCCCGGCATGTGTGACACCCTTGTCAGCCTGCCCGCCTCGGCCCGGCGCGGGGCCACCCTGTTCGCCAAGAACAGCGACCGCGAGCGCAACGAGGCCCAGGGCCTGGAGATGTCGCCGGCGCGGCGCGGCGGCGGGCCGCTGAAGCTCACCTACCTGACCATTCCCGACGCCCCGGCCACCCACGCCTGTCTGCTCAGCCGACCGTTCTGGATGTGGGGCGCGGAGATCGGCGCCAATGCGCAGGGCGTGGTCATCGGCAACGAGGCGCTGCACGCCAAGATCCCCGCCCAGCGCAAGGCCGCGCTGACCGGCATGGACCTGGTGCGGCTGGGGCTGGAGCGTGCGGCGAGCGCCGAGGAAGCGGTCAGCGTCATCACCGGCCTGCTCGAGCGCTACGGCCAGGGCGGCGATTGCGGACACCTGGGGCGGTTCTACTACGACAACGGCTTCATCATCGCCGACGCGCGCCAGGCCTTCGTGCTGGAAACCGCCGGGCGCTGGTGGGCGGTGGAGGCGGTGACGCGGCATCGGGCGCTGTCCAACGCCTATTCGATTGGCGCGACCTGGGACGCGGTCAGTCCCGGCCTGGCTGAGCAGGCGCGCCGGGCCGGCTGGGCCGACGCCTCGGGCCGCTTCGACGTGGCCGCTCATCTGCTCGACGCGGCGCGCGACGTCGTCAGCTTCGGCCGGGGCCGCTGCGCCCGCGCCGCGGCCCTGCTGGACCGCGCCGCCCCGGACCTGACCCCCCGCGCGATGATGGCGATCCTGCGCGACCATGGCGACCAGGTCGACTGGAGTCCGGCCAATACCCGGGACCGCACGATCTGCATGCACGCCGCGCAGGGCGCGCGCCGCAGCCAGTCGGTGGCTTCGATGGTCAGTGAACTGCGGCCCGGGCGGATGGTCCACTGGGTGACGGGAACCTCGGCGCCCTGCGCCAGCCTGTTCAAGCCCGTGCTGTTCGAGACCGGCCTGCCGCCGCAGGGCGCCGCGCCGACCGACCGCTTCGACGCCCAGACGCTGTGGTGGCGGCACGAGCGCCTGCACCGGACCATGCTGGGTGACTTCGTCCCGGCGCTGGCGAGCCTCGAGGCCGAGCGGGACCGGGTCGAGGCGGGGTTCGTCGCGCGGATCGACGCAGCCGCCGATTCGCCCGCGCTGACCGCCGCTGTCGCCGAGTGCTGGCGCGAGGCTGACGCGGTCGAGGCGCGGTGGCTGGCGACGGCGTTGGCAAACGCCTCGCCAGGGGGCGGCGCGCATGGCCGAAGCTGGTCACGGCTCAATCATCTGGCGGGACTGCCGCGAACCTGATTTCCTGCATCCCCAAAGGCGGACCCCATGAACGACATCTCCAATCGCAAGAACCAGCTGGACATGGCGGCCTACTGGATGCCGTTCACGGCGAACCGCCAGTTCAAGGCCGATCCGCGGCTGTTGGTGGCGGCCAGCGGCATGTTCTATCGCACCGACGACGGTCGCGAGGTGCTGGACGGCACCGCCGGGCTCTGGTGCGTCAATGCCGGGCATGGACGGCCGGAGATCGCCGCGGCGGTCGGCCAGCAGCTGCTGGCCCTGGACTACGCGCCGTCGTTCCAGATGGGCCATCCCCTGGCCTTCGACTTCGCCACCGCTCTGGCGAAGATCGCCCCGGCCGGCCTCGACCGGATCTTCTTCACCAACTCCGGATCGGAGTCGGTGGACACCGCGCTGAAGATCGCACTCGCCTATCATCGGGCCTGCGGGCAGGGCCAGCGCACCCGGCTGATCGGCCGCGAGAAGGGCTATCACGGGGTAGGCTTTGGCGGCATTTCGGTGGGCGGCCTGGTCAACAATCGCCGCGCCTTCCTGACCCTGCCGGGCGCCGATCACCTGCGTCACACCCTCGACCCGGAGCGCAACGCCTTCTCGCGCGGCCAGCCGGCGCACGGCGCGGAACGGGCCGACGACCTGGAACGGCTGATCGCCCTGCATGGCGCGGAGACCATCGCCGCGGTGATCGTCGAGCCGGTGGTCGGCTCGGCCGGCGTGCTGCCACCGCCGGTGGGCTAACACGAGCGGCTGCGCGAGCTTTGCACCCGGCAAGGCATACTGCATATCTTCGATGAGGTGATCACCGGCTTTGGACGCCTGGGCGCGCCGTTCGCGGCCCAGTATTTCGGGGTCACGCCCGACCTGATGACCACCGCCAAGGGCCTAACCAACGGCGCCTTCCCGATGGGCGCGGTGTTCGCCAGTCGCGGCGTCCACGACGCCCTGGTGCAGGGGCCGGAAAACGCCATCGAACTGTTCCACGGCTACACCTATTCCGGTCATCCGGCGGCCTGCGCCGCGGGGCTGGCGACGCTGGAGATCTATGCGCGCGAGGGCCTGCTGACCCGCGCCGCCGAGCTTGCGCCGGTGTGGGAGGCGGCGATCCACGAGATTGCCGACTGTCCGCATGTGATCGACATCCGCAACCTGGGCCTGATGGGAGCTGTCGAACTGGCGCCCCGGCCGGGCGCGCCCGGCGCCCGCGGCTACGAGGTGATGGTCGCGGCGCTCAAGGCTGGACTGCTGGTCCGGTTCACCGGTGACACCCTGGCGTTCTCGCCGCCGCTGATCATCAGCGAGGCAGAGATCGCGCGTCTGTTTGCCACCCTGCGCACGGTGCTGGCGGACCTCAAATGAGCCTCTCGCGCCGCGAAGTGATGGCGAGCTTCGCTGCGACCTGGGGCGCCGGCCTGGCCGCCGGGCCCGCGGCGGCGCAGAAGGCCATCTTCGACGCCCAGAGCGCGGGAACCGGGCTCAGCCTCACCGAAGCCCAGATGGACGCCGGAAGGGCCTTGCTGGCGAAGCATCCGTCGGTGGACATCCACGCCCATCCGGGCCGCTTCTTCCTGCGCGACCTGACCCGCCAGAACGCCACCACCCGGGCGATGGGCGCGCCGTTCGAGGCAAGGGTCCTGGCCGCCATGGCGTCGGGCCAGGTCACCGCGGCACTGTTCAACTGCGTTTCCGACGCCGTCTTGCTGGAGCCGACCCGGTCCGGCGGGCTGGGCGCGGCCCGCGAGTTCGAACCGGGCGAGGCCTGGGCCGACTACCGCCGCCAGATCGGCGTGCTGAAGGCCCTGGTGGCGACGGGCCAGGCGGCGGCCGGACGCACGCCTGGCGAGATCGACAGGGCGCTCAAGGCCCACAGGACCGCCGCGGTGTTTGCCGTCGAGGGCGGCGACTTCATCGAAGACCGGCTCGAGCGTGTCCAGGCGGCCCATGCCGAGGGCGTTCGATCGATCACCATCGTCCACTATCATCCCAATCAGATCGGCGATCCGCAGACCGAGGCGCCGCGGTTTCCCGGCCTGACGCCGCTGGGGCGCGACATCGTGCGCGAGATGAACCGTGTCGGCGTGATCGTCGACCTGGCCCACGCCTCCTTCGGCGTCACCCGCGATGCGGTGGCGATCGCCACGCGGCCGATGATGATTTCCCACACCAACCTGAAGCGCCCCGATATCGACCATCCCCGCCTGGTCAGCGTCGAGCACGCCCGCCTGGTGACCCGGGCGGGCGGGATCGTCGGCTCGGTTCCCTCCGGCATCGGCCAGAAGACGGCGGGCGACTGGATCGTCTCGATCCTGCGGCTGATCGAGGCGGTGGGCGTCGATCATGTGGCCATCGGCACCGACATGGACGCCAATTTCAGGCCGGTGTTCGCCGACTACGCGCTGTGGCCGCTGATCCCCGCGGCCCTGCTGGCGCGCGGCCTGGGCGAAGCTGACGTCGCCAAGGTGATGGGTGGCAACTTCCTGCGCCTGATGGCCGCCGGCGCGACCTTGACGCCGGATCGCGCGCGAATTTGACGACGTCCCCTTTTTGACGACGCCCCCTGGCGCAGCGGGCCCGGCGGCGCCATCTGCTGACCTCGCGAGCCCCCTCGCCCTGGAGAACGCCCTTGTCCCTGTCGCTCTATGACGCCTCGATCTCGGTCTATCTGACGATGCTGAAGAACCTCAGCCACTTCATGGACAAGGCCCAGACCCATGCCGCCGCCGAGCACATCGAGCTCTCGACCCTCGCCGAAGCCAGTCTCGGCTTCGGGATGGGCAATTTCACCCGCCAGATTCAGTTCGCGAGCGACGCGGCCAAGAGCGGCTCCGCGCGGCTGGCCGGGGTCGAGGCGCCGGCCATGCCCGACACCGAGACCACCTTCGCGGACTTGAAGGAGCGGCTCGCCAAGACCATCGCCTTTGTCGAGAGCGTCAAGCGCGAACAGGTCGACGGCCAGGAGGGTCGCCAGGTCGTGCTGACCTTTCCCGGCCGGACCATGGAGTTCACCGGCCAGAGCTTCCTGCTGACCTTCTCGATGCCGAACTTCCTGTTCCACGTGACCACGGCCTACGCCATCCTGCGCCACCTGGGCGTGCCGCTGGGCAAGATGGACTTCCTGGCGGGCGCCCAGCAGCCGGCGTCCTGACCGTCCCGCCGTGCGCCAGGGTGAGCGTCGCGGCTCAGCCGGCCGGCAGCATGGCCACCACGGAGTTGGTCTTGGAGATGAACCGAACCCCCTTCAGGTGATCGGCGGGATAGGGTTGCCACGCGCCCTTGACCTCGATCGGGGTGACCCCCGCCGCGCTCGCGGCGGCCGGCTTGTCGGCCACGACATCGACCTCATAGACGCCATCCTTGGGCGGGCCGGCGTTGATCCGCTTGAGGAAGGCCTGATTGGTGTAGCCCGCTCCGCCGACGCTGCCCGAGACGGCCATGGTCAGGGAGCCGGCGGGGCCCGCGGCGATCGTTCCGGCGTCGACTTTGTCGATCATCTCCTGGCCGGCGTACATCTGTTGTGAGCGGGCGAGATATTTGGGGGCCGCGGGCGCCGCCACGGTCTCCGGCTTGGAGTCGCAGGCGGCCAGTCCGATCAACGCCGCCAGACTGGTGGCCACGATCACGCAACGCATAGGCATCCTCCCCGTTATGATTGGGCCGGAGTGTGCCTACGGTCGCGCTTGCGCCGCAAGCCCCGTGCGGCCGCGCGCTTCAGCGCCCGGCCAGGTCGGCGTCCGGCCTCGTCAGGGCGTCCGGGATCAGATCGCCTGGGCTACGGGACCTCTCCGGTTGGTCTGTTGCAGCGGCGTTGCAAGCGCGCCTTATTCTGGCGCATCGGCGGGGGGATAAACCGCCATGCCCAGGATCCGCGTGACGTCAGCAGCCCTTGCCCTCCTTGGACTTCTCGCCGCCGCGCCCGTCCTGGCGCAGGAGGCTCCGCAGGCGACCGCGCCGGTCGGCGTGGGCGCGGTCCCCAATATCGCCGACCAGATCGACACCTATCTGAAGACCTCGCCGGCCGTCCTGCCCAGGCCGGACACGCTGGGCGTCACGACGGGGACCGAGCCGCGCACGGTCCACGGCGTGGTGGATGTGGCGGTGGGGACGGGCGGCTATCGCAGCGCCTATCTGCGCGCCGACCTGCCGATCGGGGCCAGCAGCACGCTCAGCGTCGCGGTGCGGGAAACCCGGAGCGACGGCCGCTTCGGTCCGCGCCAACAGCAGGACCTGGGACTGAGCCTGGCGTTCGGCGAGGGCGACGGCCTCGACCCCGCCGATCCCCGCTGCCGTCCGGCCCTCGATCCGACCTTCGGCGGTCAAGTCGACCCGCGGCGCGGCGAGGTCGAACGCCTGCGTTCGTGCCGGTTCGCCGGGGCGCGAGGCCCTTCCCGTTAACGGCCATCGCGGGAGGGGCTCCTAGCGGCGCGGATCGTCACGGTTGTCGTAGCCGCGTCCGTTTCCGGTGTAGCCGCGGTAGGAATTGTTCCAGTCGTCCTGGCTCGCATGGCCCTCCTCGTGCGCCTGGTGCATCACCTCGTGCAGGCGATCGAGCCGCAGCTTGATGTCCTGGCCCTCCTGCGGGCTGAGATAGCCATCCTGCGCGCGGTAATAGGATTCGCGCTGGCGGATATTGCGCAGTTGCGAAACAAAATATCGCGCCTCGCGGCGGGTGTAGGCGCCGTCGCCGACGCTGTGCTGGATGCCCTCCAGTTCATGCTGATAGAGGGCGTCAAAGTTCTGATAGCCGCCGTAATACTGGCCGTATCCGGCGTTGTCGTCGCCATCGTGGGCGAAGGCGGGGCTGGCGACGGCGCCGATCGCGGCCGCGGCAAGCAGGGCGCCAAATAGCTTTTTCATCTGCCTATCCTTGTTGGAACGCCTTGAGGCGCGAGACCACAAGAACGCACGGGCGATGAGCTTGTTCTGAGCGGGCGGGTCAGGCGCCGTTCATGTCCCGCCCGCGTTCGGGTCGCCCACAAGGCTCCGGACGGCGTCGAGCGCCCAGCCCACCTGGCGCCGCCCCGGCAAAATCAACAGCCCGGATCCGCGGGTCCAACCCCGACGAAGGCGGCAGCGCCCACGCCAGCTTCGCCCTTCACCCAGTCCAGAAACACCCGCACTTCGCGCCGCGTCCGCTGTGGCCGGTCGGGCGCGACGACGTAGAAACTTTGCGGGTCGGCGAACGTCTGGCTGGACGGCAGAACCAGCCGGCCGGTGCGCAGATAGGCCTCCAGGAACAGCGGGTGGGTCAGCACGCAGCCGGCGTCGCTTGCCGCCAGTTCCAGCGCCGCGACCGTGGTGTCGACGGTGGGGCCGGGGATGGCGTCGATATCGCCGATCCTCAGGGTGTCGAGCGCGCCCAGCCAATGGGTCTCGTGGCCCATGATATGGATCATCTGGTGGCGCACCAGAGCCGCGAGATCGACCGACGCCAGATCGCCCGGCGCAGACGCGCGCGCCAGCAGGGCGGGACTGCAGGCGACCACCAGGTCCTGGTTGAGCAACCGCTCCGCGACATAGCCCTGGAACCGCCCATCGCCATAGCGGACCTCCAGATCGGTGGCGTCGTCCGGCGCCGCGGTGTCCCAGATCGTCGAGGACAGCCGCACCTCGATGTTGGGGTGACCCGCGAAGAACGTGGGCAGCCGCGGCGCCAGCCACAGCGCGGCGAAGGACACCGGGGCCTGCACCAGCAGGTGCACCCTGGCCCGGGCGCCGAACAGGCCGACCGTCGAGATCGCCAGGTCGTCGAACGCCTTGCGCACCGGCGCCAGATAGGCGACCCCCATGGCCGTCAGCCGCACGCCGCGCGGCTTGCGTTCGAACAGGGCAAAGCCGAGGTGCTCCTCCAGGGCGCGCACCTGGTAGCTTACCGCGGCCTGGGTCAGGTTCAGTTCCCTCGCCGCGGCGGTGAAGCTGGACGTGCGCGCCGCCGCCTCGAACGCCCGCAGCAACAGCAAGGGGGGCAGGCCGGCGAGGGGCGGGCGGGGATTGGGCATGACCGACCCATAAACCAATTGAGGTCAATCGCACGGAATTACTGATTTGTGTCGCCCCGTTGCGGACCCTTAGTCTGCCGGGATGAAGTCGCAGGCACGGGTGGTCATCGTCGGCGGCGGCATCATGGGCGCGAGCCTGCTCTATCACCTGGCGGAGCTCGGCTGGACCGACACCCTGTTGATCGAGAAGGACGAGCTGACCTCGGGCTCGACCTGGCACGCGGCCGGCCAGTGTCCGAACATCACCGGCAGCTACAACCTGGCCAAGATGCATGCCTACAGCAATCGGCTCTATCCGAAGCTGGAGGCGATCACCGGGCAGTACGTCAGCTGGCATGCGTCCGGCGGCATCCGGCTTGCGACCACCGAGCGCGAGGTCGCCTGGTTCCGCTACATCGAGGGCTACGCCAAGGCCATCGGCTTCAATATGCAGATCATCGGACCGGACGAGATCCGCCGGCTCAACCCGTTCCTGACCACCGACGGGGTGATCGCCGGCGCCCACACCACCGACGACGGCCACGCCGATCCGGCCGGCCTGTGCCACGCCCTGGCGATCGGCGCGCGCAACCTGGGCGCCAGCATCGTGCGCAAGACCCGCGTGGTCGGCATCGATCCGCTACCGGGCGGGGCGTGGCGGGTGCGCACCGATCAGGGCGACGTCACCGCCGAGATCGTCGTCAACGCCGCGGGCTGCTACGCGCGCCAGGTGGGCCAGATGGTCGGGCTCGACACCCCGATCACCAACATGGAGCACCACTATATCGTCACCGACCCGATCCCGGCCTTTGTCGAGCGCGGTGTCGAGATCCCGGTCATGCGCGACCCCTACATGTCGGGCTATTTCCGGCAGGAACAGAATAGCGGCCTGATCGGCGTCTATGAGAATCTGGGCCTGCGCGAGGCCTGGGCGCCGACGGGGGCGCCGGCGTGGGACTCCACGGCCGAGTTGTTCGCCGGCGACCTCGACCGGATCTCGTTCTGGCTGGAACGCGCAATCGAGCGGATGCCGATCTTTGGCGAAGTGGGGATTCGCCGGGTGATCAACGGCGCCATCCCCCACACCCCGGACGGTGGCCCCCTGCTGGGGCCGGCGCCGGGCCTGCGCAACTTCTGGATGTGTTGCGGTACGTCCTTCGGCATCGCCCAGGGCGGCGGGGCCGGCAAGTACCTCGCCCAGTGGATGGTCGAGGGCGACGCCGAGATCAACATGACCGAGTTCGATCCGCGCCGGTATGGCGCCTATGCGGACCAGGCCTACAGCCGCGCCAAGGTGTTCCTCGACTACCGCATGACCTTCACCACCCGCCTGCCGGGCGAGGAGGAGCCGGACGGCCGGCCGAACAAGGTCAGCCCGCTGCACGACCGGCTGGTCGCCCAGGGCGCGGTGCACACCGAGACCTTCGGCTGGGAGCGCCCGAAATGGTTCTCGCTCGACGGTCGAACGGAGGTCTCCGGCTACGGTCGGACAAATATCTTCGACGTCGTCGCCGAGGAGGTCCGCGCGGTGGCCGAGCGCGTCGGCGTCCTCGACCTGAGCGGCTTCGCCAAGTTCGATGTCTCCGGTCCCGACGCCGAGAGCTTCCTCAACCGCATCTGCGCCAACGCCATGCCTCGCAAGGCGGGCGGCATCGGCCTGGTTCACCCCCTGTCGCGCGGCGGACGGATCGCCGGCGAGATGACCGTCACCCGGTTCGCGGACGACCGGTTCTACTGCCTCTCTGCCGCGGCGGCCGAGCTGCGCGACCTGGACCTGATGACCCAGTCAATGCTGCCCGGCGAACAGGTGGCCGTGCACAACGTCACCGAGGACCGCGGCGTCCTGGTGCTCAGCGGCCCACGCTCGCGCGACCTGCTGGCGACGCTCACCGACGCCGACCTGAGCAACGCCGGGTTCCGCTGGCTGAGCGGCCAGGAGATCGACATCGCCGGCCACCCGGTCCGGGCGCTGAGGGTCAGCTATGTCGGTGAGCTGGGCTGGGAACTGCATCCGCCGATGGACGCCATGGCCCCGCTCTACGAGGCGATCTGGCAGGCCGGCCAAGCGTTCGGGATCGCCAACTACGGCCTCTACGCGGTCAACAGCATGCGGATCGAGAAGGGCTACAAGGCCTGGGGTAACGAACTGACAAATGAGCTGACCATGGTCGAATCCGACATGGGCCGGTTCATCAATTTCAAGAAGCCCGACTTCGTCGGCAAGGCCGCGACACTGAGCGCGCCCGACCGCCCGCTGCGCATCGTCTACGGCGAGCTGGACGCCGCCGGCATCGACGCGCGCGGCGCCGAGCCGGTGCTGGTGGGTGATCGCTGCATCGGGCTGACCACCTCGGGCGGCTATGGCCATCGGGTGAAGAAGAGCCTGCTGTTCGCCTGCGTCGACCCGGCGTTCGCGGCGCCGGGATCGCGGTTCGAGGTCTATGTGCAGGGCCAGCGACGCACCGCCACGGTGCTGGAGCACCCGGCCTATGACCCGGACAATCTGAAGATGAAGGTCTGATCGCCGTGGCCGCGGACCTGCCCACCCGAGCCCGTGTCGTGATCGTCGGCGGCGGGGTGATCGGCTGTTCGGTCGCCTATCACCTGGCTAAGATCGGCTGGAGCGATGTGGTCCTGCTGGAACGCAAACAGCTGACCAGCGGCACGACCTGGCACGCCGCCGGCCTGGTCGGTCAGCTGCGGCCGTCGATCAACATGACCAAGCTGGCCAAATATACGGCCGAGCTCTACCGCGGCCTGGAGGCGGAGACCGGCCAGGCCACGGGCTATCGCCAGTGCGGCTCGCTGTCGCTGGCGACCAACGTCGAGCGGTTCGAGGAACTCAAACGCAGCGCCTCGATGGCCAAGGTCTTCGACCTGCCGGTGCACGTGGTGGGCCCCGCCGAGATCAAGGCGCTCTACCCGATCGCCAGCGTCGACGACGTGGTCGGCGGGATCCACATCCCCAGCGACGGGTACGCCAACGCGGTCGACATCACCCAGGCGCTCGCCAAGGGCGCGCGCGCCGGCGGCGTGCGGATCTTCGAGAACACCAAGGTCACGGCGATCCGTCAGGACGGCGAACGGGTGACCGGCGTGGACACCGCGCAAGGCCGGATCGACGCCGACTATGTGGTGCTCTGCGGCGGCATGTGGACCCGCGATCTCGCCGCCAGCGTCGGCGTCGCCGCCCCGCTGCACGCTTGCGAACACTACTATGTGCTGTTCGAGGGCGTTGAGGGCCTGACGCCGGAATTGCCCGTGCTGCGCGACTACGACCACTGCGCCTACTACAAGTACGACGCCGGCAAGCTGCTGGTCGGGGCCTTTGAACCGCAGGCCCGGCCCTGGGGCATGGGGGGCATCTCCGAGGACTTCTGCTTCGACGAGATCGCCGGGGATTTCGCGCATTTCGAGCCGGTCCTGATCGACGCCATGCGACGCGTGCCGGCGCTGGAGACCGCCGGCCTGAAAAAGTTCTTCTGCGGCCCGGAGAGCTTCACCCCGGACGTGCGCTATCACCTGGGCGAGTCGGCCGAACTGAAGAACTGCTTCGTCGCCGCCGGTTTGAACTCCATCGGCCTGCAGTCGGCGGGCGGCGTCGGCAAGGTGATGGCCGAGTGGATCCGCGATGGCCGGCCGCCGGCCGACCTGTGGACCGTCGATGTCCGACGCAACATGCCCTTCCAGATCAATCGAAAATACCTGCGCGAGCGCGTCAGCGAGAGCCTGGGCCTGCTCTACGCCACCCATTGGCCGTTCAAGCAGTACGCCACCGCGCGCGGCGTCCGGCGCTCGGCGATCCATGACCGGGTAGCCGCCGCCGGCGCCTGCCATGGCGAGGCGTTCGGTTGGGAGCGGCCGAACTGGTACGCGCCGCCCGGGACCGCCCCGGAATACCACTACAGTTACGGCCGCCAGAACTGGTTCGAGCACAGCGCCCGCGAGCACTGCGCGGTCCGCAAGACGGTCGGCCTCTTCGACCAGTCTTCGTTCGCTAAGTTCCGGCTCGAAGGAGCCGATGCGACAGCGGTGCTCAATCAGGTCTGCGCCAATGACATCGACGTCGCCCAGGGCCGGCTGGTCTATACCCAGTGGCTGAACGAGAGCGGCGGGATCGAGGCCGATCTCACCGTCACGAGGCTCGAAGAGAACGCCTATCTGATCGTCACCGCCGCCGAGACAGAGATCCGCGATTTCAACTGGCTGAAGCGGCACATTCCGGCGGACTCACGGTGCGTGCTGACCAATGTGACCTCGGGCCTGGGGGTGATGTCGATCATGGGCCCCAACGCGCGCGCCCTGCTGCAGTCGCTGACGCCCAACGACCTGTCCGACGCCGCCTTCCCCTTCGCCACCAGCCAGCAGATCGAGCTGGGCTATGCCATCGTCCGGGCGTCGCGGATCACCTATGTCGGCGAACTCGGCTGGGAGCTGTATGTGCCCACCGAATTCATGACCGGCGTCTATGACGCCATCGTCGAGGCCGGCCCCCGGTTCGGACTGGTCCACGCCGGCTATCACGCCCTCAACTCGCTGCGCATGGAGAAGGGCTACCGCCACTGGGGCCACGACATCACCGACGAGGACACCCCGCTCGAGGCCGGCCTGGGCTTCGCGGTCAAGCTGAACAAGCCCGGCGGGTTCATCGGGCGCGAGGCGCTGGTCCGCCAGAAGGCCGAGGGACTGAAACAGCGGCTCGTGCAGTTCCGGCTGGGGTCGCCGGACCCGCTAATCTATCACAACGAGCCGATCTGGCAGGGTGAGGCGATCGTCGGCTACATCCGCTCGGGCATGTACGCCCATACGCTGGGGGCTGCCGTAGGGCTTGGCTATGTGGCGACGCCCGACGGCGCAACACCCGATCTGCAGGGCTTCGAGATCGAGATCGCCGGGGTGCGCCACCCGGCCACGGCGTCCCTGCGACCGATGTTCGATCCCGCCAATCTCCGCATCAAACAGTAGCTCTTAACTCCACAGAGGTATCGCGATGGCCGACGCCGCCGCCCCGCTCATGACCCGGCTCGCCGCCAACACCAAGGTTGGCTACAGCTTCGAGCGCGAATTCTACTGCAGCGACGAGGTGTTCGCCGCCGACATGGAACAGGTCGTCGGCCGCAAGTGGACCATGGCCGGCCATGTCGATCGCGTGCGCCAGCGCGGCGACTATTTCCTGTTCAAGATCGGCGATGAGCAGATCATCATCCTTCGCGAGAATGAGACCAGCGTAAGGGCCTATTTCAACGTCTGCCGGCATCGGGGCTCGTTGCTCTGCACCGAGGACAGCGGCCACAAGACACGGCTGACCTGCCCCTATCACGCCTGGACCTACGGCCTTGACGGCGCCCTGGTCGCGGCGCGGCTGATGCCGGAGGATTTCGCCAAGCAGGACAATGGCCTGCTGGCCTGCCACGTGCGGGTGTTCTTCGGCCTGATCTTCATCAACCTGTCCGTCGGTGAGCCCGACGATTTCGACGCCACCTTTGGCGACCTGGCCCCGTTCCTCGATTTTCACGGCCTGGAGGACGCCAAGATCGCCCACATGGCGTCCTACCCGACCACCGCCAACTGGAAGCTGGTCGTCGAGAATTTTATCGAGTGCTATCACTGCCAGCCCGCCCATCCCGAGTTCTGCTCGCTGCATCCGCCCGAGGCGCTGATCGCCTGTGGCGCGGGGCCCAGTTCCGGCCCGGCCGAGGCTGTTGCGGCGTATCAGCCGGTGCTGGAGGCCTGGGAGGCCCATGCCGCCGCCCTGGGCCGGCCGATCGGCACCGTCGACGACGGCCCGGAGTCCTCTCACCTGCGGCTGTTGATCCAGCGCACCTTGCGCGACGGCTTCGAAACCGAGACCGAAGACGGCACGGCGGCGTCCAGTCTGATGGGCAAGCGGCTGGGCTGGGACCAAGGGCGGATGCACCTGTCGTTCACACCTGTCAGCCACATCGTCGCGGACAATGACTTCGCCATCCTGTTCTTCTTCACTCCGCGCGGCCCCATGGCCACCGACGTCGATCTGATCTGGCTGGTCGACGGCAAGGCGGGCGACTACGACGTCGGCAAGATGATCTGGGCCTGGGACGCCACCACCAAACAGGACAAGGTCATCACCGAACACAATCAGGCCGGCATCCTGTCGTCGCGCTATCGACCCGGCCGGTATTCGGACCAGGAACGGCGCGTGATCACCTTCCAGCAATGGTACCTGCGCCAGTTCGGACTGGTCCGGGCGGACTGATCTCCGGGGCGGGCCGACGCCGCCGCCACCGGTAAATATATTCTACCGGTCCAGGCCACAGCTGCTAACCTGCCGCCACGGTGCGACGGGGGTGGCGCGGATGCGAAAGATCGATCTTCGAAAGCTTCCGCCACTGAAGTCCCTCAAGGGGTTCGAGGCGGCGACGCGACATCAGAGCATTCGCGAAGCGGCAGATGAGCTGTGCCTGACCCATCCCGCCATCAGTCATCAGGTGCAACTGATCGAAGAAGCGCTCGGCGTGACGCTGTTCGAGCAGAAGGGTCGCGGGATCGTCTCGACGGCTGAAGGCCGTGCGCTCTACCCCTACGTCCGTTCCGCCTTCGAACTGCTGATCGAGGGCGTCGAAGCCGCGCATCGCCAGAGCTTGGACAAGCAGTTGCGCGTGCAGACCTATGTCACGGCGTCAATTCGCTGGCTGGCCAAGCGTGTGCCACAGTTCCTGCGGGACAATCCGCAGATCAAGCTGGCCCTCAGCACCTGCGCCGTCGAATGGGAATTCGACGATATTCATGCCGATGTCGGGCTGGTCTACTACGAGGCCGATCCCGGCCCGAAATACCACTGGGCCCCGCTGTTCGAATACGCCCTCTATCCGGTCTGCAGCCCGGCGATGGCGGCCCGCGTCGGGCCGCAGGCCCAGGTCCGCGACCTGCTCGACCATCCCCTGGTGATCATCCATACCGAGGTCCGCAACTGGGAAACCTGGTTCGCCTCGGCAGGGGTGACCTTTGATCCCTCCAGCAACTATCTGGTCGTCGACACGCTGGCCGTGGCGCTGGAATTGGCGCTGAGCGGTCAGGCCATCGCGCTGGTGAATGGCCCGTTCGTCGATGATGACCTGGCCGAGGGTCGGCTCGTGCGCCCTGTGCCACACCGTCTGGTCTGCCCTGGCGAGTGGGGTCTGATCTGTCGCAAGGAGCTGCAGGAAAACCCGTCGGTGAAGACCTTCATCGACTGGATGGCGGCAAGCGCGGCCGGACCCGAGGCGCTGTCGCAAGTCGCTTAGCCGATGTTCAGCCAAGCTGACTTGGACTGGGTGTAGCCCAGCAGGCATTCCATGGATTTGTCGCGTGTGTTGCCGGATTGCTTGTAGCCGCCGAACGGCTGGGTCATGTCGCCGTCGCCGAAACAGTTGACCCAGACGACGCCGGCCTCCAGCGCCTTGACCATCCGGTGCGCCCGGCTGACATCCTGCGTCCAGACACTGGCGGCGAGGCCGTAGATGGACTGGTTGGCGACCTGGATGGCCTGGGCTTCGTCGCCGACCTTCAGGACCAGAGCCAGCGGGCCGAAGACTTCCTCCTGGGCGATGGCCATCTCCGGGCGGACATCGGTGAACAGCGTCGGCGCCACATAGGCCCCCCCAGGAAATTCGGCGACGTCGCCGCCGCCAAGCGCCAGCCGGGCGCCCTCGGCCTGGCCCCGCGCCACCCACTGCAGCACGCTGGCCTGCCGGGCGCGCGAGGCGGTGGGGCCCAGGGTCGTCAGCGGATCGAGGGGATCGCCCGCGCGGTAGAGTTCGCCCGCGCGGCGGGTGAATCTTTCGACAAAGACGTCGTGGATCTCGGCGTGGACCAGGAGCCGGGAGCCGGCGTTGCAGACTTGGCCCGCGTTGTCGAAAATCCCCCGGACCGCGGCGTCGACCGCCCGATCAAGATCGGCCAGATCCGGCAGGAAGATCTGCGGACTCTTGCCGCCGGTTTCCAGGCTGACCCGCTTGAGATTGGACTGGCCGGCATAGATCAGCAGCTGCTTGCCGACCGCTGTCGATCCGGTGAAGCTGATCTTCGCCACGTCCGGGTGCAGCGCGAGCGCCCGGCCAGCGGTCTGTCCGGGACCGTTGACCACATTGAACACGCCCGCGGGACCGCCGGCTTCCATGAACAGTTCCGCCAGTTTCAGGCAGCTCAGCGGCGCGAGCTCGGCGGGTTTCAGGACCACGCAGTTGCCCGCCGCAAGCGCCGGGGCGACCTTCCAGGTCGCCATCAGCAGCGGATAATTCCAGGCTGAGATCGCGCCCACCACGCCCAGAGGCTCGCGCGAGACATAGTGCAGGGCCTCGTGCGGCGAATTGCTCACCACGCCGGCCAGCTTGTCGATGCACTCGCCGAAGTAGCGGATGGTCACCACGGCCTCGGGGATGTCGAGGGTCAGCGCGTCGGTGATCGGCTTGCCCATCGGCAGGCAGTCCAACAGCGCCAGATCCACTGCATTGGCCGCCACCAGATCGGCGAAGCGGCTGAACACCGCCATGCGGTCACGCGGCGTCATCCGCCGCCAGCGGCCGTCGTCCCATGCGGCCCTGGCGCTGGCGACCGCACGGTCGATGTCGTGCGCCCCGCCGCTGGCGACCTCGGCGACGAGGTTGCCCGTCGCGGGGTTGATCACCGCCAGCGTCGCCCCGTCTGCGGCCGGGACGCTCGCGCCGTCGATGAACAGGCCCGTGGGGATCCGCAGAGCGCGCGCGGCAGCGAGCCAGCCCTGGTGGGTCGATGGCGTCGGCGAGGTCATGGGCGCACTCTCGATGCGGTCGTGCCGGGAAGGCTGGCGCTCAGGACTCAACGTTTCGGGACGACTTCGTAGCCGGGTTCCTCGGGCTCGTCATCGACCATCTCGGCCGGGAAACCCTGGCCGAGGACCTTCACCCCGCAGGGCTCCTCGAGACGGCGGATGATGTTCGGGGAATGCTCGCGCGGGCCATAGCGCGCCTGGCCGTCCTTGAAGATATTGAGCACCAGCGGAGAGATTTCCAGGGGCACATTGTGATCCTGCGCCAGCTGATCGAACAGGCCGACATCCTTGATCACCAGGTCCATGGTGAAGTTGATGTCCCGGCTGCCGTTGAGGATGACCTGGGACTCGGTCTCGTGGACGAAGGAATTGCCGGACGAAATGCGGATCGCCTCATAGGCGGTGTTCATGTCCATGTCGGCGACCTTGCAGACGGTCAGCGCCTCGGCCAGGGCGGCCAGGTGGACGGTGCACAGATAGTTGGTCACCACCTTGAGCCTTGAGGCTGTGCCCAGCGGGCCGGTGTGCAGGATGCGCCGGCCCATCGTGGCGAGGATCGGAAAGACCGTCTCGAAGGCGTCGCGACTGCCCCCCGCGAAGATGGCGATGTTACCGGTATCGGCCCTGTGGCAACCGCCCGAGACCGGGCAGTCCATCATCATGCCGCCCCGCGCCGCGACCCGTTCGCCCAGTCGCAGCACCTCGGTGTGATCGGTGGTGCTCATCTCGAGCCAGACCTGGCCGGGGCGAAGGACCTGGAGAAAACCGTCGGCGCCTTCCGCGACCGCGGCGCTGGCGGCCGGCGAGGGCAGGCAGGTGATGATGATATCGACCTTAGCGGCGAGATCTCGCGGCGAATTGGCGCGCGCCGCGCCGAGGCGTTCAAACGCCAGGACGAGGTCATCGTTGAGGTCCCTGACCACAACCTCGTGGCCGTTTCGCAGGAGGCTGCCGGCCAGCTTGCCACCGACGTTGCCGAGACCGATGAATCCAATTTTCATTGAAACATGAACGCCATTCAAAATGCTGATCTGAAGCCAGGGCGCCGCCAGCAGAGAAGAACCTGGAGCATCGCCTACGAGCCTGAAGAAACTAGGGAAATTGCACGGACGCCGACAACTGAAAATTTTGCGGCTATCGTCAAATTTTTTGCAGTCTCGAACGCGCCGGCAGTGCGAGTAATGACTCTGACGGCCGACGCAGTTCGAGCGGCCAAGCCGTCAACCCCGCCCTTGACTTGCCCGCTGGCGACGCCCCCTGGAGACCCATCATGCTGAGGTTCTGGCTGCCGCTCGTCGCCGCGATCTGGGTCGCGGGAGCCGCCGTGGCCGGCGAGCCGCTGAGCCGGCCGGGCATCGATGCGCCGGACCTCGCGCGCCTCGGGCCCCACGCGGTCGGACTCAAGTCCACCGTCCTGATCGACGGCACTCAGCCGGATCTCGCGCTGCCGGGATTGACCGGAACCGCCCAGCCGTCAGGGCGCCGCGTGCTTCCGATTGACATCTGGTACCCTGCCAAGGCGCGCGCAGGCGCCAGGCCGGTCAGCTATGCCGACGCCTTGCCGGGCGAGCCGCCGCTTGGACCGGCTCCGTTCACGGTCAAGGGCCTGGCGGTGCGCGACGCCAGCCCGGATGGCGGCCGCTATCCCCTGGTCATCGTCTCCCATGGCTACAGTGGGACCCCGGCGGCGATGACCTGGCTGACCGAGAACCTGGCGTCCAAGGGCTATGTGGTCGCCGCGATCCATCACCGCGATCCGGACATCAGCGACGCCTCAAAAGCCGGCCAGCCGATGCTGCGGCGGCCGCTGGACATAGCCTTTGTCGCCAGGACGCTGCAGGCTGAGGCGAGAACGGGGCGATTGCCCGGGGTCGATCCGGACCGGGTGGCGGTGATCGGCTATTCGATGGGCGGCTACGGCGCCCTGACCGTGGCCGGCGCGGCGCTGAGTCCGACCGGGCGGGCGGCGCGCGCGGTTCCGGGCGGCTATCTGCAACCCTATCTGCGGGGCGGCCCCAGGGTGTCGGACCTGCGTATCGCTGGGCTGAAGGCTGTCGCGGTGATGGCGCCGGCGGGCGGCGGGTCCGCGTTCAACGCCTGGGGCGCGGAGGGTCTGGCCGAGCTCAGGACCCCGCTGCTGGTGATCGGCGGTGATCGGGACCGGACGGTCGGCTTCAACGACGGCGTGCGCACCGTCTACGAACAGGCGGTGCATGCGGACCGCTATCTGCTGGTGTTCCAGAACGGCGGCCACAACATCGGCATGAACGCCGCGCCGGCCGGGATGCGCAACCGGCTCTGGGATCTGGACTGGTTCGAAGAT
This sequence comes from Phenylobacterium sp., assembly GCF_031360265.1. Classification (GTDB taxonomy): domain Bacteria; phylum Pseudomonadota; class Alphaproteobacteria; order Caulobacterales; family Caulobacteraceae; genus Phenylobacterium. Next base: position 86,732 of record NZ_JANMBF010000020.1, read on the forward strand.
CCCGTCTGGAGCAAGGACCGGACGGCCGCGATCCAGCAGCATATGATCACCGCCTTCCTCGACCTGTGGGTCAAGGGTGACCAGAGCCGGGCCGCCTATCTGACCACCGACGTGCCGATCTCCAATGACGCGAAATGGCCGTCCGGCGGACCCTCCGGCTATGCCGCCATCAGTCCGGGCGGTCCCGGCGCGCCCTGGAAGGGCTTTCCGCGCAACCATGCGGTCGGCCTGGAACTGCACCATGCGCCGGCAGCGCCCTGAGGTTGTGGCGTCAGACCGTCGCTGAAGCCTCCATGGACGCCAGGGTCCGGTTTTCCGCCGCGAACCGGGCCAGGAACCAGCTGCGGAACACCGCGATGGCCGGGTCGCCGAGGTCTTCGGCGTGGAACTTCAGATAGTAGCCGAATCCGTCCTCCATCACCGACTCAAAGGGCCGCACCAGGCGACCCTGGGTGATCTCCTTGGCGAACATGTCGATGTCGGCCAGGGCTACGCCGCCGTCGGACATGGCGTACTGCATCGCCGAGATCGCGGTGTCGAACGCGGGGCCGCGCTCGGCGTTCACCGGCAGTCCGAAATGGCGGGCGAACATCGACCACAGCAAGCTGCGCGGCTCGCTGTCGAGCTTCACATGCAGCAGTTCGGTTTCGGCCAGGAACTCAGCCAGCGTCTTGCCTTCCGCCGCCCTGGCCACCGCCGGGGAACAGACCGGCGAGACCCGGACCATCCACAGGAGGTCGGTGACCCGATCATCCATGACCGGCCGGTCGTAGACGATGGCCACGTCGATTTCCTGATCCGGCAGGCCGGTCACGTGGGATGACGAAACGTCGAGCAGCACATCGGGAAATTCACGGCGAAACTCGCGCAACATCGGCAAGGCCATCTGCTGCAGCAGGGACGGCGGCATGTGGACGCGCAGGGTCCGCCCGCCGGTCTCGCCGTTGCGCACCGCGTTGAGCGCCTGTTCCAGCCGGTCAAAGGACTTTCGCACCACCGGCAACAGGGCGGCGCCGGCCTCGGTCAGCGCCAGCCGGTGGGGTTTTCGCTCCAGCAGTTGACAGCCGAGCAGGCCCTCCAGGCTGATGACGTGGCGGCTTAGCGCGCTTTGCGACACATGCAGGGCCTGGGCGCCGGCCGTGAAACTCAGATGCTGGCCGACCGCGTCGAAAGCCCGCAGCGCATTCAGGGGAAGCCACCGCCGATTGATCCTGTTGGTCCTTGTCGCATCGCCCATCCGTCCTCCGCCCCCGGCGCTCACGGCCGATCCTGGACCGGCCGACTGTGGCCCTCCGCCCCGCCGACTGAAAGGGAAGAAATATCGAATAGACACATGATCAATTGCGATGTGCCGGGTTGCTTAGCGCGTGCCATGGTTCCCGTGAAATCCTGGAGAGATCATGGGCAGATTGCGGTCGATAGAGGCGATGCTCAAGGCGCGCAAGCCAGGACATAGCCTTCCGCAAGGGCTCTATAACGACCCGCAGACTTACGAATTCGATCTGCGGGCGATCTTTGCCCGGTCCTGGCTGATGGCTGGCTTCGAGATCGAACTGCCGAAGCCGGGGAGCTATATGGCCCTGACCGTCGGGCCGTGGCCGGTGCTGCTGACCCGTGATCGATCAGGCCGTCTGCACGCATTCCACAACACCTGCCGGCATCGCGGCGCGCAGATCTGTCCGGACGGCAAGGGCGCTGCGGCCAGACTGGTCTGTCCCTATCATCGCTGGGCTTATGAGTTGTCGGGTGAGCTTGCCCACGCCAGCCGCATGCCGGCGGATTTCGATCCCGCGCGCCGAAGCCTGGGGCCGATCCATATCGAGACCCTGGCGGGGACCATCTATATCTGCCTGGCCGATGACCCCCCGGACTTCGCGCCGTTCCGCGAGGCTTTCGCGCCGCTGCTCGCCCCGCATGACCTGGCCAACGCCAAGGTCGCCTTCGAATGCACACTGGTCGAGAAGGGCAACTGGAAGCTGGTGATCGAGAACGCGCGGGAGTGCTACCACTGCCCAACAGGGCATCCGGAGCTGTCTGTGGCGTTTCCCACCGGAGCGTCAGCCCATTTCGATCCCGATGAAGAGGGCCGGACCGAGGCGTTCAACACCCGGATCGCCGCGCTTGGCCTGGAGATCGGACCGGTGGAAGGCGCGTGGTGGCAGGCGATCCGCTTTCCCCTCAACGAAGGCTGCGTCTCCATGACCCCGGACGGCAAGCCATCGGTGGCCAAGCTGATGTGTCCGACCGGCGATGGCGACATCGGTTCGCTGCGCTGGGCGGTGGAGCCCAACAGTTTCTGTCACGCCACCGGCGACTTCCTGTTCATGTTCTCGGCCATGCCGACCGCCCCGCAAGAGACCGTGGTCACCGCCAAGTGGCTGGTCCACAAGGACGCGGTCGAGGGCCGCGACTACGACGTCGAACGGCTGATCGCGCTTTGGAACGGCACGAATTTCCAGGATCGGGATCTGGTGGAAAATAACCAGAAGGGCGTCAACAGTCCCGGCTATCGACCCGGCCCCTATTCCCCGGACGCCGAGTCGCTGTTGATGCGCTTTGTCGACTGGTACTGCGTTCGGGCGCAGGCGTTCATCGACGAGGCTGGGCCAGTATGAGCGACAAGACCGGGCTGCATCTGGAAACCCTGGCCATCAGTCACGGCTATGATCCCCAGTCGGGGCAAGGCGCCGCCAAGCCGCCGATCTACGCGACCTCCACCTTCGTCTATCGCTCGGCCCAGCAGGCCAAGGACATTCACGAAGCCTTCTTCGACGGCCCGGAATCGGCCGGTGCGCGGCGCCTGGCCGGAGAGCCCCAGGCCTACATCTACGGCCGGCTGGGGCATCCGAACCTGACCATGGTCGAGGCGCGGCTGGCGGCGCTTGACGGCGCCGAGGACTCCGCGGCGTTCAACAGCGGGATGGCGGCGATCTCGACGATCCTGTTCGCCCTGCTCCGGCCCGGCGACAGCCTTGTCCACAGCCGCCCCTTCTATGGCGGCGCCGACAACCTGATCCACAATGTGCTGTCGGGGTTCGGGGTCAACGCCTTCGACTTTGCCGACGGCCTTGCCGAAGTGTCGATCCAGGACGCCCTGGATCGCGCCGCGGCCCGGGGTCCGGTGACGGTGATCTGGATCGAGAGCCCGGCCAACCCCACTGCCGCGCTTGTCGATATCGCCCTGGTCGTACGTCTGGCCCGCGCGCTTGGCGAGCGGCAGGGGCGCCAGCCGATCGTCGCGGTCGACAACACCTTCCTGGGGCCGCTGTTGCAGTCGCCTCTGGCGCACGGCGCCGACCTCTGCATGACCTCGCTGACCAAATATTGCGGCGGCCATTCTGACCTCCTGGCCGGCGGGGTTTCCGGGTCGGCCGATCTCATCGCCAGGCTGAAGACCCTGCGGACGCTCAAGGGCGCCCATCTGGACGCCCAGACCGCCTGGCTGTTGCTGCGCTCGTTCGAGACGCTGCCGGTCCGCACGGAGCGGGCCTGCGACAACGCGTTGAAGATTGCCACCTATCTGCGCGACCATCCCAAGGTGCGCGGCGTGACCTATGTGGGATTCCGCGACGAACCGGCCGCGCTTGCGGTTCGCGCGCGCCAATGCCGCGGGACCGGTTCGACGTTTTCCGTGCGCCTGAAGGGTGGCGAGGCCGAGTGCTTCCGAATGCTCGACCGGCTGAAGGTCCTGCGCCTTGCCGTGAGCCTCGGCGGAACCGAGACCCTGATCTGCCACCCTGCCACCACCACCCACTACGCCGTGCCCCGCGAGACCCGGGAAGCCTCCGGCATCGATGACGCGACCCTGCGGCTGTCCGTCGGGTTGGAGCATCCCGATGACCTGATCGCCGATCTCAAACAGGCGCTGGACGCCGCCTGATGGCTGGCGCGCCCATGGCGGATCCCCATGCGCTGAACGGAAAACTGCCGCGCCCGGACCGCACGGTCGAGGTCCTGGTGATCGGCGCGGGGCCAGCCGGCATCGCGGCGGCCATCGAGGCGGCGAAGCGGGGCGCCCAGGTGCTGCTGGTGGACGAGAACCCGGTTTCGGCGAGCCTGATGGGCCTCGATACGCCGCTCTACTTCGGGGGTCGCATGACGCCGGCCGTGCAGCGACAGGCGCGGATGATCGAACAGCTCCTGGCGGCCAGTCCCGATCTGGAGATCGCCATGGAACTGGGCGTCGAGGTGGCGCTTGGAACCTACGCCTGGGGCGCGTTTGTCAACGGGCCGGGGCTGGGAACCCTGCCCGAACCGGTGGTGGGGCTGGCCGACGAGGACCGCGCCTGGATGGTCGGCTTTGGCAAGCTGATCCTGGCCACCGGCGCCCGCGACATCGCGCTGTCCTTCGCCGGCTGGGATCTTCCGGGCGTGATGGGCGCCAATGGCCTGGCCTCGTTGCTGGACCGATACGACGCCTTCTCGGGTAGCAGGATCGTGGTTCTCGGGTCGGGGGACCTTGGCCTGGAGACCGCGCGGCGCGCCCTGGACCGGGGCCTCGAGGTCGCCGCGATCATCGAGGTTCGCGACGCTGTGCAGGGAAACCCGGCCGCCGCGGCGGATCTGCGCGCGCGCGGTGTCGAAATCCTCACCGGCCAGGTGATCCATCGCGCCCACGGCGGCCTCGACGGCGTGGGGCGGGTCGATGTGGGGCCGGTGGCCGGACCGGTCCGGTCGATCGAGTGTGACACGGTCTGTCTTGCGGTGGGTCTGGTCCCGGCAATCGAACTGCTGAACGTGCTGGGCGGGGCCTTGAGCCTGGACAGCGGCCGGGGTGGACATGCGCCGGTCACGCACGACGGCGTGACCACATCGCTGCCGGACATCTACGTCGCCGGCGACTGCTCGGGACTGGCTGGAAGTGGACCTGAAGGCGCTGCGCGCGCGACCGCGCAAGGGGTCGCCGCGGCGCGGACCGCGCTGGGCCAGGCCACGATGCCGCTGGCCGCCGCCCCGGCGTCGGACAGCCTCGGATATCAATTGGACTGGATGCGCGCGCTGATCGCCGTCTCCTCTGACACGGTGATCGTCTGTCAGTGCGAGGAGGTCTCCCGCGGCGACCTGCTCGGTGTCCAGCCGCCGCGCTATCTCGACCGGCCCGCTCGGATGGCCGCGCGCGACATCCACAGCCTGAACGCCGATGGGCCGGTCAATCAGGACCAGATCAAGCGGCTGACGCGAGCCTGCATGGGCGCGTGCCAGGCGCGCCGGTGCCGTGAACAGGTTGCCCTCATCCTGGCGCTGGCCACCCAGTCGCCGGTCGATGCGATCCCGCTGGCCGGTTTCCGTGCGCCCGTTCGGCCGCTGCCCCTGAAGGTGCTGGCCGATTGGAACGAAGCCGCCGCCATGGGCGAGGGCTGGGACGTCTGGTTCGGCATCCCCAGCCAGTGGGTGCCTTACCAGGACATCGGATCCGACCGCGAGGCCATGCACATCGCGGTCCTCGGCGGCGACATGCATCTGTGATGCGCCGCCCATGAGCTCTGCTTCCTCCAAGGGCGCCTCGGTGGTCATCATCGGCGGCGGCGTCACGGGCCTCAGCGCCGGCTGGCATCTGGCGCGGTCCGGCTGCGACGTGCTGGTGGTCGACAAGGGGATCGTCGGCTGGGAGGCTTCGGGCCGTAACGGCGGCGGCGCCTCGCACTACCACAGCCCGTTGTTCGCCGAGGAGCAGCGCCTCTGGCCACAGATGGACGAGCTGCTGGGCTATCCGACGGAGTATCGCCGCGAGCGGGTGATCGTGGCCCTGACCGAAGCCCAGCTGGCGCACTATCGCTATATGGCCGCCATGTTCAACGAGCTGGGCTATGCAGCCGAGCACCTGGACGCCCAACAGGCCATCGCCATGGCGCCCCTGGTCAGCGACGCCTGCCTCGGCGGCATCCACCTGAAGTTTGGCGGCCAGGCCAATCCCCAGCGCACCGTCCAGGCCTATGCCTGGGCCTTGCAGGACCACGGGGGCCGCATTGCGCAGCATGCCGCAGTGACCGGATTCGAGACGATGGGCGGGCGGGTGACCGGGGTGAAAACGACGCGGGGCGATTTCGGCTGCGATGTGGCGGTGGTGGCCGCCGGGCCGCAGAGCGGGCGCCTGCTGGACCATCTCGGCGTTCATCTGCCGCTGGCGGCCGCGCGCGCCGAAATGATCGTCACCGAGCCGGCGCCGCTGATGGCCATCGGCGGCGTGGACGGCAACGGGCTCTATGGCCGCCAGACCCTGCGCGGCAACCTCGCCTATGGCGGCGGACCACACGAATGGATCGAGGTTGGCGACGGCGGACCGGGGGTGCGACCGACCACGCCTCTGATGCGCAATCTGGCCCGCCGGGTGGCCGAACTCTTGCCCAAGGCCGCGCACCTGCGGGTGATCCGTAGCTGGGCGGGCGTGATCGAGACCACGCCGGACGGCCGCCCGGTGATCGAACGCCTGACCGCGCCGGACAATGTCGTGGTGGCGACCATGTCCGGCGTCGGGTTCGGATTGTCGCCGGCCAGCGGCCGCGCCATCTCCGACCTGGTGCTGGAAGGCCGCTGCACCTTCACCGACATCGACAAACTGGGGATCGGTCGGTTCGCCGACCTCTCCACGGATTGGCGGGCCGAGCGCGGATGGACATCGGTCAGCGCGCCGGCCTAGGCGAGCTTCCGGCAGGATCTGAGGGCGCCTAGACCCTGTCCCGGCTGACTTGAATCAAGTCAGCCGGGATGAAACAGGGTCGACGCTTATATCTGGAGCCCTTCTCCTCCACTCAGGTCGAGCCAACCTGAGTGGGAAGGACACTAGCCCCTGACCTCGAGGCGACGCGCCACCGAGGTCCAGTAGCCGAACAGGTCGTGAGCGAAACTCGGCGCGACATAGGCGTCGACCTGATCCTCGGCGATGACGTCGAAGCGTACGGACATATGTTCGACCACGGTGCCGGCGACCGAGCCCGGCCGAAAGTCAGCGTCTTCGGCATCGAACACGCCGCCATGGGTCAAGAGGATGCGCCAGTCGCGGCCCCGGATCGCGCAGCGGACCGCCGCGCCGGAGATATCGGTAACCGCGCCGTCGTCGCCGGCGATCTCGGCCAGGCGCGCCGCCAGCGCCTCGCGCTCGACGAGCGGCGCGCGGATCATCCAGGCCCTGGGTTCACGCCAGATGACTCGCCAGGCGCCCGCCGAAAACGCTTGCCCGGGCCCTGGCAGAGCGGCGTCGAACGCGCGCTTGAACCGCGCCTGCGCCGCGCGCGGCTCGGCCCAGAGTTCAAGGCGCAGCAGCGTCTCGGGAGGCACGGCGTGGAATCGCGGAACGTCAGTCACGATAGCGCGCGCCTTCCGGATCATAGAACATCGGCGCGACCACGCGCACGCCGGCGCTGCGAGCCCGTGTGGGAGACCATGCAGTGAGCGCCTCGCCCAGCCGGGCGTGGCCGTCATGAAGCAGCCCAAGGGCCACGAAGCCATCGCCGATCACCCGCACGCCGCCGGCCGTTATGTGACCCTCTGCGGCGTCCGGCGCCTGACGCACGAGCATGGAGCCTTCGGGGATTGGTTGTTCGGACTCCAGGCCGACCAGCTGCTGGCGCCCCGCCTGGGTTTGCAGCGCCGGCCGCTGCAGAGCCGCGGCCCCGACGAACGGCCGCAACGGGTTCATCATCCTGTGCAGGCCAAGGTCGTAGGGCGTGGTCCGACCATCGATCTCGCCGCCGACCACCACATGGCCCTTTTCGATGCGCAGGATCTCCAGCGCCTCCAACCCGTAGGCGCAGCCGCCCAGCCTGGCGCCCGCCTTGGCGACCAGGGCCCAGACCACCGCGGCGTCGGGGTTGCGCACATAGAACTCGAACGCCCGCTCGCCGGAGTAGCTGGCGGCCAGGACCAGCACATCGACCCCGCCGATCATGGCCCGGCCCGCGGCCATGTGGCGGGGAACATCCAACGCCGGCGCCAGCGCGGCGACCAGCGCCCTGGCCCGGGGGCCGGCCACGGCGATCCCTGCCCAGTGTTCCTGGACGTTGGCGACCGCCGCCTTCAGCTGTGGCGCCAGGACCTTGCGAACATAGTCCAGGTGGTGCCCCATACGGTCGGCCCCCCCCGTCGAGCTGGTCAGCAGATAGCGCTCGGCGCCGATCCGCCAGACCGTCCCGTCATCCATCACCATGCCGTCTTCGCGCAGCATGTAGGTGTAGCGCCCGCGCCCGACCGCCAGCTTGCCGACCGTGGTGGCGCAGACCCGCTCCAGCAGAGCCGCGGCGTCCGGCCCGGCGACCTCGAATTTGCCCAGGGTCGAGACGTCGACCCAGCCGAGCGCTGTCCGCACCGTGCGCGCTTCGCGCAGGGCCGCGGCGTGCAGGTCTTCCCCGGCGCGCGGATAGGCGCGCGGCCGCATCCAGTAGCCGACCGGCTGCCACAGCGGATGGTCGGCGGCATGGGTCGCGTAGAGCGCCGGTCGGCGAAGCGGGGCGACGTTGAAGCCCTTGGCGTGTCCGGCCAGGACCCCCAGTGTCACCGGCGTGTAGGGCGGCCGAAACGTGGTCAGCCCGACCTCGGGGATGGGCCGGCCCTCGTTGGCCGCCAGTCTCGCCAGGCCCATCATGTTGCTGGTCTTGCCCTGGTCCGTGGCCATGCCCAGCGTGGTGTAGCGTTTGAGGTGCTCGACCGATCGGTAGCCCTCGCGCCAGGCCAGGTCGACATCGGCCAGGGTCACGTCGTTCTGGAAATCCACGAACACGCGCTTGGGATCGACGCCAGCGGGCGCGGCCAGCGCCGCCACCGCATGGGAGGGACCGGGGTAGCGCTCATTGACTTCAGGCGGCGCCCCGGCGGGGCCGACCGATTTCAGCGTGGCCGCGGCCGAGGCCCCGGACGCCCAGCCATGGCGGATGACCTCGCCGAGGTCATCGAGCCCTGCGGCCGATCCGGTGCTGGACTGGTGCTGCCGCGCCTCGCCGGCGTGGAAGGCTGCGGTGGTCGGATCCCAGTCGAGCGCGCCGCCGGCCTGCATGTGCAGATGCGCCACGGGGGAAAACCCGCCGGAGACCGCCAGCAGATCGCAGTCGAAGCTGAGCGTCTGGCCGCCCGCCCGCGCGATCACCCGGCGCACGCCGCCGGCGCCGCCCTGCGCGCGCAGAACCTCAGCCTCGAACCTCACAGGGAATCGGGCCATCGCGTCCCGGACGATGGGGCGATCGCCGGCCGGGCGTGAATCCAGGATAGCGGCGACCTGGCCGCCGGCGTCGGCGACAGCGAAGGCTGTGCGATAGGCGTCGTCGTGGCTGGTGGCGATCACTGTGCGCGCGCCCGGCAGCACCCCGAAGCGCCCGACATAGCTGCGGACCGCCTGGGCCAGCATCACCCCTGGGCGGTCGTTGTGCTCGAAGGGCAGCGGACGCTCGATCGCGCCGGTGGCCAGCACGACCTGTTCGGCGCGAACACGCCACAGTCGCTGGGCCGGCGCATCGCGGACCGGCGACTGGCCTGGCTCGATCAGGCGCTCGGCGATGGTGACGAGATCATGATCCCAATACCCGACAGCCGTGGCCCGGGTGAGGATCCGGACTCCGCGCGCCGCCAGAGTCTTGCGCGTCCGCGCGATCCATCGATCCGGCGTCACCCCGTCGAGGCGAGCGGTCTCGCGCAGCAGGGCCCCGCCGAGGCGTTCATCCTGCTCCACGAGCATCACCCTGGCGCCGGTCGTTGAGGCCGCAAGCGCGGCGGCCAGGCCCGAGGGACCGGCTCCCACCACCAGCACATCGCAGAACGCCGCCTGATGATCGTAGGGGTCAGGATCCGGCTCGCGTGGCGGTCGTCCCAGACCGGCGGCGCGGCGGATGAAGTGCTCGTAGATCTTCCAGAGGTCCGGCTTTCCGAGGAACGCCTTGTAGTAGAACCCGGCCGGGAGAAACCGCCCAAAAGCGCCCAGCACGGCGCCCACGTCGAGGGCCAGCGACGGCCAGCGGTTCTGGCTGCGCGCGGTCAGGCCGTCGTAGAGGAACAGGTCCGTGGCCCGGGTATTGGGCTCGAAACGACCGCCGACCCCGACCTCGACCAGGGCGCTGGGTTCCTCGACGCCCGCGGCGAGAATGCCGCGCGGTCGGTGATATTTGAAGCTGCGGCCCAGCAGTCTGACGCCGTTGGCGAGCAGCGCCGAGGCGAGGGTGTCGCCGCGATGGCCTTCATACGGTGCGCCGTCGAAAGTGAAGGCCAGCGTTCTCGACCGGTCGATCAGACCGCCGACAGGGCGTCGCGCGCCGGTCATTCGCCTGCGTCCTGGGCGGAAGCGCCAAGGGTTTCCACCGCCGCGATCTGGTGGGTCACGGTATGGCGATGAAGCTTGAGCCAGGCGCCGCAGCCGGCGGTGTGGCGCCACAGTTCCCACGACCAGCCCTTGGGATTGTCCCGGGCGAACAGATGCTCGACCGCGGCGACGGGCGTTTCGTCCAGGGGCAGGATCGCGTCCAGAGCGCGTTCGAAGACGAACTCGGCCTGCGCCCGGCGGCCGCAATAGGGGCAGGCGATCCTCAGCATCTAGGGTCCACTAGCGGTCCTGCGCCTTCGGCCCGGCGCCGGTCTCATCGATGGTGGCGCCGCGCGCGAACCGGTCCAGCGCGAAGGGGGCGGCGATCTCGTGCGCCTCGCCCCCGGCCAGGTGATGGGCGAACAGCCGACCCGAGCCGGGGGTAGCCTTGAAGCCGCCGTAGCACCAGCCGCCGTTCAGATAGAGCCCTTCGATCGGCGTATCGCCGATGATCGGCGAGCCGTCGAAACTCATGTCGGTGGTGCCGGCCCAGCTGCGCAGCATCCGCAGCCGCGACAGGGCCGGAACCAGCGCGATGGCCTGGCTGGCGACCTCCTCCAGCCGCATCGGCACGCCGCGCTGCGAATAGGTCGGATAGAGGTCCGGATCGCCGCCCAGCACGATCTCGCCCTTGTCGGACTGGCTGATGTAGCAGTGGATCGACTGGGACATGATCACGGTGTCGATCATCGGCTTGATCGGCTCGGAGACGAAGGCCTGCAAGAGGTGGCTCTCGATGGGCAGCTTCAGGCCGGCCAGCCCGGCGACCTGGCCGCTGTGGCCGGCCACGCAGATGCCGACCCGGTCGGCGCCGATGGTCCCGCGGGTCGTCTCGACGCCCTCGACGCGCCCGCCGCGGATCGAAAACCCGGTGACTTCGCAGTTCTGGATGATGTCGACGCCCAGCGCGTCGGCGGCGCGGGCATAGCCCCAGGCGACCGCGTCGTGTCGCGCGGTGCCGCCGCGTCTCTGGATCAGCCCGCCCTGGACCGGAAACCGTGCGTCCGGCGACATGTCCAGCACCGGGATCAGCCGCGCCACCTCGGCGCGGGTCATCAGTTCAGCGTCGATGCCGTGCGCGCGCAGCGCGTCGCCGCGCTCCGCCAGGCGGGTCATGTCGGAGTCCGAGTGGCCGAGGAACACAGCGCCGCGCTGGCTGAACATGACGTTGTAGTTCAGCTCCTGGGTCATGCCCTCCCAGAGCTTGAGCGAGTATTCCAGCAGCCGCTGGAGCTGCGGCTGGCGATAGTTGGACCGCACGATGGTGGTGTTGCGACCGGTGTTGCCGCCGCCAATCCAGCCGCGCTCCAGCACGGCGACGGAGCCGATCCCATGCTGCCTGGCGAGATAGTAGGCGGTGGCCAGACCATGCCCGCCGCCGCCGATCACCACGATGTCGTAACGCGATCTTGGCTCAGGGTCGCGCCAGGCGCGAGGCCAGTCCCGGTGGCCGGACAAGCCGGCCTTCAGCAGCCCAAGGGTGGAATAGCGCTTCATCCCCCGGAGCCTGTCTGCCCCAGGCCGGTCACATTGGAATGCGCCGCATTCTGCCCCATCGTCAGGGGATAGTGTGGCGGCTGGCGCGCCGCCAGCCGCAAAAATCAGATTGCCAGCCGACAAAATTCGATTGGCTATCGGCGCCGCCAGTCCGGATTGCTGCCAGCGCCCGGGTTGGTGATCGCGGGACGGGGGACATCAGCGTGAAGACCAAGGCCAAGGATTCCGACGGGCGGCACATCCTGATCCTCAACTGTCCCGACCAGAAGGGCGTAGTGGCGGCGGTCTCGGGGTTCCTGGCCGACAACAACGGCTCGATCACCGAGTCCAGCCATTTCAACGACGCCATCGCCGGCCAGTTCTACATGCGCACGGTGTTCCGCCCGGACGGGGCGATGCCCAGCGCCGCGGCCCTGAAGGCCGGCTTCGAACTGATCGGCCAGCGCTTTTCCATGCACTGGTCGCTGCATGAGGCGGCGGCCAGGCCCCGGGTGCTGATCGCGGTTTCCAAGTTCGGGCATTGCCTGTTCGACCTGCTGCACCGCTGGCGGGCCGGACTGCTGCCGGCCGAGATCGTCGGCGTAGTCTCCAATCACCAGGACCTGCGCTCGTTCGTGGAATGGAGCGGCGTGCCTTTTCACTACCTGCCGGTGACGCCGTCGACCAAGCCCGAGCAGGAAGCCGCCTTCATGGCGCTGGTGGATCAGGAGGCCGCCGATCTGGTGGTGCTGGCCCGGTATATGCAGATCCTGTCGGCGGAGATGTGCGCGCAGTTGGCGGGCCGCTGCATCAATATCCACCACTCGTTCCTGCCAGGCTTCAAGGGCGCCAAGCCCTACCATCAGGCCTACGACCGCGGCGTGAAGATCATCGGGGCCACCGCCCACTATGTCACCACCGACCTCGACGAGGGCCCGATCATCGAACAGGGCGTTCAGCGCGTCGACCACAGCCAGGGGCCGGACCAGCTGGTCCAGCTTGGCCGCGACATCGAATGCCAGGTGCTGGCCCGCGCGGTCGGCTGGCACGTGGAGCATCGGGTGCTGATCGAAGGCGGCAAGACCATCGTCTTTGCGTGACCCCGCGCGCGCGAGGTCTGGGCGCTGAGCCCGGCCGGAGACATCTGCTGGTGACAGGACTCACCCGCGCGGTGGCGGGAAAAGATTGGTCGGAGTGGCAGGATTTGAACCTGCGACCCCCGCGTCCCGAACGCGGTGCTCTACCAGGCTGAGCCACACTCCGACTTTGGAGCGCGCCTTATAGAGGAGGGTCCCCAGGGTCGCAAGGCCGGGTCGCAAGGCCGGGTCGCAAGGTGGGCGCCGAGGCTGACAGAGAGGCGGGCAGGGGGGCGTTGCATCGCACCGGCGCGTGCGCTATCTCCACGCCTCCGCGACGGGGCGCCCCTCGCGGCCATTCCTGCTGGGGAATGGTGTAATGGTAACACAGCGGTTTTTGGTACCGTCGTTCTAGGTTCGAGTCCTAGTTCCCCAGCCAGTGATTCCCAGGCGAACTAGAGCCCTTCCCACTCGGGTTGGATCAACCTGAGTGGAGGAGAAGGGCTCCAGATATAGCGACGACCCTGTTCATTCCCGGCTGACTTGATTCAAGTCAGCCGGGACAGGGTCTAGCCGGCGCCGAGCGTCAGGCCGGGGGTGTCGGGCTCACGTGTCCCACCGCCGTTCAGCGCCTTCTGCATCAGCACGATGTCCACCCAGCGACCGTGCTTGTGGCCGGCGTCGCGGATGGCGCCGGCGTCCATGAAGCCTAACCGGCGGTGCAGCGCGATGGAGGCCGCGTTGCCGCTGTCGCCGATCACCGCGACGATCTGGCGAAGGCCCAGGGTTTCGCACGCGGTCAGGACCTCGGACAGCAAGGCGTGGCCGACCCCCGCGCCGGCCGCGTCGGGCGCTACATAGACGCTGTCCTCCGCCGTGAAGCGATAGCCGGGCCGGGGCCGGAACACGCTGGCGTAGGCATAGCCCAGCACCCGGCCCCCGGCCTCGGCGACCCGGTAGGGCAGGCCGTGCTCAAGGACGGCCTGCCGGCGGCGGTCCATTTCGGCGGCGCTGGGCGGCGTCGTCTCGAAGGTGCCGAAACCGTGCAGCACAGCGTGGCCATAGATCGCGGCCAGCGCGTCGGCATCCTGTTCGCCGGCCGGTCTGATGATCATTTTGGCGCCCAGCCCTTGTCCAACGCCCAGGCGGCGAAGGCGTAGTCGAGCGCGATCTCCTTGAGGAAATCGAAGCGGCCCGAGGCGCCGCCGTGGCCCGAGTCCATGTTGATCTTGAGCAGGATCGGGGCCGCCGAAGTGGAACGGTCGCGCAGTTTGGCCACCCACTTGGCCGGCTCCCAGTAGGTGACCCGGGGGTCGGAGAGGCCGCCCGTCGCCAGCACCGGCGGGTAGGCCAGCGAGGTCACGCGATCGTAGGGGCTGTAGCTTTCGATCAGGTCATAGGCGGCTGCGTCCTCCAGCGGATTGCCCCACTCCGGCCACTCCGGCGGCGTCAGGGGCAGGGAGACGTCGCTCATGGTGTTGAGCACGTCGACGAACGGCACGGCGGCGACAATCGCGCCCCATAGGTCCGGCCGCAGGTTGGCCACGGCGCCCATCAGCATACCGCCTGCCGAGCCGCCGTAGGCCGCGATCCGGCCCCTGGTGGCAAAGCGCTGCGCGATCAGGTGCTCGGCGCAGGCGATGAAGTCGGTGAAGCTGTTCGGCTTGTTTTCCTTGCGCCCGTCGAGGAACCAGCCCCAGCCCTTGTCGGAGCCGCCGCGGACATGCGCGGTGGCCCAGATCCAGCCCCGGTCGACGAGGCTGAGGTTGCGGATCGAGAAGCTGGCGTCCATGGCGTGGCCATAGGCGCCGTAGCCATAGAGCAGCAGCGGCGCGCTCCCGTCGAGCGGCGTGTCCTTGCGCATCAGGACGGTGATCGGCACGTCCTGGCCGTCGCCCGCCCTGGCGTAGAGCCGGCGCGCCACATAGAGGGCCGGATCGTGGCCCGAGGGGAGTTCCTGGGTCTTGCGCAGCGTCCTGGCCCTGGTCGCCAGCTCGTAGTCGAAGGTCTGCCGGGGCGTGGTCGGCGATTGATAGACGAAACGGGTCGTGGTGGCGTCGTACTCGTAGCCGCCTTCGAGGTTCAGCGCATAGGCTTCCTCGTCGAAGGCGACCTCGTGCTCGGAGCCGGCACGGTCGGTGACCACCAGCCGATCCAGCGCATCGACCCGCTCGGCGCGCACCAGGTGGCCGGCGAAGGCGGCGAAGCCGGTGATGTAGTGGCCCGGCCGGTGGGCGATCCAGTCGCGCCACGTGGCCTTGGCCGGAAGGTCCGCGGTGCTGGTCGAGAGCTTGAAATCCACGGCGCCGTCGGCGTTGGTGCGGATCACCCAGCGGTCGGTCCAGTGGTCGAGACTGTATTTGACCCCGACCTGGCGCGGTTCGGCCACGGCCGGCGGGGCGGTCGGGTCGGCGGCCGGGATCAGCCAGAGCTCGGTGGTCTCCTGATTGCCGACGTGGATGACGATGTGGCTGTCGTCCGAGGTGGTCCCGACGCCGAGGAACATGCCGTCGTCGGCCTCGTCATAGACCAGGACGTCCTCGCCACCCCTCGCCGGTCGCCGAAACACCCTGGACGGCCGGGCGTTCTCGTCGCGCCAGATCCAGAAGAGCCACCGGCTGTCCGGCGAGAAGGTCAAGTCGCCATAGGCGCTCGCGATGGGGTCGCCAAGATCCTGGCCCGTGGCCAGGTCCCTGACCCGGATCGTGTAGTATTCCGAGCCCTGTTCGTCGCAGGCCCAGGCGAACAGGGCGTGATCGGGGCTGTGGCTGGCGGCGCCGACCTGAAAGAACGCCTTGCCCCGGCCCAGCGCCTCCTCGTCGAGCAGGATCTCCTCGCCGTCAGCCCGCCCCCTCGGCCGGCGCCCGTGGATCGGATGCTGGGCGCCCAGGTTGTAGCGGACATAGTAGTCCCAGGGTCCGTCGGGCGCGGGGACCGAGCTGTCGTCCTCCTTGATGCGGCCCTTCATCTCGGCGAACATCTGGGCCTGCAGCGGTTCCGTCGCGGCCAGCATCGCCTGGGTGTAGGCGTTCTCGGCCTCGAGGTGTTCGCGCACGTCGGCCCGCAGGGTCTTGGGATCGCGCAACACCTGCTGCCAGTTGTCGTCCTTCAGCCAGGCGTAGTCATCGACGCGGACTCGTCCCAGCTGTTCGGTCCGCCGGGGATGCTTGGCGGCGACGGGAGGCTCTGGCGGCTTGTTCATCGGCGCTAAATGCGGCGCCTGGACCCGGCGCTCAAGTCGCGCCTGTCCGCCAGCGCGTCACTTCGGCGCATTTCATCCGTGCGCTCTTAGCTTGGCGGCAACCCCTTTAGCTGTTCTGTATCGTCGCAATCGAGATCGCGCGCCGGCGCGAGGGCGAGCCAGAGCTTTCGGGGGCCGACATGGTCATGGACCTCTCCATGGAGCTGATCCAGGCGACGGTTCAGCTGGAGCAACCGCTCGGCGACGGCACCCGCACCGTCGGCACCGGCTTCCTGATCTCCTCGCCCGGACCCGACGGCCATCCGCGCACGGTGCTGGTCACCGCCAACCATGTGTTCGAAAAGATGCCCGGCGCCGTCGCCCGCATCGGCTATCGCATCGCCAACGCGGACGGCTCCTGGAGCTACGCGCCGCAGGCGCTGCGGATTCGCGACGGCCAGGGCCATGAGTTGTGGACCCATCACCCCTCGCGCGACGTGGCCGCCATGACGGTTGTCGCACCGGAGCCCTTCGCCCGGGCCGCGATCCCGGCCGACTACCTGGCCGCTGACGACACCTTCGCCAGGTATCAGGTCGGTGCGGGCGATGAGATGATGGCGCTGGGCTTCCCGCGCGGGCTCGCCGCCAACCCGGCGGGGTTTCCGATCCTGCGCTCCGGCCGGGTAGCGTCCTATCCCGTGGCCCCGGCCAGGATCTTCCCGACCTTTCTGCTCGATTTCTCGGTGTTTCCGGGCAATTCCGGCGGGCCGGTGTTCATGAGCGAACTGGCCCATCGCCGGCCCGGCGCCGATCCCGCCCAACCGGGCCAGGACGTGGAATTCATCGCCGGGCTCCTGACCCAGCAGGTCGAACTGAACAGCGAGCGGCTGGAGATCGGCATCGTCACCCATGCCCAATACATCCGCGAGACCATCGCCCTGGTCGGCGATCCGGCCGCGCCGGTGACGGTGGCCGCGACCGAGGCCGCGGTGTCCGGCGCCAAGGCCGCCTCCGCGGAGGAAGCGGCCTCGCCGGACTGAGGCCCTACCCCCCGTAGATGATCGACATCGTCTCGGCGATGCAGGCGGGCTTCTCCTCGCCCTCGATCTCGATGGTGCACTCGTTCTTCAGCTGCATGCCGCCGGCCTTGGGCTCGGCGCCGATCAGCTTCTGGCGCATGCGCACGCGCTTGCCGACCCGGACCATATTGATGAATCGCACCTTGTCGGAACCGTAGTTGATGCCCCGGGTCACGCCCTTGACCGGCAGCATGCCCTGGCCGAGGAACGGGATCAGCGACAGCGTCAGGTAGCCGTGGGCGATCGGGCCGCCGATCTCGCGCGTGGCGCGCTCCACATCGACGTGGATCCACTGATGGTCGCCGGTGGCCTCGGCGAACATGTTGACCCGGGCCTGGTCCACCAGCACCCAGTCTGACACGCCTACTTCCGTGCCGATCAGACCGGGCAGGTCCTTGATTTCCACCGGGTTCATTGTTGGCTCCTTGTTGTTGAAACTGTCGTTTGATGTCTAGCAGGCCTTTCCTTTCCCGCGAAGCAGCCGACGGTCCCCCTTTCCCACAAGCGGGAAAGCAAGCCCTCACCCGATGCGGGCGCCGTCCTTGGCCCAGTAGGCGTCGCGGATCAGGCGTTTGTAGAGCTTTCCGGTGGCGTGGCGGGGCAGTTCGGCCATGAAGTCGATCACGCGAGGACACTTCACGTGGCTGAGGTGCGCCCGCGCATAGGCCATCAGGTCGGCGCGCAGATCGTCCCCGGCGTCGGCCCAGTCCAGCGGCTGAACCACCGCCACGACCTTCTCGCCCATCTCCTCGTCCGGCGCGCCGACCACGGCCACGTCGGCGACCCTGGGATGGCCGATCAACAGGTTCTCGAGTTCCTGGGGATAGATGTTCACCCCGCCGGAGATGATCATGAAGCTCTTGCTATGGGTGAGGTAGAGAAAGCCCTCCTCGTCCTGCCTTCCAACATCGCCGAGCGTCGTCCAGCCGTGCTTGTTGCGCGAGTCCGCCGTCTTGGCCGGGTCGCCGTGGTATTCGAACTGGCCGCCGCCCTCGAAGAAGACCATGCCCTCGGCGCGCGGCGGCAGGGGGTCGCCGTCGTCGTTGCAGATCCTGACCTGGGCGGTCAGGCCCCGGCCGACCGAGCCCTTGTGGGCCAGCCACTCCTGCGAATTGATGACGCAGAAGCCGTTGCCCTCGGTGCCGGCATAGTATTCGTGAACGATCGGGCCCCACCACGCGATCATCTGCTCCTTGACCGGCACGGGGCAGGGCGCGGCGGCGTGGAACACGGCTTTCAAGCTGGACATGTCGTAGCGCGCGCGCACCTCCGGCGGCAGCTTCAGCATGCGCACGAAGTGGGTCGGCACCCATTGGGCGGAGGTCACCTGGTACTGGCCGATGAAGCGCAGCGCGTCCTCGGGATCGAACCGCTCCATCATCACCACGGTGCCGCCCATCGACTGCACGGCGATCGACCAACCCAGAGGGGCGGCATGATAGAGCGGCGCCGGCGACAGATAGATGGTCTGCGGCGTCCAGCCGTAGAGCGCCTGGCCCAGCATCGCCAGCGGATTGGGCGCGTCGATCGCCGGATCGACCTCGCCGGCACGCTTGACCCCCTTGGGCCGGCCGGTGGTGCCAGACGAATAGAGCATGGCGCGCCCGGCGGATTCGTCGGCGATCGGCGTGGTCGGGAACGGCGCGCGGGCGTCTTCGAAGCTCTTGAACGGACCCGCCTCGCCGCCGACCATGTAGAGACCCACGCCAGCGATCAGCGGCGCCACGGCCAGGGCGGTCTCGGCCAGCGCCTTGGAGGCGATGAACAGCTTGGCCTCGCAATCCCCGACAATATACTCGACCTCGCCGGGGGTCAGTTTCGACGACAGGCAGGTGAAGCGCAGGCCCGAGCGTTGGGCGGCCCACAGGATCTCATAGTAGCGCGGGTGGTTGTCGATGAAGAGCGCGATGGCGTCGCCAGCCTCGAGGCCCAGGCTCCTGAACATTTGCGCGCCCTGGTTCGAGCGCGCATCGAGCTGGCCATAGGTCACCGTCTCGCCGGAATAGGCCATGATATAGGCCGGCTTGTCCGGGTTCGCCTTGGCGTGGACCGAGGGGTGCATGGTCTTCCTCCCGTGGCGATGGGAAGACAGCCTCCGTCGCCGATTAAACTTCGTTGTCCGGCTATAGCGGGCCTTGACCTACCGTCCGTCAAGCACCGTGAAATGATCCAAACCGGGAGAAAACCATGGCCGCGCCGACCTTCGAGACCCTGCTCTACGCCGTTGAGGACGGGGTCGCCCTGATCACCCTCAATCGGCCTGAAAAGCTGAACGCCTTCAACACCCAGATGATGCGAGACCTGATCGCAGCCTTCGACGCCACCGACGCCGACGACGCCGTGCGCTGTGTGATCGTTACCGGAGCGGGGCGGGCGTTCTGCGCCGGGGCCGACCTTTCGGCCGGCGCCCAGACCTTTGACTACGACGCGCGCGGCGGCGAGGATCGGGCGGCGCGAACCCGCGAGGGGGCTCAGCGGGACGGCGGCGGCCTGCTGACGCTGCGCATCTTCGACAGTCTCAAGCCGGTGATCGCCGCGGTGAACGGCGCGGCGGTCGGAGTCGGGGCCACCATGCAGCTGGCCATGGACATCCGCCTAGTGTCGACCGAGGCGCGGTACGGCTTTGTCTTTGCCCGTCGCGGACTGAACCCGGAGGCGGCGTCATCCTGGTTCCTGCCGCATCTGGTGGGCGTCCAGACTGCGCTCGAGTGGTGCTACACGGGTCGCATCTTCCCGGCGCAAGAGGCGCTTGATCGTGGCCTGGCGCGCTCGATGCACGCGCCCGTGGATCTGCTGCCGGCCGCCAGGGCCCTGGCCCGGGAGATCGCCGACAACGCCGCTCCAGTGTCCGTCGCCCTGACCCGGCAGTTGATCTGGCGAATGGCCGGCGCCGCACACCCGATGGAAGCCCATTGGGCAGACAGCCGGGGCATCCAGGCCCGGGGCCGTTCGGGCGACGCCCGCGAAGGGGTAACCTCGTTCCTGGAAAAGCGTCCGGCGGCGTTCCCTGACAAGGTTTCGAGCGGCCTGCCGGACATCAGGCCGAACTGGGTCGCGCCGGAATTCAAATAGGGGGTTCGGGGGGGGGGGGGCCGGTGGTAGTGAACCCGCCGCTTACACGGTGACAGTCCCGCAATAATTTAAAATATGCAATTTTGTTGGATTTTCAGGCTGTCTGGCCACGCCCAGTCTATT
>NZ_JANMBF010000032.1:0-3170 GCF_031360265.1 Phenylobacterium sp.
TCGGGTCATCTTCACCGACCTGACCTTCCTGCCGACCCTCATCGAACACCGCGCCAAGATGCCGGGCGTCAAGCACATCGTCGTGCTCACCGACGCAGCCGGCATGAAGGGCTGCGGGATGCCCGACGCGCTCTGCTACGAGGACCTGGTGGCCGACAACGGCGCCGACTTCACCTGGGGCGGCTTCGACGAAAACACCGCCGCGGCGCTCTGCTACACCTCGGGCACGACGGGCAATCCCAAGGGGGTACTCTATTCGCACCGCTCGAACTTCATCCACACCCTGGTGACCCTGGGGTGCGACGTGATGGGCATCGGGGCGGCCGACACCGTGCTGCCGGTGGTGCCGATGTTCCACGCCAACGCCTGGGGGCTGGCGTTCTCCTGCTCGGCGGTCGGCGCCAAGCTGGTGATGCCCGGCGCCAGGCTCGACGGCGCCTCGGTCTATGAGCTGCTGGAGAGCGAAGAGGTCACCTTCTCCGCCGCGGTGCCGACGGTCTGGCAGATGCTGCTGACCCACATGCGCGAAACCAGGTCAAAGCCCACGACGCTGAAGCGCGTGGTGATCGGCGGCTCGGCGGTGCCCGAGGCCCTGGTCCGCGCCTTCCGCGACGACTACGGCGTAGCGGTGACCCACGCCTGGGGCATGACCGAGACCTCGCCGCTCGGCACCCTGGCCACCCCCACCGGCCGGATCGCCAAGATGGACGCCGAGTCCCGGCTGCGCTTCACCCTGAAACAGGGCCGTCCGCCGGTGGGCATCGAGCTGAAGCTGGAGGACGACGCCGGCGCGCGGCTGCCGCACGACGGGACCACTTTCGGCCGGCTGATGGTCAAGGGCCCGTTCGTGGTGGGCAAGTATTTCAAGGGGGACGGCGGGGAGATCCTCGACCCCGAGGGGTTCTTCGACACCGGCGACGTGGCGACCATCGACGAGCACGGCTTCATGCAGATCACCGACCGGGCCAAGGACGTGATCAAGTCCGGCGGCGAGTGGATCTCGACCATCGAGATCGAAAACATCGCCGTGGGTCACCCCAAGGCGGAGCTGGCCGCGGTGATCGGGGCGGCGCATCCCAAGTGGGACGAGCGGCCGGTGCTGCTGGTCAAGCTGATGCCCGGCGAGACCGCCTCGAAGGACGAGTTCCTGGGCTTCCTGGAAGGCAAGATCGCCAAGTGGTGGACCCCCGACGACGTGGTCTTCGTCGATGACATCCCGCTGGGCGCCACCGGCAAGATCGACAAGAAGCTGATCCGCGAACGGATGAAAGGCTACGTCCTGCCGACGGCCAAGGCGGTGGAGAAGGCGTGAAGTTGGACCTGCCTCCCCCATTCATGGGGGAGGCAGGTTCTACGAATGCCGGTATTCGTTCTCAGGCCCAGGCTCACCCTTCGTCGCCATCCGGCCCTGGCGCACCAGACGGATCATCGCCGCCTGCATTGAACGCGCCGCCTCCGGCCTGGACCAGGCGGCGACGGGCCAACGGCGGGCCGTGACCGTGTCACCGCCGCCCTTCCCGCCGTGGCGTCAACAGGGCGGCGGATTTCAGCGACCGCCGCCCTGCGGCGCTTCTACTTGCCGTAGTCTATGCCGGTCCACATTTCTTCACGCAGCAACGTGCGGTATTTGGCGCGGGATTCCTGCTCCGTCGCCGCCACGGCTTTGGGAAACGCCTTCTCGGCTTCCGCCTGCAGGGCCATGTCGCGCGTCCTGTCGGGGTCGAGGGCCGCCATCGACACGTAGTGCACGCCGAGCATGACATTCGGTCCCGTTGTGGATGCGTTGACCGCCACTTGCACAATATACTGATCAATCAATCCATGCTTCTTCGCGCTCTCTTGCGCCGGAACCCAGGTCTTTTTCAGCGCAACCAAATAATCATCGATCCGCGACGGCTCGACGTGAACATAGGTCTTGTCCCAGACTCCCTTGGTGGGTGTGTAATCTACCCAGGGTTCAGATCGGGCCGCGCCCGCTATCGACAACGCGAATCCGGCGGCAATCGCTGCACGCATTGGCAATTTCATCGCACTCTCCATTTTTAAGGGGAACTCGTGAGATTACTGAGCCTCAGACCGAACAAGACTTTTTTCACCGAAGCTTGGCTTTAGAAGGACCGAGGGCGTTCCCGCTGTCAATGGACGCGGCCGGGCGGACGCGGCCGGGCAGACGCGGCCGGGCGATTCAGGTCAGGCGGTAGAGGCTGTCCGGCCCGGCCTCGGCCGCGATCCGGCCCTGGCGCTCCAGATGGAGAATGGCGGCCAGCATGGACCGGGCGGCGGCGGGCCAGAGGCGGGCGTCGACGTCAGTATAGAGGCGCGGGACCAGGTCCTTGATGCGGGCCGGGCCGGCGGCCAGGGCGCCCAGGATCTGGTCGATGCGCTGCTGGCGGTGCTCGGCATAGGCGTCGATGAACGGCGTCACCTCGCGGATCGGCGGGCCGTGGGTGGGCCACAGCGTGGTGAAGTCGCCCGCGCGGATCCGCGCCAGGCTCGCCAGATAGTCGCTCATGTCCCCGTCTGGCGGGGTGATGACGGTGGTCGACCAGCCCATGATGTGGTCGCCGGAGAACAGCGCGTTTTCCTCCTTCAGCGCATAGCAGATGTGGTTGGACGTGTGGCCCGGCGTGGGGATGGCCTGCAGCGTCCAGCCGGGGCCCGTCACCTCGCCGCCGCCGCAGAGGCTGATGTCGGGGGCGAAGTCGTGGTCGTGGCCGGCCTCCATCTTCACCTCGCCGGTGTCCTCGACCTCATGGCCGGCCACCGCGCAGCCGTAGATCGGGGCGCCGGTGGCGGCCTTCAGCGGGCCGGCCAGGGGGGAGTGGTCGGAATGGTGGTGGGTGATCAGGATGGCGGTGACCCGTTCGCCCCCGACGGCTTTGAGGATTGCGTCGAGATGATCGGGCAGGTCGGGGCCGGGGTCGATCACCGCCACCTCGCCCCGGCCGACGATATAGGTGCCGGTGCCGAGGAAGGTGAAGGGTCCGGGGTTGTTGGCCACCACCCGGCGGATCAGCGGCGAGACCTGGTCGCAGGCGCCATATTCGAACGTCAGGTCGCGGACATAGGGGATCATCCGCCAAGCGCCCCGCTAAGGTCGTAGCCGGCCGCGCGGCCCAGGCCGACGAGCTCTCCCCGGGCCATCGCGCCCGACAGGGCCTGGCCGATCG
>NZ_JANMBF010000046.1:0-18332 GCF_031360265.1 Phenylobacterium sp.
CCTTGGCTCACTGCCCGGCGTTACCGCGGCCCGTATTGACCCCGAGCCGTTGACCTCTGACGGCGCAGCGTCTGGCGCCAAGAAGGGTGGCAAGCGGAAGGCCACGCCCAAGAAGCCCCAGAAGGCCAAGCATGTTGAATAGAAGCCCTCAACCGTGTTCGTGTGCACGCTGGCGTCCAACTTGGAGACGTACTCTTCCTTGCTGTGGTTCACGCTCTTGTGGTCGGCGAAGGTGGCGCCGACGCGGAGGTAGACGTTGGAGGAGTCGGTGATCAGCCGGGCCTCGGCCGCCATGTTCTCAGCAACGATCCGGCCGACCGTGCGGCTGGTGACGTTGTCGATCACGATGGACTTGGCGCGGCCGGTGGAGCGGTCAACCAGGGTGACGACGCCCTTCATGCTCTTGCCGCCACGGTGGGAGAACCGGCGGTCGCGGGCGAAGTAGGTCTCATCAACTTCCACGTCGCCGCCGCCTGAGCCGAAGGGCGCCAGATCGCCGTCGCGCATCGCCTCGCGGATGCGGTGAGCCAGGAACCACGCGCTCTTGTAAGTGATCTCCAGCGTCCGATGCAGCTGGTGGGCGCTGACGCCCTTTTTGCTGCTGCACATCAGGTGCATGGCCTGAAGCCAGATGTGCAGGGGCAGCTTCGACTCTTCGAAGATCGTACCCATGCGGACGGTGAACTGCTGCTTGCAGTCGCCGCAGCGCTTGAGGCCGTAGCGGACGCGCTTCTCAGGGTTCGCCGGGATGGCGCTGATACGGCCCATGCAGCCGCAGTGATGGCAGACCGGACCTTGCGGCCAGATGACCTTTTCCACCCGCTCAAAGGCGGCGGCTTCGTTATGGAAGTGAGGGGCGGAAAGGATCGACATATCGGGCTCTCTGGCTTGCCCGATTGTTATAGCTCAGCTTCTCGTGTTTGCAAAGTATATAAACGCCCGAACTTTGGTCGGGAGGCCGAGGCTGCAGCGCACAGGGCTTATGGCGATGCCATCCGAACAGGGCGCGATCTGGTTCTGCGTACTCAGTCCGAAGTTAATCGTCTCGGGTCTGAGCTGCTGTCGCCACAGCCGTCGAGGAGGTCCGCGGGCGTTCAGAAGCGTCCCAGTTCGACCACCATTCGGCCCGCCAGTCCGTCGCGGCAAGCGTCGCCGCCCGCGCTGAAGTCCGTAGTTCAGCAGGGCGTCGATCAGACGCTGGCCGCGGCCAGAGGCGCGCAGGATGCATTCACACTAGGCCTGGGTGATCGCGCCTACGCCGGTGGACGGGCTCTCATCGACGCGGCCCAGGGTGCAGATCTTGGCGATGCGTGGCGAAGCCGCTGGGCCACGGAACAGGCTCGAGATCAGTATGATGCGAGGAACTATCGCACCGCGCGTACGATCGGCGAGATTGCTGGCACGGGGCTTGGCCTCGCGGCTCTTGGCTCAGTGGACGCCGCGCTGGCTGGAGGCGTTCGAATAGCGCAGGCTGCGCCAATGGTTGCGCGGGAGGCCGCCATATTGGGCGGGGTCGGCGCGAGCGGCGGCGTCGTTAGCCAGGCGATGACGGACCTACAGAGGCGACGGCTGGGCTCCGCTGGGGACTATGTCGGTTCCGCAGTAGGTGGCGGGGCAACGGCTCTTGCTTCTGCGCGGGGGCGGCCGGGACAGGCAGGCGCCGTCGGCGGCGCGACCACATCAATAGTCCAAGACGTCTTGAACGGTCAGGGTGTCGACTGGGCAGCAGCCGGCCAGTCTGCGCTTGCCGGCGGATATGCCGCTGCGCCGTTCGGGTATCTGGGCCGCAGGTCCAGCAACGGCCTTCCGATACGAGCGAAAGGCGAGTTGGGCGAAGCGATGGGTCGCGTCCGCACGATGGCAAACGGCCGCATGCCGGTCGCCGGCGGTGCGCGTGTCAAGCTAGACCGGAGCGGGAGAATCACGGTGCTCGACGAGGGGTCATATCTCGGCCAAATGAGCGAGCAGAAGTTCGGGCCGAGCGCTCGATTGAGCCGAAATCAGGTGGAAGCCTACAATGAGTTCGGTGATCGGTATCGCGTGGATCATTTCCTGCCGCGCGACGTCGGAGCGATCATCGGCTACCCGTTAAGTCAGATTGGCTACCATGAAGTCCTGGCTGACGATCCTTATCGATAGAGGGGCGAGGATTGCGGGCCTTCCGTTCGTCAAACTGAAAGTCCTAGACGCCAGTATCGTGCGGGCGCTCGAGGCTTGGTCATGGCCGGCTAGGCTGAGGCCGAAGCCCAAGCCGAGGAAGCGCCGCGCTCGTGGGCCCGACTGGGTTGCTCCGAAGGTGATGAAGGCTGCGATCGCGAGAGAACTTGTTCCTGAAGCCTTGGCTTTGGGTTGGACTCCGTGTGAGCCTCAACGGGCCCGGAAAGGCGAGCGCCGGTTTGGCGAGTTCGACTTCGAGCGGGTTTCGAAGGATTGTATCGAGCACATGGGCTTCGACTTCCAGTACGGTAACAAGCCGGATGTTTGGCTTTGTGTTGCCCTGTGGAAGGGAGAGGAAGGAATCTGCACTTCGTTCGAGACCGGGAGCTGCTGGGATGCTTCCCGTCGTAGTCGGTCGTTGTGGCGCTGGCTGGTCGATCGGCCGAAGCCAGCGCCGCCCCCGGAGAATCCTCTGGCGGCTTCGATTGCGAGGGGCCTCGACCGGCTACGTATTGCAGAGGCCTATTTTCTGGCGGGGATCGAGCACCCCGATCTGGGATTGGGCTCCACCTTGCCGCCTCACCGGTGGCCCGAGGGGTATGAAGAGCGCATGAAGTAAGCTGTTCACCCCGGATAGAGAAGTCACGATTTCTCACCGTTAGAGATGTCACGAGTGGAGCGGAGGGCGGTGCGCCGAGCCATCAGTTCGCGCAGCGTGCCCCCCTTTGCGGGGCGGCTATAGCTGGGTGAAGATGTGTTGCCCCTGGGCTGATCTGCGGGGTGCGGTGACGCTTCGCTTGAGGGGCGGTAGGTCCGCCTGCATTCGTCGGCAAAGCTCCAGCGCCTCGGTGAGCCGCTTGTTCTCCACGACCGCACCCTGGTCGATACGACGGACCAGGTCGAAAGTGCGGTAGGGAAGGGCGCGACCCTGGTGGCGGATCTCCATCCGCCCGTCGGGGTAGTCGTAGACGGTGACGCGCTTGCCTCCGAGGTCGCGGGTCAGATCGTTGGGCTCCAAGAGGAATCGCACCCGGTCGTACTGCAGGCTGAGTGCGTGGGAGACAGTCCTCTCGACGCGCCAGGTGAAGCTGCTGTCGAAGTCGTCCTGCGGGGCGAGGGGAAGATGCAGGTCCCTGTCCGAGCGTGACGCTCGCCTTCCGTAATGCGGTTGAAGGTCGCTCGGGATCACGCGACGGATGGAATATCGACCGTTGCGGCGGATAAGGCCCGTGGCCATTGGTGCTACTCCGTATCGGGTGTAGCAACCATGCGATTCTAGGAGTCTGAACCCACAATAACCCAGTTAAAACAATAGGTTATACGGTGGCGGTGCGAGTGGGATTCGAACCCACGTTAGAGTTTCCCCTAAACACGCTTTCCAAGCGTGCGCCTTCAACCACTCGGCCACCGCACCTTAACGCCGGCGGAGGGCGGGCCTCCCGGCGGAAGGCGGGTCATACAGATTGCGCGCTAGCCGGGCAAGCGCCGCTTGGCGGCCTGGGCCAGTCGGGCGGGATCGAACAGCGAACGCGGTGATTGGCCGACCAGCCGCGCCTCCAGCGGGCGGGATCGCCTGAGCCAGGCGGCCAGCGACGCGGAGACATCCGGGCGCCCGGCGCGCAGCCCGGCCTGGGCGTCGGCGAGCTCGCGGTCCGCGGCGCGCAGCGCGCGGCGGCTGGCGGCCAACGCCGGGGTGTCGAAACGCTCGTCGATCAGCCCCAAGCGAGTGCGGGCGGCGGCGATCATCACGCGGGCCGTGGCCGGGTCGCCGCGCGCGATCTCCGCCTGCCCCGCGCGCAGCGCGCGCCGCACGTCGTCCATCAGCATCGATACGCCCAGCGGCTGGCGCGGCGCGGCGGGGCAGGCGGCGGGGTCCAGCGCCCGGACATAGGCCGCCAGGCCGTCGAGCACGGCGGGGCTGGGCTCGGGCCCATCGAACTCCTGCGTGATCAGGCCATCGAGGAACGGCTCGAGCTTCCGGTCGCCGCGCGCCTGGCTGACCTTGAGCGCTGATTTTGGGCCAGAGAGGTCGGGGATCGGCTTGGGGTCATCGATGCCATTGTCCCGGTGGGTGGAGAACAGGGAACTGGTCACATCGGCGGTGCCCGGCGCGCCGGAGATGCCCGGGAACAGGAAATCCGGATTGCTTCGCCCGGCGCGGTGGCAGGTCTCGCAGGAAATCCCCGCCCGGCCTGCCTGGCCGCCCAGCACCAGGGGTGTGCGGAAAGCCGCTCGGCCCACCTCCACGCGATGGGCCACCAAGGGGTCGGCCGGACGCCTCAGGCATTCGGTGGGCGACGAGCCGAGCACGCGCGCGGGATCGGCCCCGGGCGCCATCCACTGCATCGCGCGGATCGCCGACTCACCGCGGGCGGCCAGCACGCCGCCGCCCGCGAGCCCCGCAAGCAACAGGCCCGCGAGGAACCCGGCGGCCGCTAGGGGTGCTGCGGTTCGCCGCCGGCGTCGATCCAACGGCGCAGCTCCTCGGCATCCGCGCAGCCATAGGCGCAGAGGTGGTCCAGGCGGGCCAGCATCAGGCGCGCGCCGGCGATGTCGCCCCGGGCGACCTTCAGCTCGCCATAGTATTCGGTGGCGCCGATGTGCCTGGGGTCGATGGCCAGGGCCTGGCGGTAGTAGCTCTCGGCGCGGGCGTAGTCGCCCTTCTTGCGCCAGGTGTAGCCCTGGTAGGTGAGGATGTCGGGGTGCGGCCCGAAGGTCGCCGCGGCCGCGTCGAGCGAGGCCAGGGCCTCGTCATAGCGCCGTTCATTGATCAGACCGACAGCTCGGACATAGGCCGCGTCACCCTCCTTGACGCCCCCAAACAGCATTGAGTGGGCAAACAGCATAGAGGGGGCGAACGGCATCGAGCGATCCAGCCGGGCGCTCGGCTTGGGCGCGGCGGTCGCGGCGGGCGCCATGGCGCTTTCCACCGCCGTCGTGAACGACTTGAGCCGGGCGGCGTCGGGGCAGGTGTCGCCGCAGGCCTGGGCCCTGGCTTTCAGCCAGTCGGCCTCGGTCTGGGCCTTGGAGTCCTTCAGGTAGGCCAGCGCCAGGCCAAGGCCGGCATGGGACGCGGCGTCCTCCGGCGTCAGCTTCACCGCTTTCTCATAGGCCCGTCGTGATCCTCGCCAGTCGTTCGCGCCGGCCTTGGCCGCGCCCAGCAGGCGCCAGCCATCGGGGTTCTTCGGCGCCGCGTCAGTGACATGCTCGGCGGCCTTGGCGGCGTCCTTGTATTGCTGGGCCTTCAAGGCCGCGATGGCCTTGGCGTATTCGGCCGCCGGATCATAGCGCGGGCCGGAGCCGTTCTGCAGGTCGCCGTCCCGGCCGGACGGAACCATCGAGCCTCCGCCCATGCCGCCCGCGCCGCCGGTGGCCAGCGCCGACCCCCCCGCGGTCAACAGCGCCAGGCATCCGCCGATCAAAGTCGCCGTCACGATGCGTCGCATGGGTGTTTCTCC
This sequence comes from Phenylobacterium sp., assembly GCF_031360265.1. Classification (GTDB taxonomy): domain Bacteria; phylum Pseudomonadota; class Alphaproteobacteria; order Caulobacterales; family Caulobacteraceae; genus Phenylobacterium. The sequence continues at coordinate 5,616 of NZ_JANMBF010000046.1, forward strand.
CGAATTTGAAACCGCAGACTGACACGAAACCTCAGGGTCGTCAGCCTCCGCCAAGCGTGCAAATGCCCACCCGGAGGACTATCTTGCGGATCGACCGCAAGGAGACCTCATGTTCGGACGCAAAGCTCTGGAACTGCCCACCCGGGAAACCGCCCTGCCGGGCCGCGCGCATCCCATTCCCACGGCCCAGGCCCATGTCATCAACGGCCACCCTCTCAAAGGCCCCTACCCCGAGGGGATGGAGACCGCGATCTTCGCCATGGGCTGCTTCTGGGGCGAGGAAAAGAAGTTCTGGGCCGTCCCCGGCGTGTGGGTGACGGCGGTGGGCTATGTCGCCGGCCTGACGCCCAATCCGACCTATGAGGAAGTCTGTTCCGGCCGCACCGGCCATACCGAGGCGGTGTTGGTGGTCTATGATCCCAAGGTGGTCAGCTACTCGGCGCTGCTGAAGGTGTTCTGGGAGGGCCATGACCCGACACAGGGGATGCGCCAGGGCAATGATGTGGGCACCCAGTACCGCTCGGGCGTCTATCCGCTGACCGAGGCTCAAGGCGCGGCGGCGGAAGCCTCGCGGACGGCCTACCAGCAGGCGTTGAGCGCCCGGGGGTTCGGCCGGATCACCACCGAGATCGCGCCGGCCGGTGAGTTCTACTTCGCCGAGGACTACCATCAGCAATACCTGGCGCGGAACCCGGCCGGCTACTGCGGCATCGGCGGCACGGGCGTCACCTGCCCGATCGGTGTCGGGGTCGAGGCCTGAAGCCGGCATGACCCGCGAGCAGGTGGAGGCTGTCGCCCTGGGTCTGCCCGCGGCCACCCGGGTCGTCCAGTGGGGCGGCTCCGACGTCTACAAGGTCGGCGGCAAAGTGTTCGCCATCTGCGGCCTGGCCGGAGGGTTGTCGTTCAAGGTCACCCCCATCGGCTTCGTGGCGCTGACCGAGGGCAGGCCGGGCCGCCAGGCGCCCTATTGCGCCAAGGGCCATTGGGTTGCGGTCGAGCTCGACGCCGCCAGCGACGCCGACATCACCGACTGGCTGACCAACGCCCACGCCCTGATCGCGGGCAAGCTGACCCGCCGTGCGCGGCTCGAACTGGGTCTGGCCTAGGCCCGATCAGGCGAAGGCGGCGCGGCGGCGGCGCAGGGTCGCGCCGACCAGGCCGAAGCCCGTGATCATCATCGCCCAGGTGGCCGGTTCGGGGACACCGCCGGACTTGCCGTCGAAGGTGATCTCGCTGACGAAGGTCCAACCGTGCAGGGGGCCCTGGTCGAACTCGATGGTGTGGCTGGCGCCGGTCAGGCTGAGGCCGGTGATGCCTACCCAGCCGATCGAACCGATCGCAGGACCGGTGAAGCTGCGCGAAATTCCATCGACCAGGATCGCGCCGGGCGCATACACGCCGCCGACATGGCTATTGTCGATGTGGATATTGATACCGCCGATCATAGGTCCACCGGCGAAGTGGAAGGTGACCACCGGCTTGGGCGTCACGGCGTCGTACCAGCCGACGTAGGGACCCGTGCCGCCGCCGTTCTCGGTAAGATACCAGAATGCCGGCGCGACGATCCCGTCGGTGAGATCGCCCCTGCCGCCGCTGAGCGCCGCGCCGTCCGTCGTGGTGGCCCCGGCGCCCGTGTAGAACCTGTCCCAGTAGTTGTAGCTGCCGCCCGAGGCCGTACCGTCGCCATTGGGCATGTCGTAGCCGGTGGAGAAGACAGACGACGCCGAAGCCGGAAGCGCCAGCGCCAGCGCCATGGCGGCGCCAGTCAAGGACAGCGTAAGTTTGGCGACGTTCATCGCTTGTGCTCCTCAAGTCGGACATCAGCGGTATCAGTGATCCCCGAGCCTCGCGATTCGATTCGCTCAGCACGCGAAAATGGTGCGGCTACGCAATCAGCGTCTCGCCGAACCGCACGGGCTCGCCCAGATGGGGGCTCACCACCTCGTCGTCGCGCATCACCACCCGGCCGCGGATGATCGTCGCCATGGGCCAGCCCTTGGCCGGCATCCCGTCGAAAGGGGTCCAGCCGACGCGGCTGGCCATCATCGCGTGGGTGATCGTGCGGCGCGCTTTCAGGTCGACAATCGTCAGGTCGGCGTCATACCCCTCGGCCAGGCGGCCCTTGTCGGCCAAGCCGAACAGGCGGTTGGCTCCGTGGCTGGTCAGATCGACCAGGCGCTCCAGGCTCAGCCGGCCCTCCGCCACATGGGTCAGCATCACCGGCAGCAGGGTCTGCACGCCGGGCATGCCGGAAGGCGAGGCGGGGTAGGGCCGAGCCTTTTCCTCGCTCGTGTGCGGCGCGTGGTCGCTGCCCAGCACATCGGCGACCCCGCTGGCGAGGCCAGCCCACAGCGCCATCCGGTGCTCGGCCCCGCGGATCGGCGGGTTCATCTGGGCATAGCCCTTGAGGCGTTCGTAGGCCTCCGGGCCTTCCAGCGTCAGGTGTTGCGGCGTCAGCTCGACGCTGGCCACGTCCTTGTGCTCGGCCAGGAAGGCGATTTCCTGGGCGGTGGTGACGTGCAGCACGTGGATGCGCTTGCCCAGCGCCGTGGCGATCCGCACCAGCCGCCGCGTGGACTGGATGGCGGACTCCGCGTCGCGCACCTCGGGGTGACTGGTCCAGTCGCCGGTGCGGGCCAGGGGCCGGCGGTCGGCCAGCCGGTACTCGTCCTCGGAATGGAAGGCGGCCCGTCGACTGACGTGGCGCAGCACCTGCTCGATGCCCGCGTCGTCCTGCACCAGCAAGGTGCCGGTCGAGGCGCCCATGAACACCTTGACCCCGCAGCAGCCGGGCAGCCGCTCCAACTCCCCCAGCCAGCGGGCGTTCTCGTGGGTGCCGCCGATATAGAAGGCGTGGTCGCAATGCATGCGCCCCTTGGCCCGGGCGAGCTTGTCGCCCAACGCGCCTTCGTCGGTGGTGGTGGGCTCGGTGTTGGGCATCTCGAAGACGGCGACGACGCCGCCAAGGATCGCTGCGCGCGATCCGGTCTCCAGGTCTTCCTTCCACTCCAGGCCCGGCTCGCGGAAATGCACCTGGGTATCGATGACGCCGGGCATGACCGTCAGCCCCGTCGCGTCGAACACTTCGCCGGCCGAGGCCTGCGCCAGGTCGCCGACGGCGGCGATCTTGCCGCCCAGCACGCCGATGTCGGCCATCCCGCGGCCGGCGTGGTTCACCACCTCGCCACCCCGGACGATCAGGTCGTAAGTCTCAGCCATGATCCCCGTCCGTGGCGGCCAGCAGGTCCTCGGCCGCCCTGACGACCGTGTCGACCCGCAGGTCCATCATATGACAGAGCGCCTGGGTGAAGCCGGGGTCAACCGCCCGGACCTGCTCGAAATCGCGCGGCCCGCGCACCACCCGCGTGTCCGACCCCCACGGTCCGTAGAGCTGTTCGTTGGAGGGGCCGAACAATCCCAGTGTCGGAGTTCCAGCGGCGGCGGCTAGGTGCATGGCGCCGGAATCGTTGCCGATGAACAGCCGCGCCCGCTTCAGGCAGGCGTAGGCGGTGAGCAGGTCGGTGTCCTCGGTCAGGTCGATGAACTGGTTGCGCATGACCACGTCGCGCAGGCCCTTGGCGAGGGGATGGTCCTGCGGCGCGCCCAGCACCATCAGCCGGCCGCCCTTCAGCGGCCCCTCGGCGTCGAGCAGGCGCATGGCCACGCGGGAGAATCGCTCGATCGGCCAGGTCTTGCCCAGCCAGTTGGCCGCCGGCGCCAGCGCCAGGATCGGGCCGACGCCGGCGGTAAGCTCCTCGGCGCGGGCGTTGGTCTCCGGCGAGATGAAGATGTAGGGCGCGGCCGGTTCGTCCTCGATCTTCAGGGTGCGCGCGGCTTCGATAACCTTGTGAACCGGCGAGCCGGTGTTCTTGCGCCAGATGGCGCGGCGCCGCGTCGACAGGAACCGCGAGATGCCCGAGCCGCGCAGGTCGACGACCAGGCCCCAGCGCTCCTTGCGGACCTGGCGCCACAGGTCGAACCAGTGGCCGCCGTTCCTGGCCTTGGCGAAAACGATGATGCGGTCGAGGGTCGGAACCTCCTCGAACAGGGGGGCCGCGACCGGCCCGGCGACGATCGTGAAGCGGGCATTGGGGATCTCGTCGGCCAGCCGCTTGATCAGCCCCGACGACAGCACGGCGTCGCCGATGCGGTTGGAGGTGATGAACAGGATCGGGAACGCGCCGCGGGACATCGACCCTCTATAGGGCGACTGGCGCTGGCGTGGCATTGGGAAATTCGCCTGAGCTTGGATTGGCCCAGAGCGAATTTCCCAATCTTAGCCACGCCAGACAGCACATATTTGCAGTGTGCTTAGAGGACTTGAAGTTCGCTCGGCGCTCGCCACCACGCTCAGGCGAACTTCGAGTCCGGCACACTGGCGCTCCACCGCCGGACGCCCCAAATTGCACCGATGAGCCAGACCCTGACCTTTGCGCCACGGCCCAGCCGCGCCCTGATCGCCGTTTCGGGGCCCGACTGGCGCACCTTCCTGCAAGGGCTGATCACCCAGGACGTGGCGACGCTGGCCCCGGGCGAGGCGCGGTTCGGCGCATTGCTGACGCCGCAGGGCCGGCTGCTCTACGACCTGTTCGTCGTCGGACGAACGGACGGCTGCTGGCTGGACGTGCTGACCGAGCACCGCGCGGCGATCGTCCAGCGTCTGACGATGTATCGCCTGCGGGCCAAGGTGGAGATCGCCTTGGACGAGACGCCTGTGTCGATCCTGTTCTCCGCTCATCCCCGCGAAAGCGGGGACCCAGGTTTTTTCCGTAGCGGCGCGACCACCCCAGAGGGCGCGGGCGGCCAAACCTCTGAAACACAAAACGCCTGGGTACCCGCTTTCGCGGGGATGAGCGGGTTGTTTAGGGATCCCCGCCTCCCGGCCCTCGGATGGCGCGGCTACGGCGCGACGCCTCCCGCCGGCGCGGCCCTGGCCGACGAGGACGCCCGCGAGGCGCAGAGGCTGGCTCTGGGCGTGCCCGGCCCAGCCGACTGGGGCGCCGACACGACCTACCCCATCGAGGCCAATTTCGACCTCTTGAACGGCATCGACTTCCAGAAGGGCTGCTTCGTCGGCCAGGAGACCACATCGCGGATGAAGCGACGCGGCCAGATCAAGAGCCGCATGCTGCCGATCGCCTTCGAAGGTCCCGCGCCCGCCGCCGGCGCCGAAGTCCTGGCCGGCGACCTGCGGGCCGGCGTGGTGACTTCGTCCGGCGAGGGCCGCGCCATAGCCTTGCTGCGCCTCGACCGCGCGCTTGCCGCGAGCCTGACGGTCGATGCCCGGCCGGTCACGGTCGAACGCCCGGCCTGGTTCCTGGCGGCTGTCGGCGAAGAGGCCGGGTAGGACTGCCACGGTCGCGGCCCTGGCTGAACTCCTGCTTGTGTCGCAGGTCCGGGTCAGCCGAAACTGCGGGCGATGTCTACGACCCTTTCCCGATGCGGCTGGCGCGGCATGGCCGGCGACCCGCTCTACGAGGCCTATCACGATACGGAGTGGGGCGTGCCGGAATACGGGTCCCGCGCGCTGTGGGAGAAGCTGGTGCTGGACGGCTTCCAGGCGGGGCTCGCCTGGATCACCATCCTGCGGAAACGCGACGCCTTCCGCGCGGCTTTTGACAATTTCGATCCGGAAAAGGTGGCCGCCTATGGCGAGGCCGACCGCGCCCGGCTGATGGCTGACGCCGGCATCGTCAGGTCGAATGCCAAGATCGATGCCGCGATCAGCTCGGCGAAGATCTATCTGGCGATGCGCGACGCAGGCGAGGACTTCTCTGAATTCTGCTGGAGCTTCACCGGCGGCAAGCCGCTGCAAAACACATGGACCGACGTCGGCCAGGTGCCGGCCAAGACCGAGCTCGCCGGCGAGGTCGCCAAGGCGTTGAAGGCCAAGGGCTTCAAGTTCGCCGGTCCGGTGATCGTCTACGCCTGGATGCAGGCCACCGGCATCGTCAACGACCACCTGACCGACTGCTTTCGCCACGACGCGGTGAAGGGCTGATGTCCCAGGGTCCTCACATGCGGCTGGAGCGCGCCTTCGTCGGCGGCCCGGTCTGCGGTGTGGACGAGGCCGGGCGCGGACCCTGGGCCGGGCCGGTGAGCGCCGCGGCGGTGATCCTCGATCCGAAGCGGCTGCCCAAGGGGCTGGACGACTCCAAGAAGCTCTCCGCCAAGACCCGTGAAGCACTGGAGCCTGAGATCAAGGCCAAGGCCGTGGCTTGGTGCGTGGGGTTCGCGTCCGTCGAGGAGATCGCTAGCCTCAACATCCTGCGCGCCGCGGGCCTGGCCATGCGCCGCGCCATCGAGGGCCTGTCGGTGACGCCGGCCTTCGCCCTGGTGGACGGCAATTATCGCTTCGACCTGCCGTGTGAGATCGGCACCGTCATCGGCGGCGACGGCAAGTCGAAGTCGATCGCCGCGGCCTCGATCCTCGCCAAGGTCGCCCGCGACCGGCTGATGATCGAGATGGACGCCCGCTATCCCGGCTACGGCTTTGCCCGGCACAAAGGCTATCACGCCGAGATCCACGTCGAGGCGCTGCGGACCCTGGGCCCCTGCGCGATCCACCGCATGGGCTGGGCGCCGGTGAAGCTCGCGCTGGCGGGCCGGGCGCCGCGCCAGGATGGACTGCGCTTTGAAGGTTGATCGATTGGATCAAGATTGATGTGAGCGGCCAATCCGCGGGATCCAGCAGCATGGAAGATCACCCCGCCGTGCCGCAGGCCCTGCTGGCCCAGTCCCGTTACTGCCTGGCCGGCGGCTCGCCGCTCAACGCCGCAATCCTCGAACGGGCCGCCGAGGACTGGACCCTGGGCGGTCCGGTCCGGTCCCTGATGCAGCCCTGGGCTGACGCCGACGTGGCTGCCCAGTTTGCCGCGGCCACGCCGTTGCGACTGATCGCGGCGTTGCATGAACTGGCGCTGTCCGGCGACGATCCCGCGCTCTCCGCCGCCTATCGGACCCTCGACGCCCGCGCGATCTGGGCGGCGGCGGGGCCGGCGATGATCGAACGCCACGACCGGCTGGCCGCCTTCATGGCCCACGAGCCGCAGACCAACGAGGTCCGTCGCTCGATCTGCCTGGTCGGCGGGTTCCTGCAGGTCGCCGCCGCCACCGGCCTGCCGCTGCGGTGTTTCGAGATCGGGGCCAGCGCCGGGCTGAACAGCCTTTGGGACCGCTATCACTACAGCTTCGGACCCCTCGACTCGGCTCCGCACTGGGGCGATCCGGCGGCGGGGGTCGCCATGGACACTGACTGGCAGGGGCCGCCGCCGGCGACCGGCGCCCAGGTCCGGGTGATCGCGCGGGCGGCCTGCGACCGGCGGCCCACCGACCTGCGCGATCCCGATCAGCGCCGCAGGCTGCTGGCCTATATCTGGGCCGACCAGACCGAGCGGCTGGCGCGGATTTGCTCGGCCATCGACCTGGCGCTGGCGGCGGGCGTGACGGTCGATGCTGCCGACGCGGTGACCTGGACACAAGGCCGGGTCGCGCCTCAGGCCGGGGCGGCGACCGTGCTCTTTCATTCGGTGTTCTGGCAGTACATGCCGCCGCGGACCCAGGCAGCCTTGCGTCAGGCGATCGAGCAGATCGGCGCGCGGGCCGCGGCGGACGCGCCGTTCGCCTGGCTGCGGATGGAGCCATCGCCGGAAAGCCTGGTGGTCATGCAGGTGCGCCTGACGCTCTGGCCCGGGGGCGAGGACCGGCTGCTGGCCGAGACCCATCCGCACGGGGCCTATGTGCGCTGGATGGCCCCAGAGCCTCCTAGGAAGTCCGACACCTGGGCAAAGCTTACTTAACGCCCGCCGGCCTAATGTTCCCTCGCCCGCAGAACGCCGGGGGGAACCGCCTTGTCACAGAACCACTACGACCTGATCGTGATCGGCTCAGGTCCGGCCGGGCGGCGCGGCGCAATCCAGGCGGCCAAGCTCAACAAGCGGGTGCTGGTCGTCGAACGCGGCCGACGCGTCGGCGGCGTGTCAGTCCACACCGGCACCATCCCGTCGAAGACTCTGCGCGAGACGGTGCTGAACCTCAGCGGCTGGCGCGAACGCGGCTTCTATGGCCGCGCCTACCGGGCCAAGCAGAACATTGGCGTCGACGACCTGCGCCGGCGCCTGGACATCACTCTCGACCACGAGGTGGATGTGCTGGAGCACCAGTTCGCCCGCAACAACGTCGATAGCGCCCGGGGCGCCGCGCGCTTTCTGGACGCCCATCGCCTGGTGGTCGAGGGCGGCCGGGGCGAGGCGGCGACCTATACCGCCGAGCGTTTCCTGATCGCCGTCGGCACGCGGCCCTACCGGCCCTCGCACATCGGTTTCGATGGCAAGACCATCGTCGACAGCGACGAGATCCTCGATCTCGACCGCATTCCGCGCCAGCTGGTGGTGGTCGGCGCCAGTGTGATCGGCGTCGAATACGCCTCGATCTTCTCCGCCCTCGACGTGAAGGTCACGGTGATCGAGCCCAACGACGGCCTCCTGCCGTTCATTGACCGCGAGGTCACCGACGAGTTTGTTCACGATCTGCGCGAGCGCGGCGTGATCCTGCGGTTCGGCTCCAAGGTGGTCTCCGCCACAGTCGAGGGCCCGCAGGCCTGCCGCGTGGTCCTGGCCGACGACCGCGAACTGCGCTGCGACATGGTGCTGTTCTCCGCCGGCCGCGAGGGCGCCACTGACGGCCTCGGCCTCGGCGCCTGCGGCCTGGCGCCGGACGAGCGCGGCCGCCTCGCCGTCGACAAGGCGACCTTCCAGACCGTCGTCCCGCACATCTATGCGGCCGGCGACATCATCGGCTTCCCGAGCCTGGCCTCGACTTCCATGGAACAGGGTCGGATCGCCGCCTGCCACGCCTTCGATGCGCCCAGCCACAAGGCGCCGGAGTTCTTCCCCTATGGCATCTATTCGGTGCCTGAGATCTCGACCATCGGCATGAGCGAGGAGCAGGCCCGCGAGCGCGGCATTCCCTATGAGTGCGGCGTGGCCAGGTTCCGCGAGACCAGCCGGGGCCACATCATGGGCATCGGTTCGGGCTTCATGAAGATGCTGTTCGCCCTGGAGACCCGCCGCCTGCTGGGCGTCCACATCGTCGGCGAAGGCGCCACCGAGCTGATTCACATCGGCCAGGCGGTGCTCAATCTGGAGGGCACGCTCGACTATTTCGTCGAGAACACCTTCAACTACCCGACGCTCGCCGAGGCCTACAAGGTCGCCGCGCTGGACGCCTGGAACCGCATGCCCAAGCAGCAGAACAGCGTCATCGCCACGCGGAAGAAGCTCGAACGCGCCGCCAAAGTGGTCAACGGCTGACCGGTAACACCTCGTTCACCACGCTTGGCAACATGTCCTTCACCATAAGGCCTCAGGATTCAGCGTTCCGATTCAATGAGGCGCGTATGGGCGTTCCCGCCGACACCATCATCCAGGGCGATTGCCTCGAGGCGCTGAAGACGCTGCCGGACCGTTCGGTCGATCTGGTGTTCGCCGATCCGCCCTATAACCTGCAGCTCGGCGGCGACCTGCTGCGTCCGGACAATTCCAAGGTCGACGCGGTCGATGACGACTGGGACCGCTTCGAGAGCTTCGCCACCTATGACGCCTTCACCAAGGCCTGGCTCAGCGAATGCCGCCGGGTGCTGAAGGACGACGGGGCGCTGTGGGTGATCGGCAGCTACCACAACATCTTCCGGGTCGGCGCGACCCTGCAGGACCTGGGGTTCTGGATCCTCAACGATATCGTCTGGCGCAAGTCCAACCCGATGCCGAACTTCAAGGGCACGCGGTTCACCAATGCCCACGAAACCCTGATCTGGGCGACCAAGTCGCGCGGCGGCAAGCGCTACACCTTCAACTACGACGCCATGAAGATGGCCAACGACGAGCTGCAGATGCGGTCGGACTGGAGCCTGCCGCTTTGCACCGGCGAGGAGCGGCTGAAGGACGCCGCGGGGGTCAAGGCCCATCCGACCCAGAAACCTGAAGCCCTGTTGCATCGCCTGATTCTGGCGTCGACCCGGCCCGGCGACATCATCCTGGACCCCTTCTTCGGCACCGGCACCACCGGCGCCGCCGCCAGGCGGCTGGGCCGGCGCTACATCGGCATCGAGCGCGATGAGGGCTATGCCAGGCTCGCCAAGGACCGCATCGCCAAGGTGATCCCCGCGACCGCCGAGGAGATGGTGGTGACCGGCTCCAAGAAATCCGAGCCGCGCATCCCCTTCGGCCAGATCGTCGAGGCGGGCCTGCTGCGCGCCGGCGACGTGCTCTATGACGACAAGGGCCGCCACGCCGCCCGCGTCCGCGCCGACGGCAGCCTGGTGGTGGGCGATCTCTCAGGCTCGATCCACAAGGTCGGCGCCATGGTGCAGGCCCAGCCGGCCTGCAACGGCTGGACCTACTGGCACTTCAAATCCGACAAGGGCCTGGCCCCCATCGACGTGCTGCGCGCCAAGGTGCGGAGCCAGATCGCCGCCTGACCGCTGGACCGCGCCGGCAATCCCGCGCACGTTGCGCCGGTGACCCGCGCGCGGCTTCGATGATCGGACAAACGCTTTGAACCCCAGGGTCTTCGTCCTCACCCTGGTGACCTTCGCGTTCGGCTCGGCGGCCTTCATCTTCGCGGGCCTGCTGGAGACCATGGCCAGGGACCTGGGCGTCTCAACCGCCGTCGCCGGCCAGTTGCAGACCGCCTACGTCCTGACCTCGGCGGTGCTGGGACCGGTGGCCGCCTGGGCGCTCGGCCGGCTCGACCGCAAGCTGGTGGTGATCCTGGGTCTCAGCCTGGGCCTTGGGCTGCACATCGCCTGCGCCAGTACGCCGAATTTCCAGACCCTGCTGGTGCTGCGCGCTTTCGCGGGTCTCGCTGGCGCCATGTCCGGCCCGGCCGCCAGCGTGGCGGCGGCGTCGCTGGCGCCGCCGGAAAAGCGCGGCTCGGCCATCGCCATGGTGGCGGGCGGAATGACGCTCGCCTTCGTGTTGGGTATCCCCCTGGGCAGCGTGGTCGGATCGATCTTCGGCTGGCGCTCGACCTTCCTCGTCGCCGCGGCGTTGTCGGCCATCGCGCTGGTCGCCGTGCTGGCCTTTCTGCCCAGGATTCCGCCGGCGCCCAGACGAACGGGTGGCATCCTCGAGATCAGCGCGATCTGGCCGCTCTATATGACCACCTTCCTGACCTTCGCTGCCAACATGACCGTCAATCTCTATATCGCTCCCATCGTCCGCGTCGGTGCGGGCGTGACGGGGGCCGGCGTCGGCGCCTTCCAGGCGATGATCGGGGTGGGGTCGATCGTCGGCCTGTGGCTTGGCGGCCGGGCGGCCAATCGCAACGTCGGGCGCGCCTGGATCCTGCAGGGCTTCGCCATCCAGGCGATCGCCATGAGCACCCATTTCGCCGCTACCCACCACGCCCTGCCGCCAGGCCTGCCCAGCAAGGCCCTGGTGGCGCTGGCGATCTTCCTGGCGGCCACGGCGCTGTTCTCGATCACGCCGGTGATCCAGACCCGGCTGATCCAGATGACGGCCGGCGCCCCGGTGGCGCTGGCGCTCAACGGCTCGGTGATCTCTGTCGGACAGGCCCTGGGATCGACGCTGGGGGGCGTGGCGCTGGCCAACTTCGGCGTTCCGGCGATCCCGGCCGCGGCGCTGGCCATGTCGCTGACCGCCGGCCTGATCCTGGCCTTCGTCTTCCCCCGAGCGCCACCACCATCAGAGACGATCGGCTAGGCCCGCACGCGCGGCCTTCAGGAAAACGCTTGGCAAGGCGGTGAGACCCGCGCGCGGGGTCCAGATTGCGCCGCCCATCTCGCCCTCGGCGCGCAACAGCGCAAGGGTCAGCGTGAAATGGGTGAAGCCGTGCTCGACCGCGCCGACCTCGCGCCAGGCCGTCACTGGGTGCGCTGGCGCGACGGCTATCGACTCTAAATCGGTCCAGCGGGTCGGCCGCCAGTCCGACGTCGGCAGCGCCAGCATGCCGCCCAGCAACCCCTTCGGCGGGCGGCGGACCAGCGCCACCTCGTCGCCCCGCGTCAGGAGATAGGCCACGCCGAAGCGGTGGGGACGCATGGCCTTGGCGGTCTTGCGGGGATAGGCTTCCGGCGCGCCGGTCGCCAAGCCCGCGCAATGCGCCGAGATCGGGCAGCGGTCGCAGAGCGGCTGCTTGGGCCGGCAGATCGTGGCGCCCAGGTCCATCAGCGCCTGGGCCCAGTCGCCGGGGCGCTCATCGCGGACCAGGCCCTCTGCGAGGCGTTTGAGGTCCACCTTGGCGTCGGGCAGGGCCTCTTCCACAGCGAACAGCCGCGCCATGACCCGCTCGACATTGCCGTCGACCACATTGGTCGCAAGGTCGAAGGCGATCGCGCCCACGGCGGCGGCCGTGTAGGGGCCAAGGCCGGGCAGGGCGCGCAGGGCGGCCTCGGTATCGGGAAAGGCGCCGTCGTGGTCCCGCGCCACGGCCCTGGCGCAGGCCAGCAGGTTGCGGGCGCGGGCGTAGTATCCGAGGCCAGCCCAGGCGGCCATCACCTCGCCATCGGCCTCCGCCGCCAGGGCGCTCACCGTCGGCCAGCGGGCGGTGAAGGTCAGGAAATAGGGCGTGGCGTGCGGCACGGTGGTCTGCTGCAGCATCACTTCGGACAGCCACACCCGGTACGGATCGGCGCGCTTGCCCGCCGGTCGCCCCTGCGGCCGCACGCGCCAAGGCAGGTCGCGGGCGTTCGCGTCG